>CAYGTS010000069.1:3527-13451 GCA_964352905.1 uncultured Legionellales bacterium | reverse complement strand
TCGCCGTTTTTAGCCCAAATATGGGCGTTCCCATCTACAGGGTGAATAGTTACCCTAAAAAGTAACTATTCAGTAAATTTAACTGTGAATTTACCGAGAACGTTCAGATTTGGTGATAAAAATGGCGAAAATCTTTTTGAGAAAGCGCAGTGTATGAGTTATACATGAGCATTTCGATAAAAGATTTTCGCCGTTTTTAGCCCAAATATGGGCGTTCCCATCTACAGAGTGAATAGTTACCTCTAATCTAAAAATAGGAAGCAACATAATGAGTCACAATAACATTGAAGTTTACTCAAACAAGTTAAGCTCTCAACATCACCCAACATCAATTGCGCTAAATCAGCAATTCATTAAAGTTTTAGCACCGCAACAAATTTTACCTCATTTATATCGTGTGCAATTGTGTTTTGATGAACCAGTTAGTTTCGAGCCTGGGCAATATTTAAAGCTGTGGTTGAATAAAAGTACGTGTCGCATGTATTCAATTGCATCGGATCAGTATCACGATAATATGATTGAAGTTTTGATCCAATGCCAGGATTCAGATAGTGTTGCATCAGCCTTAATTAAAAGTATGCAGTTACTGGGTGGTGTTGAAGTAACGTTACCTTATGGGAAAGCATTTTATAGAGACAATAATGAGAAAAATATTTTTATTATTGTGACAGGTGTAGGATATGCTTATGGTAAAAGTATTTTGCTGCGTGCACTTAAAAACAAACAGCATAAACATATTTTTTTAGTTTGGCTTGCGCGAGACGATAACAATATTTTTGATAAAGAATGTTTAATGCAATTACAAGCGCAAGATGAGCGGTTTCATTTAAAGACGGTGGTGAATAGAGATGACAAAAAATTTGAAATATCGCAAGACGTTTTGAATTTCATTAAACCTTACTTAGCTGACTGTAAACAATCAAGCTTTTATTTGGCAGGGCATCCTGAAAAAATTAACGTGTTGCAAAAGCAATTAGTTGAAATCGGTGTAGCACCGCATACGCTGTTTTCAGATAATTAAAAAGTAGCTTAACTGCTCACTCCGTAGCGGGGAACGCCAAATCTGAACGTTCTGGTAATTATAAATCTACAAGGGGTGAGCAGAACAAAGTAGCTTCACAATCAGTCATTCCTGGCGTGAGATTGCCCAAATATAGCTGTTCCCAGGTACACCGGGAATTGCTGCTTCACCAGCGATTCCCGCCGTAATGTCTGATTACTCAAGAACAGTCAGATTTGAGGCAAGGTCACGTTAAAAATTTCAAAAAATAGCGGAGTTTATACATAATAAATGAGCACATTTTTTGAAATTTTTAACGTGAGATTGCCCAAATATGGCTGTTCCCAGGTACACCGGGAATTGCTGCTTCACAGTGAGTTTATTTTCGATTAGTATGCTACGAGTACTTTTTCAAGACGTTTTGCAGTAGGGTAAGGGAAGTGTTAACACGAATTGTAAAAATCATCCTCGCTTTCTTGATGCTAAGCCTAATGTATTGTTCAGCACAGGCCTACACGCCTTGGTTTACCGGGCCTTTGATTGCACCTGATGGTCATGTTGTTGAAAAAGGCCATTTTAATTTTGAATTTTATACCTTTTATACTGATAATGATGGCATCTTTAATCGCAGTGGGCGTTTGATACGTACTCCAAGCAGTATTAGCACAACGTTAACCCCCGATTTGATTTACGGCTTAACTGATAAAATAGATCTACAATTAATCAGTGGGTACCAGCGTAATCTTAATCAAGGTGCGCGAGGCAGTGGTGTCACAGATAGCAGTGTTGCTTTAGGCTATCAAATTTTAGAGCAAAAGGACAAACCTAATAGCCTTGATATTGAGTTTATGATCCAAGAAACATTACCAACCGGGCAGTACAATCGTTTAAATCCTAATAATAGAGGCACCAATGGCATTGGGATGGGTAGTTACCAAACGCAATTTAATTTGAATTTTCAATACTTATTACCGATTTGGGATGATCAATATTTGCGATTTCGCCTGGATTTAACGCGCTTATTTGCCAGTAAAGTATCTTTAGATGGTTTTAATTCTTATGGCGGCGGCTTTAATACAAATGGCACGATAAAGCCTGGTAATGAAAATATTCTGGATCTCGCAGCAGAGTGGTCACTAACCCAACATCTTGTGCCGGTCATGGAAGTTGTGATTCAACATCGCCAAGCGACGAGTTTTAATGGTTTTGTTGGCTATACGGCGAATAATACTCCTGCTAGTATCGGTCATGGCAAGGTAGAATCGATTACACTTGCTCCCGCATTGGAATATAATTTTAGTGAACATGTTGGCATTATTGCCGGTTCTTGGTTTGTGCTGAAGGCAAAAGATACCACAGATTTTAAAGCGGCAGTGGCGGCAATTAATCTTTATTATTAGAAATACCGAAATTGATCCGTCGTTGCGAACCCCTGCTTCGCTAACGCTCCTAACTAACTTCAATTTGGATATCCGTCATTGCGAGGAGCGCAGCGACGAAGCAATCCAGGAGTTTGTGGTATTGCACATGATGTTAAAGGTGATGCTTTTCAGTGCACTGGAATTGATAGCAACGGTAGTGAAATCTTGTAAAATCGAAGATCCTAACCCTGGATTGCTTCGCTATCGCTCGCAATGACGGAGGTCTGATCCCGCAGAACCAGGTTAGAGGCTATCTAATTGTATTTATTAGCGGCGATATTATTGTAACTATTCACCCTGAACGTTCCTGGTAAAGTCACAGTTAAGTTTACTGAATAGTTACATATTATTTATATAAAGCGTTTGAATGGGATAGGGTATATTAATGCCATGTTCATCAAAGGTCCTTTTAACCGCCTGCTGTAATTCGTTTTTAAATTCGGCAAGATCAGTGCGTAAACACCAGACTGAAAATTGCAAATCAATTGAAGAATTACCAAAGCCTAGAATGAAGATTTTCGGCTCAGGATCATTTAAGGCTAAAGGTTGTTTAGCGGCAATATCTTTTAATAGAGTGAAGACTTTCTCTAAATCATCGTTGTAAGACACGCCCACTTTTAAATCAAAACGACGCGTATTGTAAAAGGATAAATTCGTAATCGGCGTTTTTAATAGCTGTTCATTGGCAATCCGGATTAACGTATTATCAGCAGTACGGATCTTAATGGATAATAAATCAATGGTTAACACCTCACCTATGTTACCATTAATGCTAATGCTATCACCGACTTTAAATGGTCGTTCGATAATTAAAAAAATACCGCTGATAATATTAGAAAAAGCAGTTTGTGAAGCAAAACTCACCGCCACAGTTAAAACACCTGCCGCGCTTAATAATACGCTTAATGTAAAACCCACTTGTTGCAACGCTGAAAACACAAAAATGATAATAATAAAATATTTTACCAGCTTGCGTAGTAGCATTAACTGTTGCGCTGAAGCATGTTTTTTAACGGCTTTAGTAATACCATTACTAGCAATATTGCCGATAATGAAACCAGCAATAACTGTTAATATTGCATAAATTATCGATACGAGATGTTCCTTAGGAAAGAAATCGGGTACTTTAAAGAATGCCAAGTTAGTTAATAACAATTAATCAACCATTTCAACTTCAGGTAATGTTACGTTTAATTCGAGAATGGAGCAATCGCCACTATTGTCCAATGCAACATTAACATTTTCAGGATTAATATTAACGTATTTGCTAATAACATTAACCAACTCTTGCTGTAATTTTGCTAAGTAATCAGGTTGATGGTGTTTTTTATTACGTTCATGCGAAATGATGATTTGCAAACGCTCTTTAGCCACCGCGGCAGTATTTGGGCGGCGCCGTAAATATTTTAAAATACTCATGCGGCTGTTTCCTCACGATTAGATCCAAAAATACGTCCTAAAAGTCCTTTTTTACGTTTGCTTAGAAAACGATGAGGGATGTCTTCGCCTAAGAAGCGTGACACTGCATCGCTATACGCCTTACCAGCATCGCTAATATCATCCAAGATAACAGGTGTACCTGCATTAGAGGCTTTTAATACTGCTTGCGATTCAGGAATAATACCTAATAAAGGGATTGCTAAAATTTCACTAACATCTTCAACGCTTAACATTTCACCGCGTTCAACACGAACAGGGGAGTAGCGCGTTAGCAGCAAGTGCTCTGTTACTGGCTCTTGGTTTAGTTCAGCACGACGTGATTTACTCGCTAAAATACCCAAAATGCGATCAGAATCGCGTACCGATGAAACTTCAGGATTAGTGACCACAATGGCACTATCTGCAAAATACAGTGCCATTTGCGCACCGCGTTCAATGCCTGCTGGTGAATCGCAAACAATATAATCAAAATTTTTGCTTAATTCATTTAAAATGCGCTCAACCCCCTCTTTTGATAAAGACTCTTTATCGCGTGTTTGTGAAGCAGGTAGGATGTAAAGATTTTCAACGCGTTTATCTTTGATCAGCGCTTGTGAGAGGCTCGCATCGCCATTGATCACATTAACAAAATCATAAACAACACGTCTTTCACAACCCATAATAAGATCAAGGTTGCGTAGACCGACATCAAAGTCAATCACCACGGTTTTAAAACCGCGTAAAGCAAGGCCTGTTGAAAATGCTGCACTGCTCGTTGTTTTACCAACACCGCCTTTACCAGAAGTTACTACAATAATTTTAGCCACTATGTTACCTTTCCCTAAAATTAAACAAATAGAGTAACTATTCACCCTGTAGATGGGAACGCACCAAATCTGAACGTTCTCGATAAATTCACCTTCAAATTTACTGAATAGTTACCAAATAGATACATAAACGCCAGCAATTCCCGCTGTTTTGAGTAATTCAAGATCAGGGCGAGAATTTCTGAATAAACGCATACTCTACACTGTTTTTTTAACTAAAAAAAGCCTAGCTGCAAGATATCTAGCAATTCCCGCTGTAGCTGGGAACAGCCATATTTGGGCAAGATCACGTTAAATCTGACTGTTGTTGAGTAATCAGACATTACGGCGGGAATTGCTGAAATTCCAGGCGTGATGTTGTGAACCCATCAGTCCAGGGCCTTTGGCTCACATAATGCGTGTAATTTGCAAACGCTCGTTTTCTAAGAAGATGTTATATAGGCTATTGTCTGCAAGCTGCATTCTTTTTACATCCTCTTTAACCATGTAATAACCCGCTACGGAAATTAATTCGGCATCTAATTCGCCGCAAAAAATGTGCGCATGGGTATTACCATTAACACCAGCGAGTGCACGACCGCGTAGGGCGCCGTAAACGTGAATATTGCCATCAGCGAGTAATTCCGCGCCGTGACTCACCGATGAAATAATCACCAAATCACTATTTTGTGCATAAATTTGCTGGCCAGAACGTACCGGCTTGGTAATAATTTTAGTCGTTGGCGTTTCATGGCTATCAGCAGAAGCTGCTGGTTGTTGGATGACAGGTTTTTCTGATACAGGGATTTTATCAGTTTGGCTACTCGGCATAATGGCAAGATTTAACTCTAATGCTTGTTGATTATGTTCTGTCATGCCGCCACGAATGCCAATGGGTATAATGTTGTGTTCGCGCAATACGGTTACTACGTCTTTCAAACTCCATGCCTTTTTACTACGATTGATAGCAGCAATATCAAGCACCATGGGCATTTGGTTGAAAAATTTTGGTGTACGCTCAATTAACGCGTCAAGTTGCGTTGCAACAAGATTTTTATCAGTTGTCATAATTTGCATAACTGTCAAGGTAAAAAGACTACCTTTCAATTGAAAAGCACTGCTTGTTTGTTCTGCGGCTAAAATGTCTTCCATAAATATGCACCTGTATCTGTAATTTGTTGCTGCTATAGTAAAAAACTAGTAATCTTTTAGCAAGTCATCTAGAATTTTATTATGCAGCTAGAAAGGGATGGTAATCTGATGGATAAAGTGTGGTTAAAAAATTATTCTCAAGGCGTTCCAGCAACAATTGATCCGAGTTTATATCAATCCCTTGCTGATTTCTTTTTTAAAACTTGTGAGAAATTTGCCAGTAATAAAGCTTTTTACAATTTAGGCCAAACCATTACTTATGCTGAATTGGAAGAAAAAGCCAAAGATGTAGCGGCGTACTACCAACAGGTACTGCACCTTAAAAAAGGCGATCGCATTGCATTGATGATGCCAAATGTCTTGCAATACCCGATTGCAATGTTTGGATCATTGATTGCAGGGCTAATCGTTGTTAACGTTAATCCGCTTTATACTGCACGTGAATTAGCTTATCAGCTAAAAGATTCTGGCGCTGAAACGATTATTGTATTAGAAAATTTTGCACATGAGTTACAACTTGCTTTACCTAAAACCCAAATAAAAAATGTTATTGTAACTAAAATGGGTGATTTATTTAGCTTTCCCAAACGACCCATTATTAATTTTGTAGTGAAATACATTAAAAAACTGGTCCCAAAATGGTCTATTCCAAAAGCAATTCATTTTCGTGAGATATTGAACACAGGACAAGGGTTAGATTTTCAACCTGTGGAATTAAATCATACCGATGTTGCCTTTTTGCAATATACCGGTGGTACGACTGGTATTTCCAAAGGCGCTATTCTGACCCATCGTAATATGGTTGCAAACCTTTTACAGGATACGGCGTGGATTCAACCTTTTGCCAAAGAGGGTGATGAAGTAGTCATTACTGCTTTACCGCTCTATCATATATTTTCGTTAACAGCGAATTGTTTTACCTTTATGTGTTTTGGTGGTTTGAATATTTTAATTACCAATCCGCGCGATATTAATGATTTTGTGAAGCAATTATCAAAACTAAAATTTACAGCGATTACAGGCGTTAATACGCTGTTTAATGCGTTATTAAACCATCGCGATTTTGCTAAATTAGATTTTAGCCAATTACATTTAACTCTGGGTGGTGGTATGGCTGTGCAAGAATCCGTTGCTAAACGTTGGCAAACTGTTACGGGTAATGTATTAACGCAAGCCTATGGTTTAACTGAAACCTCCCCCGGTGTTTGCATTAATCCAATGCACTTAGATCATTACACCGGTAGTATTGGCACACCGATCCCTTCAACCGATGTAATCGTGTGTGATGATGAAGAAAATGAATTGCCATTTAACACGCCCGGTGAATTATGTGTCAAAGGGCCACAAGTCACACTCGGTTATTGGCAAATGGATACTGAAACGCGCAATTCGTTTACTAAAAAGGGTTGGTTTCGTACAGGTGATATCGCTACGATTGATGAACAAGGTTATGTTTATATTGTTGATCGTAAAAAAGATGTGATTGTGGTTTCGGGCTTTAATGTTTATCCCAATGAGGTGGAAGAAGTTATCGCAGCCAATGATAAAGTGTTAGAAGTTGCTATTATTGGTGTGCCACATGAAGTGACAGGTGAGCAAGTAATGGCATTTGTGGTACGCAAGGATCACTCTTTAGACGCGCAAGAATTACTAAAATATTGCAAAAAAAATCTGACTGGATATAAGGTGCCCAAGATTATTGAATTTTGTGATGAGCTACCTAAAACCAATGTTGGGAAAATTTTGCGCCGTGCCTTACGTGAAGAAGTTATTGCAAAGACGCCCTAATGGCTTACCACAACATCATTGCTAAAAATATCATGACTCGCTAAATCAATGACCATATTGTGTTGCTCGATATAAAACCATTCGTGGAATAATTCTAAACTTCGATCGGCGGGCCATTGATCTTCATCAAGTGTCCAAGAGGATAATTCATTTTCAAGAATGGCCAGGTAGTTTTCTTCAAAATAGTCCCAAATTTCATCATCGTCTTCGAATACAGGAAAGAGTAAAACCGTACTGTCTTCCAACAAATCATCAAAGGTAATTTCTGAGTCATCTTGTGACAAACCTTTAACCCATTCAAACATGACTTCAGTGGGCTTTAAGATAAAGGCTAAGCGATCAAGTTCGCGCATTTATAATTCCAGATTAAATTTTACATGAAGTATCATACAGCAGAATTCAAATATTTGGTACTCTCCTAATACTATTCTTATATGCATTTAATATGTTAAGTTTAACTTCTTTTCATTTTGCCGTTGCTTGATATACAATAAGTTTTTAGTCACTAAGTTTAAATTGACGGTCAAAAGGAAGCTAAAGATGAAAAAGTTAATTGTTGTTGGGGTTGCTGTAATCGGTTTAACTGGTTGCGGTGGTATGCAATCATGGTTTGGTGGTGGTTCTGCAAGTCCTGCTGGTTACTCATCCTATTCTTCCACGGGCAATCAGCAATACAACAATAACACCTATCCACAACATGCTGAAGAAATGCATGGTTCCCCATCTCACCAAAGTGTGCGTTCTTATAACAGTGGCAGTACGCCAAGTTATCACGGTGGTGGTGCTGGTTCTTATAACAGTGCGCCGCAACCCAGTGGCAACTCTTACCCAAGCACGCGTAACGCACCGCCTCGAAGCTTTGGTAATTACAACCAACCGAGTGCTTCAAATAATCGTGGCGGTAATAATGTCAAACATGATGTCAGCTCCTTTGAACAAGGCGTATTACAACGTAAAAATAAAGCGCAAATGACGTTAGATGCTTATCGCATTTATACAATGAGCCAACAATCAACGAGTTCAAACGCTACAAAGGCTAAAAATAAAGCGCAAACACAACTCAAAAAACAACAAGATAAGGCGGCAAAAAGTAAGCCATCGAGCAATGAGCAGAAACAAACGCAAAAACCAACTTTGCCTAAGCCAAAAACAACCGAGATTTAATAGACTTTAAATCTTAGTAACTATTTGAAGGTGAATTTACCGAGAACGTTCAGATTTGGCGAACAACTACAAAAATATTTTTGAGAAAGCGCAGTGTATGAGTTATACATGAGCATTTCGATAAAAGATTTTCGCCGTTTTTAGCCCAAACGCCAGTCCTCTTGATAAGCGGGGATCAGGACGTTCCCATCTACATGGTGAATAGTTACAAATCTTATTTTTATTTTGCTCCAAAAAAGCATTGTTTAAACGATGCTTTTTTTGGGAAGGTGAAAACTATTTTATTTAGCTTAAAACCTATACATTGGCAAGAATTTTAATTACAGTATGCTTTCGAAAAATAAACAAAAAGGTGAAAACCATGCATGGCCAACGTTTAATCTATAGTAAATATTTAGATCAATTGGTAAATAATTTAGAAAACGCACTAGTTGCTTTTGATAGTGCTTATGCAAAAGAAGCAAACAACGAGTATATGGATGATGAAACAGAAGCTGATTTTCAAGCACAAGAAGCAAGGATTATACGACCGATTGAAGATCGCATTTTGCGAATAGAACAAACTATTAAGCAAATGTCTGAGGATCCTAATAATTCAGAGGCATTGCAACAATTAGGCCAATTAAAAACTCAATTAGAGCAAGCAAAAGCAAACTTAGCAAGAGACCAAATAGAGAGTTTAATTGCTCGACAAACCGGTTTTGCAACCGTATTTTTTCGAGAAATATTGCCTTTATTGAAAATGGGGGCAATGGTTTATAAATTCTGCAATGATAACAGCGACAATAAAAATAGTGCCATGGATACTTGGAAAACATCAGTAAAGTCTTTTTATGATTTTGCACTTAAGAACGAATTAGTACTATGGACTTTTTTGGAATTAAGCGATGATGGCCAGCCACTTCACTTGTATATGAACAAAACCACAAGAGAGATGATGGAGCTTACAGGTCAGGTGACTTTTTTTGTCGGGGATGATCTTTTTGATCCTTATGGTGTAGAACTTTCACCGCTTGAAGTAAATCTTTCAGATGCTGCTAACATACTCGATAAGAGGCGAAGTAAGGTACAGGAAGAAAGCAAGAGTGCGGCAGATAGGCGAGCACCAGCTGCTTCTAGTTCTAGTTCTAGTTCTAGTTCTAGTTCTAGTTCTAGTTCTAGTTCTAGTTCTAGT
>CAYGTS010000069.1:0-3427 GCA_964352905.1 uncultured Legionellales bacterium | reverse complement strand
TCTGAAGGGCAGCTGCCATTATTACTTTCTTCAGGTAGATACACTCTTAGAGGAAGGTCTGTTTCTACGAATAAACGTCCTCGTGAGACTGCACCAGTGAAATCTGAACCAGTGGAATCTGAATTTGGCCAAAATCCAGATTCAAATCGAAGCAAACGAGGCCCTAAATAATAAGTTACCTGCTAAATTGATATAAAATTTGTGTAACTATTATTCAGTAAATTGGAGCATGAAGTTCCCAAATATGGCTGTTCCCAGCTACAGCGGGAATTGCTGTTAAATAATTCAACCTAAGCTTTCCTCTGTGCCAAGCTTAGGTTGTTGATTTTTATTCAGCGGTCTTAGCATAAGTGACTTTTCAACTCGCTTGAGGTAATATCAACCCTAATTTTGGTTAGGGTTTGTGCTCGCTCGCGTTCTCATTGACTACCCATAAACTGCGCCTTGCTAGGCATAATTTTACTTAACTCAGTAGCAATACTTTTTAAAATAGCGTATTACAATCTTGCTACAAGCACTTATGAGATAAAAGGAGATTAACTTAATGAAAGAATTGCCTTTAATTGTAGGTTTTGGTGGTATGAATTCAGCTGGGAGAAGCTCTGGTTTTCACAGTTACAAACGCATGGTTGCCGATCAAATCCCGAAGCATGACATGCAATCTACGTGGCAAGACTTAGCAACCCGTATGAAAATCATGCCTGAAACGGGTTTAACGGCAGATACTGTTGCTAAGATCAAGCAACACACTTTAATGCGGAAAATCACGTCATTCAACCCCGATCATTTGTTGCGCAATAAAAAAGCCAGTCGCGTTAATACGTTTAGCATGGCTAAAGTTGATTTACCGAAAGTTATTCCCAATAATTGGCAAATTTGTGAAGAAAATAATTCTCAAGTCACTGTCACAATTACAGGTGAGGGTATTGATATTTTCGTTCCCACAACTGGAAAACTGGGTATTTCTTTTGGTGCCAATATTCCTGAAGGCTTTGATCCCGGTGATTTATATCCCACCCGCAGTCACCCACTTGGGATCAGAATGGCTGTTTATGGCGCTTCGGATACCTTAAATTCTTTAGGTTTTGATTGGCAAACCATTTTTGATCACGTTGATCCTGATGCTTTATCCGTGTATGCCGGCAGTGCTTTTGGCCAAGTTGATGAGAATTCTTTTGCAGCTTTATTAAGACAGCCTTTATTGGGAGGCCGAGTTGGTTCAAAAATGTTTGCGCTCGGTTTACCGGATATGGCAGCGTCGTTTATTAACAGTTATGTGGTGAACGGTATTGGTAATACCGGCACTACCGTTGGTGCTTGCGCTTCATTTTTATATAACTTAAAACATGCGCTTAGTGATATGCAGTTGGGGAAAACTAAAGTCGCCTTGGTGGGTTGTGTGGATGTTGCTATCACCCCTGAAATTATGGAAGGCTTAAAATGCATGGGGGCACTTGCAACCGATGCAGGCCTGCAAACCTTAGATGGTGTTAACGAAATTGATTACCGCAAGGCCTGCCGTCCTTTTTCAACAAATTGTGGTTTTAGCGTGGGTGACTCCGCGCAATTTATCGTGCTCATGACACCTGATTTAGCCATGCAATTAGGTGCCACTATTTATGGCGCGGTAGCGGATATTTTTGTTAATGCCGATGCTAACAAAAAATCGATTTCTTCCCCTGGCGTAGGTAATTATGTCACTTTTGCTAAGGCAGTGGCACTTGCCAATGCCATTTTAGGTGAAAAAGAATTGCAGCATAGTTTTGTGCAAGCGCACGGTACTGGCACACCACAAAACCGTGTTACGGAAAGTCACATTATTAATGAAGTTGCGAAAACCTTTGGCTTAACAGATTGGCCGGTGACTTCGATCAAAGCGTTAGTTGGTCATTCTTTTAGTGCTGCTGGTGGTGATCAACTCGTTGCCACCTTAGGAGCATGGCAGTATGGTTTTATACCCGGTATTAATACGATTGATCATATTGCTGAAGATGTGTTTAATTCTAATTTAAATATTCTCATGGATCATCATGCGATTGCGAGGAGTGAAGTACATGCGGCAGTAATTAATTCTAAAGGTTTTGGCGGCAATAATGCCAGCGGCTTAATTTTATCGCCGCTTAAAGCGCAACAAATCTTGCGCCAGCGCTATACCCAAGCGCAAATGCATGCCTATTTAGATCGCAATGAAAAAGTTAGAATGCGGGCTGAAGCCGTTGATCAACAAACGTGCCAAGGTAATGAACGTGTGGTTTATCAATTTGGTGAGCAAGTCATGAGCCCTGAAGACGTGACTTTAACGCGTAATGAATTAACTTTAAGCACCTATAAACGTAAAATTAATTTAAAGGTTGAAAATCCTTTTGTGGATGTACCTGTGCGGGAAGAGACTGAGGTTAACCTGTAACCCGGATCTGCGGGGCCTGCACTAAGTTAAACGAAATTATAACGTGTAATGGTACTATTGATCCGTCGTTGCAATGACGGAACCGTTTGACTATTAATAATTAAGGTAAGTGCTGGCCAATGATTTTTGATGCGCATTTCCATATTATCGACAAAGCTTATCCCTTAGTAGCTAATCAAGGTTTTTTACCGGAAGCATTTACGGTTGCTGATTATCAGAAAAAAACAGAGGCACTTAATATTAAAGCGGGTGCAATTGTATCGGGATCATTTCAAGCTTACGATCAAAGTTACCTGATTGCGGCAATAAAAAAATTAGGTCCCAACTTTGTGGGTGTGACGCAATTGCCTGAAGGTGTTAGCGATGATGAAATTCAAACGCTGCATCAGCAAGGGATCCGCGCGATCAGATTTAATCTATTTCGTGGCAATATTGATGATCTAGCAACCTTAGTTAATTTTGCAAAACGCGTTTATGAACAGGTTGGCTGGCACGTTGAATTATATCTAGACGCAACCCAGCTTGATTCGTTAAGCAACACCATTCTACAACTACCTAAGGTTAGCATTGATCATTTAGGCCTAAGAAAAGCAGGGTTTAAAAACTTATTAAAATTAGTTGAAAAGGGTATGCATGTTAAAGCCTGTGGTTTTATGCGGGTGGATTTTGATGTTAAAAGCGCCCTGCAAAGCATTTATCGCATTAATCCAAACGCCTTAATGTTTGGCACAGATTTACCCGGCACACGCGCATCACGCCAGTTTTCAACCGCAGATTTGCTTTTAATTCAAGAGAGTTTTGCTGAAAATGAAGTGGATAATATTTTATGGCATAATGCAAGGCAGTTTTATTTGTGACAGCGATTCCCGCCGTCATGTCTGATTACTCAAGAACAGCCAGATTTGAGGCCAGCAATTCCCGGTGTAGCGAGGAACAGCCATGTTTGGGCATCTCACATTAAAAACACTGTAACTATTCACCCTGTAGATGGGAACGCCCATATTTGGGCTAAAAACGGCG
>CAYGTS010000068.1:0-13875 GCA_964352905.1 uncultured Legionellales bacterium | reverse complement strand
TGATCGTGATGCCGGAAATCATGGTACCGGCAACGCTAACTGGCTTTGCGGCAGTGTTAGCGACCGCGGCGGTGGCTGCTGGCACCCAAGCGGCGTTTGAGGGACTATTCTCCGCGATGCATGTGATGCCATTTTCATTGCGTGATGTGGTGCAAACGGCGGTGAGTGCAGATGATCTGGCAATCCTTTTTCAGACACAAAAAATTAAATTTTTCTGAGCTGATAATTAGTGTAAGCGCCAGCCATTGATGGCTAGCGCTTACAGCTTGGCGAAATTTCTACTTTGATTTGTCAGCTATTTCCTCCCGCCACCTTGCATGAATTTTTTGTGCTCGCGCCCGTGCGGCATTGCTATTTTGTTGACTTAACGGTAATTGTTGTAATAAAACCAGTAGCGCGCTATCAAGTAAATGCTGTTGCTGCTTTGTTTGTTGCTGTAAATTTTTTATGAGCTTTTGCTGTTGCATTTGTAACATTTCTTCGATGCGTTTTTCAGTGCGACTTAGCAGCGTGTGAATAATTTTGCCGGCATGTTCATCCCCCAGTTTTCCTGGTGTGATAAAGGCGCTCGCCATTTCTTTACGTAGAGCAAGATATTCAGTTAAACAAGCTTGGATTGTTTGCGATAAATTGCTCCTGCGTAGCATGGCTTCATTTTTTAAATAATCATAATCTTCTGCATTTAAATAGGTTTTAACGGCTTGTCGTTTTAATTTCATGATGTTTACCTTTTAAAATGAAATTTCAATATCATGATCCGGTTTGCGCTCAATATCCAATTCTTGCTCTGCTGCTAATTTTTCCTCGCGATCAATAGACTGCTCAAATGATAATTCATGATCGGGCTCACGGTCTAAGTGTAAGGCTTGCTCACGTATTTCAATCCACTCTTCATAACGTTCACGCCAGTTGGGTGCAAAATAATACGTTCCTTCTTGGCGATCGGGATAAATCATTTTCGCCTCTACAAATTCATCAAAACGCTCACGCATGGCTTCTGCATATTCATGGGCAAAGCACTTTTCATGATGTAATAATTGTGGTGCAAGGCCGGTATTGCGCACAAAATCAAGTGTGTCGTCATCAAGTTTTGAGTAAAGTGTGTTTTTTACGTGATCCAGATCACCATGACTTTCGACACTTAAATAACTAATGTTTTCACCGTTACGCAAAAAATGATTGCGCTCAATAGTGACAACATCACCGTTGCGATAAACGCCTTCATCGTGTTGCTTGACCATATTGTTACTGGCTTGTAGATAATGTGCTTTGCCGTCGGTGCCTTCGACAATTAAATAACGTTTATCGTAAAGTTCATTTTCGAGTCCCATGCCAACGACTTTACCGGTAAGTGGGCTATCTTCTTCGATTTGAGTGGGTTTTAATTCTTCACGATACGTCACATCAATACCGTGACGTGCACGCGCTTCAACTATACTGTCTTCAAATTTTAATTGATGCAGCGTGTTTTCTAATTGCGGGCTTAATTGCCACACTTTCGGTTCCAATTGTTTCGCAAGATCCATCGTGGCTAAATATTTAAGCCGCGCAATTTCTTGTAAGCGCCATTCACGTGCCATGGCATTATCAGCCACTTTTTGTTTAAACGAAATCACGCCATCATCATCAGCACGATGGCGTAAACTGTAATCAATTTTAGTGACTTGATCGCGCTCGACTTGCTGCTCACGTTGCTGAACAAGATCACGATTATATTGAAAACCCAGTTCTTTGGTTGCAAACACTTGGCTGCGTTCGCGGATCCCTTGTTTAAGATAGTCTGATTCAATACGTAATTCTTTCCCTTTTTCATCAAGACCACGTACCACAATGTGTAAGTGTGGATGATCGGTATTGTGATGATCGATGGCTGCCCACTCTAATTTTGTGTCTAAATCAATTTGCATTTGTTGCATTAAATCTTTTGCGTGTTGCTGCAGATCCATTTTGTAACCATTTTCGGGTGACACAATAATTTTAAACAGCAATGGATCCTCCGCTTTTTGCCATGCGCGCAGTAATTCTTTGAGATTAATATCGTCGCGTTCATTATTAAAACCTAAACCTCGTTCACCGGGTGTTTGTGCGTGCTCACGTTGCAAATAATCACCGTGCGCTGCCCAGGCGCGTGATTGACCATTTTTAATATAGGAGACTTTCACCACACAACGTTGCTGGTATTCGCGTGCTAAAAAGAAGGTGCCACAGCCATAAAGCGGATCATTAAGATCAGCCATTTTATAGCGACGCCGCCGTGTCACCGGCATTTTTTCGGTGCGGATGTGAGTGGGGCGGAGTTTAATGGCATGTTGTTGTTGCATGATTAACCTCGGAGTGTATTTATTAATTCAGGGATCCAATCTTTTTTAAGCGTAGGAAGCCTAATCCCAAGTTTGTTAAATAATAGTTTGAAATCATCTTTTGTTAGCGTTACTTGTAAGTTGTCTGTAGACGGCTGTGTTTTATAGGCACGTTTTTCACTGTTGCGTTCGCGTAAACGTTGCATGCCTGATTCTTGTAACATCATTAAACGTTGACTCGACAATTGTTGTAAGCGCATCGCAATTTCCATCAGTGCACCTAATAACAATGCTGGATCAATATTGTCTAAGCCCGCAATTACGACTAAGCCACCTAAGTTCGCCAAATGTTGCAAGCGGGTGCCACTTGGTTTACTCATGATGTTTACTTCCTTTAAAAATTAAAAGTGGCATTGCAACACCTGCAATGTTTTCGCTATTTATCGCGCCAAAATATCGACTATCCCAACTGCGTGGGCTATCAATTCCATAAAGCCAGATTTGTGATCCGGTTAAATAAATTGTGCCACGCGCAATTGCCGTTAACGGTTGATGCAGCTGATCAAAAGACAACGTTGCAGAATGGGGCAGTTTGATTTGCTGAATGTGGATGAAATCATTGCTTAATACGATTTGAGTTGGTGCTACAGCTACCACTTTTTTTAACAACGGTTCAATTTGATTTGGGCACAAACCTGCGTG
This sequence comes from uncultured Legionellales bacterium, assembly GCA_964352905.1. Classification (GTDB taxonomy): domain Bacteria; phylum Pseudomonadota; class Gammaproteobacteria; order JAHCLG01; family JAHCLG01; genus CAYGTS01. The sequence continues at coordinate 10,873 of CAYGTS010000068.1, read as the reverse complement.
TAAATAATGTCTGCTTAAAGCAAGTTGCGCCAATTCCTTAGGCAAACAAACTGCTACCCAATCACCCACTTTGGGCTTGGAATGACTTAACCAATACACGCCGCGTGGCATGCTACGCGATAAATTAACACGCAAATGCTGCGCGCAATAACAAAATAGCAATAAAAAAATGATCGTGATAAGCAAAGTATATTTGCCAAAAATGGATCGAAATCGCATGAAAGACCTCACTTGCAATGTATTTTGCCAAGAAATTTGCAAATCATTGGCAATTTAAATTAGGGTCACAAAATCCTAACCAAATTACAAAAAGTCCTTCAAGAATCTCTTCTTTTTCAGGCACTTGAAGCGCCAGCGGAACCGCTCTTTATCTTGCAGTAAGATTACTTCAGGCCCTGTTTAACTATTTTGTGATTTTTTGCATGGATTGTCAATAAGTATTGAGGATTAATTCTCGTCTGGTTTTTCATAGGTAAAATGGAGCCGCAACACAGATATTGCTTTTAGTAAAAGTTAATAAAAACAATTCAAATAAACCAATCGTTTGTTTTGTGATGTATGGAGGTTTAAAATATAGTTTGTATTAATGGTATTATTTTAATACCATTAATTAATAATCAAAATAATAAGGAACCATCATGAAAGAGCCAATTAAAAAAGAACTATATGAATTTATTAAGACAATAAGAAATTCACATCCTAATATTGCTAGTGTTTTAACTGCAGGTGTTGATCAAAACCAATCAAAAGTTGTACGAACGCAGCTATCAATATTAAAATTCAAGTTAAATCCTGAAGTGGATCAGGATCTCCTTCAGAGAATAGAAGATCTAACTGAAAAGTTACCTATTTTAAAGTTTGCGTCACTGGATTGTGATGATTGTTTTGGTATTTTTTCTCGCAAGGCATATACAGATTATCTCAGACGTGTGCTTGGAGAGGCCCATTGTATTCCGAGAGCAGAAGCTGCTTTAGAGCGAGATAGACAAGCTTTAGTCGACCTTATCAATAATGATGACGGTAGTCCGGTAGGTGTTTTTAATGGTTCTACTAGGCAAGATGAGCTACTTGACAAATTTAACCATGAAAATCATACCAAAAATCCAAAGCGCGTAGCGGCAGGCTTATATTTTGACTTATTACCGCGTATTTGCGAGGAAAATGTTTGGCGTTTTAATCCTCTCATGTATCCTGATGTGCAAAGTCCAGTAGGGAATGAGATACGTGTGCCTGGCGGTGCTTTTGAAAAACGATACAATTTAAATCCAAGCAGGTTTCAAGATATATCTGTTACAGATCAAAGTGGTCAAAAAATACTCCACGAACAAAATGAACATCTACTAAAGCCAGCTTTCATTGCGGCTCAAATGCAAGCAGCTGCTGAAGAGGCCGGTGGTGAGGAAGTTGAATTTTTATTTCTTGATGATGGTGGATTTGATAAGCATAGACCCAATGCCTTACCAATTTTTGAGGCGATCCAATTATATTTTAGCAACTATCCAGATGAAATACCGGAAAATGTAAAATTAACACTAATACGCTACTGTGCTACGGAGTCAATTGATGCTTCCTTTAGGAAAGATCCTGCTAAACATTCTGCACCCATTACCGTGGTTGATCTTGATACACTAGCGCAAACTCTTTTACCTAAAAAAGCAGAGGCTAATGAAGATAGGGGGCAGCCATCTAGTTATGGAAGGGTGCGCCTTTTTAGTCGAGATGCTTTTGATGATGGTGGTGATGCTGCTGCAGCAGCTGCCGCCAGAGCTGCAAATTTGGCAGTTGCTGCTGCTGATACGCAGAAGCGGTCTAAGGCCTAAAGCATGAGTCTTGGCCAATGCTAAATACAATCAGCAGCAGCCCAACACTGCTGCTGATTTAATCAATCCTACTCAGCTCGATCCAAACGATGTTGTTGTAACCACGCATCTAAATCCGTTTTTAAATAACGAATACTGCGGCCGATTTTTAGAAAAGCAGGGCCAGGCGTGCGATTGAGTCGATGGCCATTCATGCGATCTTGACGCAAGTAACTTCGGCTCATGCCGATGTAGACGGCTGTTTCTTTCTCTGTAAGGGTAACTTTGGAAGTTGGATTAGTCATGGTATTCACCTATTGATAGTATTGTCTATCCTCACCATACCGATGTACCGGTAAATCCATTGAGTATTAATTCTCTCATGAAGATAATCTGTAGTCAAATAGTGGTAAAAAATTATTGAGGAGGCTGATATTTCTCATATAAATTTGCAATACGCTCGACTGCTTCAGCTTTATGCTCTGGTGCTAAATGCGCATATTTTAATGTCATTTTTATATCAGTATGTCCCATTAATTCGCGAACAGTATTAAGATCAACGCCTGCCATGACGAGTTGACTAGCAAAGTGATGTCGAAAATCATGCCATCGAAAATCTTTTAATTTAATTTCGTTGCGCAATGTAGACCATGTTTTTTTAATAGTAGTAAATGCTTTTCCAGTTTCTTCATTAATAAAAACCAATCCTTTTTTTGAGGGATGCTGTTCATACCATGCTTTTAGTGCCGCAAATGCCTCTGAGTTAAGTGGAACATAACGGATCTTATATTCATTTCGTTTAGTTTTTCTACTTTTTGCGCGTAAGCTTTTTAGATCAAATAATATGTCATCCCAGGTTAATCTAAACAATTCACCGCGTCTGATCCCAGTATTAATTGATAATAAAATCATAGGATATAAATAGTCGCAATAAGTGACTTGCAATATATTTTTGTTATTAACAGTGATCGTATTTTTATACGCCTCTTTTCGTTGTGGTACCTCTTTTCGTAATTCTTCGTTTCTTACCTGAAGCTCATTGCGCAAGGCGAGTTCTTCTTGCTGGGATAGATATCTGACAATCGGATCATCTTTAGTTTTTAGCGGTTTGATTTTGTTTGTGTCATTATATTCTAATAGTTTCCACTCAACTGCCTTGTTGAGTGCTGATCGTAGTGCTGCAACGTTACGGTTTATGGTTTCTGCGCTAACTTGTTTGCGTCGTTCGGTGCACCATTCCTCTAATAAAGCAAGAGTAATGGATTTTAGCGGTTTATTTTGAAATTTTTTGTCTTTGCAAAAGCGGTTTTCCAGCATTTTAACGGTTTCTTGTCCCGAGGGATTATTGCTTTCAACCCAACTTTTATAGTGAAGCGTAATAAATTCGTTGAGGTTCAGGCTGGAGGGATCGAGTGATTCGTAGCCTTTGACATCTCGTCGTTTGATCCGGGGATCGATTCCTTTCATAACATCAGTCATCACGGTTTCAGCTAGACGACGCGCATCGCTTATATGAGTAATCTTAACGCGTCCTACCATAATACGTTTTGCACGGGCATATTCACACATGTAAACCATTTTGCCACTTGGATTGACACGCACAATGAAACCTTTTTGACTTTCATCCCTTACATCATAAGGTTTATTGGCAGGTTTAAGTGTTTTTATAAGCTCATTTGTAATCTTGGCTTTCATAACGTCTTTTACCGATCACAAGGTTGGCAGATTAGCTGCTCGATTTGAGTGAACTTCACAAATTTCTTTTTTTTATAAATTATTATTGAAATGTTTAAAAAACACGTGCTATTATGCGCGCTCTCAAACGCTGTTTGACAATGAAATTTGCGCCTGAAATCCATTGTATTTGAAGTGCAAATGAAGTGCAAGCGAGTTGCACAAGCGTGATAAGGGGCGAACAACTTTTTATTTATTTTCGACCTTAACTATTTGAAAATAAATAAAAAGTTAATCATTATGGTTAACTTGTGTTTTTGATTGTGCAATGGTAGTATACCTTGCCAAGGTTGGGGTCGCGAGTTCGAGTCTCGTTTCCCGCTCCAAATAACGCGTAAAAATTTTCAATAATGTTTTTTACCAATTCAACATTATACGATTATTTTTATTAGGGATCGCTTAGCTTTTAAGCTGGCCCTAGAATTGTCATCTGGCTGGGTGGCAGAGTGGTTATGCAGAGGCCTGCAAAGCCTTGTACGTCGGTTCGATTCCGGCCCCAGCCTCAGTTTTATAAATTGCCCGGGTGGCGGAATTGGTAGACGCAAGGGACTTAAAATCCCTCGGTTGGTAACGACCGTGCCGGTTCGACTCCGGCCCCGGGCACCATTTAAAATCAGTCAGTTATGTTACTTTTCTGCATTTTTAATTCAGTTTTTTGAGCAATCCCAAAAATAAATCTTTACTCCAAGCATCCACTGTATGAATGAAATCGCCTGGCAAGAATGGCTTGACATCATTTGCAACGGCTGGCCAATTTAAAGATTCAATTTTTTTTGCGAGCTCACTGGTTAGCCATCCATGTGAAATAGTAATCGTTTGGCCTTGATAAGGGCCGTATTGTTTAAGAGCATTTTTTAAAAAAGTATAATTAGGCTGAATTTTATGTTGGATATACCAAATAAAATCAAACCAGTCCCTTCCTTTAATATATTTTCTGCATAATAACGCGTGGCACTTTCCAGCAAACAAGCTAGTTAAATCTTGCGTGATAACTGGCAAAGGATAAGGATAATCTAAAACATGTGTTTCAGGAATTGATCCCGCTGGCGGATTGGTGTCAATTTCTAATTTAATGTTGATAGTTTGTGTATCAGAACGTGCTCTCGCATAATCTAAGTTTAATACTTTTCCGAAAGAGCTTTCTTTAAGAAAGGCTTTTTTTACAGTATCAGAAGCTTTAGCTCGATCAGTGACAGAAAGCGATAATCCAAAAGCTGAAAACTCTGTTTTAATTGCCGCTAAATAGGGTTGCCATTTAAATGATTGATCAGGTTTATTAAGAATAAAATCGAGATCTTCGGAAAATCTTTTTAATCCGTGCATAATGCGAAGACAAGTTCCACCCTGAAATAGGGCATGTTTAAAGAAACCAGCGCGTGCAAGGCCTGCTAAAGCCACTTCTTGGCTAATTTCTTTAAGGGCATTGAGTTCAGCTTGCTTTGTCTCAATGGTATAAGTCTTAAGGCGATCGTTAATAATATCTAGTGTCATTTTTTTAATTCCTTAAAGAAAATCTGTAAAGTTTGCCTTGAGGATTTATGAGGATATGTTTTGCTGAGCTCAGCCAACAGGTCTAATTTATGTTTTTTAATGCTATCTTCCTCGATGCGTAAGTCAAACATCAAGTCATTGATTGATTTCCAGCTTTTTTTTCGGCAGTAAATCATATCCGCGATCGCCTTCCAAGGATCTGCCATTAAATATTTTGAGGTTTCTTCTTTTACGTAATAAACACCCAGTTTAAATGAATCATTAGGGATTTTGTCGAAGCTAAATTTTCCGACAGGCGTGTTAAATGATTTAGTTTGTTTTACTGTGGCGCTACAAGTCACTGTGACTCTTTCGGGGATCCAGCCGTGATAACTTAATGCGGATTCAAAGCTAATATAAGAGGGACCATAAAGAAACTGAGCTAACTCAAACGTATTGATTATGGGTTTATTAGCAATATGACGAATAAGATAATAGTCTCGTCTTAGCCGTTGAAGATAAGCTTCATGTACCGCACGCTTGATAATCGCCTTTCTGGCATCTTCAGTTCCGGCCAACATAGATTTTAACTCAGTACCGGAGATGAAATAGTGAGGCCAACTGACGAGTTGTTGAAGAAGTTTTGAGTTCATAGATACGCTTCAATATTTATAAGATAATGTCATTATATGACACTATTCAATAAATATCAAATATAACTAGAAAGAGGTATCTTAGGAAAGGAAAACTTAACCCCTCTGCAGCGATTCCCGCCGTAGCTGGGAACAGCTATATTTGGGCAATCTCACGTTAAAAATCCCAAAAAATGTGCTTATTTATTATGTATAAACTCCGCTATTTTTTGGAATTTTTAACGTGACCTTGCCTCAAATCTGACTGTTCTTGAGTAATCAGACATACGGCGGGAATCGCTGGCCCCTCTGTGCCAGCGGATAAGTAACTCGTTATCTTTAATAGAATCAGCGACGAGTTGCTAACTGCGTATTACAACGATGATGGACAGTAGGAAAAATCCTAAACACCAGAAAAAAGAAATAATACTAAGTGTCCATCATGAGTCAAGTTTTTTATTTTTCCTCATAGACTCACCGGTAATGGTAATAGCATAAAAATAGCATCGGCGATCGTGCCATCGCCGACAAAGTTGTGCCAGTTATTAGTGTGTAATTGGGTCGTAATGATGGTAGCGGACTTTGCATAGCGATCTTCAAGGACTTCGAGCAGATCTCTTCTTGCTGTCGATCAAGTTGATCGATACCCCAATCATCTAAGACAAGCAATTGTATTTTTTTCCCGCTAACACACTTGATTCGCGACTGAATATAAATTCGGCTGAATTCAGCACCCGAGTAATGTGTCGTGATGCGCTCAATCTATCTTATTGATTATTTAAGAGTATTTTTCGTAACTATTCACCATGTAGCTGGGAACGCCAAATCTGAACGTTCTCGGTGCAATTCACCTTCAAACTTGCTGAATAGATACTATTTTTCTATTATGGAAAACAAGATAACTCATTGTCTTTACAAGTCTGTTGCAAACGGTGAAGAAGACCTGGGTTTTATTTAGTACGAGTGTAACTATATAGTTACGTACGAGTTAGGATTAAAAAAGGAAACAATTATGCCATTATCACCTTGGAGATTGCGTTATTTTGTCAGGAAATGGAAGAGACTTTTATATGATCTTGAAATTACTAAGCGCTTTGCAGAGGCAATTAAAACGGGCGATCTTAATACAGTAAATGCAATCTATAGCGATCCTAAACAAAAAATGCGGATTAACCCTTTTTATAAAGATTGTGATCGTAACTCACTCCTGCATTTGGCTGTTATGCAAGGCCGCTGGCATTTTGTTACGCCAGTAGAAAATTTAGGTTGTCTTAATAATATTGAAAATAATCAAGGCAAAATGCCATTCGATTTAACCAGCTACTTTAGGGGTGTAGTCGGAAATACAAGACCAGAACCTGGGCCTTTTACTGTAACGGGCGGAAAAGTTGCAACACGTGATGCGCTTGTTGAAGAAATGAGTGATTATTATCGAGAAAATTTTTCTGGCGCCATTTATCCAGGTCGTCGCCTTACTGCAGATCTCAATCTTTATTTCGAGTGTGAAGAAGGGCGTTGTGAATTACCTGATAGTTGGCCTGAATTAAATGCAATCGATACACGTTGGTTATCGCTGCATCAACGACTCGCTATGGCAAATCATTTAGGATCAGCAAGAGCAACCACTTCTGTAGAAGAGATGACCCCGGCGGACGAGACAAGTAATTGTTATGTCACTGCCGCATTAACATTTGTCGTGTCTGAAAATCCCTATACAAGGGATAGGCCAGTCTCTATGAAAGCAGTCGTAATGCCGGTCAATGTTCCAGAATATATGATTTATTCTATTGGAACGGAATACGCGCATGCTGAACAAATGCTTTTTGCTTATCTGCAAGCAGAAGGGGTATTTACCAGAATTGCCAATGAATTAAAGGTAAAAATAGGGGGCTCAAACGGGCATAAATGTTACTCTGTTATTTTCGATTTGCACAGTACCTATAACATGTGTGGAAAATGTGAAGGACGCATGTATGAATTTCAAGGACTTCGTGGCGAGAATAGCTTATTGGCAAAATGTGAATCTGCACTTACTGAAAATGGATTTATTTTACCCAGTGTTAGACAACATGCGGATTTATTAACACCTTCAACAGCAAGACTGTTTACTTCAACGCGAGTAAGTTGTCATGCAAGTTTTCCGCATCAGGAACCTAGAGATGATAGAGGGGATAAATACCGTACTTTTGAAGGTGCTTCTATCACAGAACGAAATGTTGCAACCCACCGTAGTGCAGTAGTATTTCATGCAGCGCCTGACGGTATGCGCCGTTATAGATTTTCAAGCGAAGCAAGAGGCGACTTTGTTCCATCTTTTGTGCCTAAACAAACTGCTTTTGTAATGAAGCCAGATCCGAAAACTTCAAGTGCACAGAGACGTTCTTTAAGCAGGCCACATAAATATGAAGATGCTGCTAATGCAGGGATCCTCATTTATTCAAGTGCTCTTTCAAGAAGTTGCAACTTTAAAGCAACCCCATATTTTCTTTGGCAATATGTGAAATCTGGGGAGCTTGAAATCGTTAAACGTTTAATTACAGAAAAAAGAGGAGATCGCGACGCATTAGCTGTAATGTTAATATCAACACATGCAGGACAAAATATATTCCACAAGGCAGCCGCTTCAAACAACACTGATATGCTTGATTATATTAATACAGTTTTATTAGCTCACTTTAGTGACGAACGCGAAAGATTGATTCTGGCACAACCATGCCTCTTGTCAATGACAGGCACTCCTGAAGTTTTTTTGAAACTAATTGAACTTGGTGCTTTAGATGAACAAGGAGAATATATTGCAACTATTTTTAATGAATTGGACAGGGGGCATAAGGAAAGAATCGTTGATGTTTATACAGGGAAGGGCTGGAACATTGAATTTGCCACTGATTTCTTAGCATCGCGATTTCTACTAAGCCTGTAGTTGTTATGATTATCTGCGGTATTCAAGAGTTCTACTGTCATTATTAGCTTGCTGCATCGTTGTTATTATTTGTGAAAAATTGATTTCTGAAACTTGATTGGTTTGGTAAGCGTTAGCAAGAATTTTTACTTGGCCGAAAACCTCTTCTCCTAATAGCCTGTTAATATGTTCTTGTAATGTTTTGGCCTTTGCATGTGCTGTTTCGTTTAGTAAACAGCAGAAAAGGGTAAGCGGTAAATTAGTGAAATTAATTACCTTTTCATAAGGCATGATTATAGCGGGCGATTGCAAATAATTCTGCAATCGATTACTGCGCCATTGCTGATTTATAGAAATCGGCAGCATAGTGTTATCTTGAAAGGTCATCACAACCGTTTTTAGATCGGGCGAAACAGTAAATGCTGCAAAATTTTTCATAGTTATATGAAAAATATAGCGCAGGAAATGTGCTATTACAGCGAATTTATCATCATCAAAAGAGGAATCACAATCGTTATTGTCTATGCTTATTACACGCTTTTTGGGGAGCCAATAATCAGGACGTGGAAAGCGGTAGCCTCTACTGTTTGCAGATGTCGCTCTACCAAAATCAACTAATTCTACTAGATTAGTACAACGATCATAGTGAATGTTCTCAAGGTGTAAATCGCCATGTACTAGTTGCGCTTGTTGCAACGTTACAAGACAGCTTGCAAGCTGTTGAAATACATTCAATGCCTCTGTAATCGGTAAATCGAATAATTGTAAGGCAAGCTGTTTGCCTGGAATGAATGGCTGAATCATGCGCACAGTGGTGTCGCCAGTTTCCTGATCTGTTCTATAAAAATAGTGGCAATTTGTATAGCCACGGTTGCGTAACTGGTAGTATGAATTTGCATTTAATATTTCTAACCAAGGCTTATAAAGTTTATGACATTTTATTGCAGGAATAAGCATAGTTTTAACTGCAATCTTGCCAGCCGAACTAACATCAGGTTTGCGTACATTCCCATTTTTGCCGGCGCCTGTAATGTTATTGCCAAACCAAGCTCTTGCAGTTCCATTATTGAGCATAGGCTGAAAAAAACTGCGACGACGTCCTTTTTGTTTACTATCGTAATAACGGCATTGGGAATCAGTAGAGCAAATTAAACAAGGCAAAAAATCAACATTTGCAAGCATAACTTTTTTCTTTTTATCTTAATAAGGTACAAACAGTTATTTTAGTATTAATGTAACTATTCACCCTGTAGATGGGAACGCCAAATCTGAACGTTCTCGGTAAATTCACCTTCAAATTTGCTGAATAGATACGGATTAATTATAATTCTAAAGCAAGCTAAAATCTAGCTGCTCGTAAAAAGCGAATGAATTGAATTTCTCTCACAAACTCATCTAGTGCAAAGTTCACTTCCTGGGGCGTAGGTTACATCCTTTGCAACCGCTTGCCAGTTTGAAGATCCAAATTTTTTAGTGTTTTTAATATGGCCTTGCCTCAAATATGAGCGTTCCCTGCTACGGAGTGAGTAGTTACGATAAAGCTCGCCTTAGTTCTGTGAATACTACCCCTCATATATTTTTATCATTTCGACTTGGCAATATTCTTTAATTTTTTCAAACCTAGTAAAAGACCGATTATTATTAATTCTCGAGTCAGCTTTTTTTCAACTGGTATATTCTCTTGTTTTAATTTTTTTAAAGTATTATTCATTGAGCTTATTAAAATAATACCTACGCTACACCAAAATAACAAAACAAGAATAACCAAAGTAATCAACCAGAATGGCGTGATTACGGGGCTGATTACCAGGAGTGCCAAAAAACTACATGGCATGCTAATGATTAATAAGCCCATTAGCAACCATTGTAAAAGTCCTAATTTAAAATAAAGTTTAAATGACACGTTTGCTCCTGACACTATCTTTTTATCAACCAACCGATTACTAACCCAGTTAAAAGGGTTATGCCTAATGCTTTATAAGGATTTTCGGTAATTGTTTTCTCTGTAATTTCTTTTTTAACTGAATGGATTACTTTGTCTTTAATATCTTGTACAGTAGAATTTGATGAAGAAAAATTGTTTTTTATCATTTTATCTTCAAGTATAGATATTGTTTCCTGATCCAGTAAATTCTCAAGAGTTTTTTCTTTTGCAGACATGAGGCACCTCCTAAATTTCCATCGTGCTTTGTAACTACTCACCATGTAGCTGGGAACACCAAATCTGAACGTTCTAGGTAAATTCACAGTTAAATTTAAGGTGATGGGTCATTGGTAAAATCGTAACTACTCACTCCGTAGCAGGGAACGCTCATATTTGGGCTAAAAACGGCGAA
>CAYGTS010000067.1:0-13909 GCA_964352905.1 uncultured Legionellales bacterium | reverse complement strand
CGCCAAATCTGAACGTTCTGGTAAATATAAAGCTAAAGGGGGTGAGCAGATACCTCCTCTTTAATACGCATCAATAAGGTTCTGTCGCGGATATAAACTTCAGCCGTAACTATGGCATGATTACGAGTGTGGTTTAGGATTCGGTGCCAGCGATCGCGATATAATTAGATCAAACAATACGCCCCAATCGCGATAGTTTTATCATAGGGCAATTGATAAAACTCAATATCCAAATTAGCAGAATAATTACGCATTAAAAAAGTAAATATTTTTTCTTGCCAAAAAAACCACAGTGTTTTTTGTTTTTGTGAGGCTACAATATTTGGCACTTCAAGCAAGTACGTTATTTTTTCGGTATCTAACTTAAAGGGTAATAATCCACGCTCATTGGCAAGCAATAAAGCTTCTGGAATAGAAATGAAATCCATGAAACCATAGCGTAGTGTTAATTGACAAATGTTTTCTTCTAAGCAAAAAATTTTAAAACGGTTAATAGGTGAAACATAAGGAATATTTTCTACCACGTAGCTAACGATAAGAACATTCTCTGGCAAGGCGCGACTTAGTTTCAAAAAGTATAAAAAACTGCCGCCACTTTTGTCATAGATATCAGTGATAAAAACCGTTGTTACATGTTCTAATTTATGAATGCTACGATACTGTAGTTGTCTCAGGATTTTAGTTAAATCATCGCGCTTTTTGTAAAAGACTTCACGCAAGTATTCTAAACCACTGTTCCAAGTATACATAATAAAAGCACATAGCATCGCAAACACAATCGGTAACCACCCTCCTGTTATAACTTTTTGTGAATTTGCACCTAAAAATAATAGATCAATAAATAAAAAGATTGAAAACACACCTATCACTTCAAAAATGTGCCATTTCCAGACACGCAAAGCTGCAATCGCAACTAAGCTGCTAACCAGTAGCATCTCTAGGTTTACCGCGATACCATAAGCATGTGCAAGCCCAGTAACCGTTTTAAACGTAATAATTAGGATAATCGTGCCAATTGCTAAAATAATATTCATTTGTGGAATATAAACTTGCCCTCTACTGGCAGCAGAGGTTTGAATAATGGGTAACCGTGGGTATAATCCCAATAACACAGCCTGTCTTGTTAATGAAAAAGTCGCAGAAATAACAGCTTGCGAAGCAATAATGGTGGCAATTGTTGCAATAATCAGCAATGGCATTGCAAACCAATTTGGTGCAATTAAATAAAATGGATTGGCAATGGCCGCTGGATGAGTTAGCAGAAATGCGGCTTGGCCAAAATAATTGAGTAACAAACCTGGTAAGACAATCAAGAACCAGCCTAAACGGATCGGTTTTTTACCAAAATGTCCTAAGTCAGCATATAAAGCCTCACCACCAGTGACAACGAGAAATACACCGCCTAATAAAAAATAACCTTGCCAACCATTTAAATATAAAAATTCAAAAGCATAATAGGGATTCAACGCTTTATAAACAATAGGATTTTGAATAATTTGATTGAGACCCAAAAGTCCTATTGTAATAAACCAAATTAAAATAATTGGCCCAAAGCTAAACCCAATTTTTGCAGTGCCAAAACGTTGCATCATAAATAATAAAATTAAAATGATAACAGAAAGTGGCAAGATCCAATCTGATAAGCTTGGTAAAATAAGGCGTAAGCCCTCTATAGCACTGACCACTGAAATGGCCGGTGTTAACATGCCATCACCCAGCAGCAACCCTGCCCCAAAAATGCTAAGAATAAAAAACAGGGGTAGTTTGGAATGCCCATTAGAACGTTTTAATAATGCTAATAACGCTAAGATACCACCCTCACCCGCATTATCTGCATTTAGGACGATGGTTAAGTATTTTATAGAAATAACTAAAATTAACGCCCAAAAAATCAGTGATAAGACACCTAAGACATCAATTAAATTAATGGGCAGAGTGCCCAGTGACTCTCGAATAGCATATAAAGGGCTCGTACCGATATCACCATAAACTACGCCCAGCGCTGCTAGCGATAGTGAATAATAAGATTGCTTGCGAACTTCCATATGTTTTAAATTACTCCCTGTTAGGGAAGACAACCTTAGGTAAACATTCAACGCCTGGTTTGGCAAATAAAAACCCTTGATATAGTTTAATATTATGCGCTTCTAACCACTGAAGTTCTTCAGGTGTTTCCACACCTTCTGCGATAACCTCAATACCTAAATCAACGGCAATTTGCATGACCGCTTTAATCAAAGCTTGCTTTGAACGATGCTTATGAACATTTTTTACAAAACGAATATTTAATTTTATAAAATCAGGGAGAAAGTCAATTAACATATTTAACCCAGAGTAACCCGCACCAAAATCATCAATCGCAATTTTGATCCCCAAACTTTTTACTTCATTAACAAAACCAGAAAAGCTGACCATATCATAAATAACATCTTTTTCGGTAATTTCGATAATGATTTTATCAGGCTTAATAGCTTGCTCTTGCGCTACCTTTAACATTGCTGTAACACATTTTTTATCTTCGGTGAAACTGCGCGCTAAAAAGTTTAAATGTAAATAGCAAGGTAGGTGTAGCTTTTTGGCTAAAATAAGTGCTTTTTGGCGGGCTAATCTGTCAAATTGTATTAAATCCTCATCAGCGATCTGTGAAAAAAGTACGCTAGCAGTTTCGCCATTCTTACCACAAACTAATGCTTCATATGAGAAGATTTCTCGATGAGTAATATCAATGATAGGTTGAAAGGCACACGTGAAATCCATCTAGTTCTCTCTCTTTTCCATTACGGTATGTTTACAATTCTACTATGTTGGGCGTATTTAGTTGATTTTTTGCGGTTCGCTGCCACTCGCCTCTGGATTGCCACGCGCTTCGCGCTCGCAATGACGATGTACTTGTTATTCAATCGGTCAGAATTAAATTGAAATGGCACTAGAATGATAACGTAATTACAGTTTAAATCAATTGCTATCTGCGCACACTCTTTAATTTATAGTTATCAGATGTAACTACTCACTCCGTAGCAGGGAACGCCCATATTTGGGCTAAAAACAGCGAAAATCTTTTATCGAAATGCTCATGTATAACTCATACACTGCGCTTTCTCAAAAATATTTTCGCTGTTTTTATCGCCAAATCTGAACGTTCTGGTAAATATAAAGCTAAAGGGGGTGAGCAGATACTATCAGATTAAGATTAGGACTTACGATAACCTTCGTCTTTTTGGCAGCAGCTTTGTTGCAAATCTCTTTCGCATCCTCATTTATTTGCTTATAAACTGCGGTGCTCACTCGATTTGCGCCCCGCTGCTGCTCAAAAATACTGGTTCATCGTAAGTCCTACAGGTTTTAAAAAAAGCAAAAAAATGCTACACTGCACCATCTTAAAATTAACTCTATGTTATAGCAATGAAAAATTCTAACTTACAAATTTGCAATGAAACCATTCATCCCGGTGAAAGTTTATCGTTGGCACTTCCTTTGCCTGAATTATTTAGCTGTGCACCTCTTTATATGCCGATCCGTATTATTCACGGTAAATCAGCTGGTCCTTGCTTACTGGTTACGGCGGCTATGCATGGTGATGAGTTAAATGGCACGGAAATTATTAATCGCCTTTTTGATATAAAATCACTTAAGCGCATCAAAGGCACACTAATTGCGGTGCCTGTTTTAAATGTTTATGGTTTTATTAATCGTAGTCGTAATTTACCTGGTGGCGTGGTACTAGATCGTTGCTTTCCTGGCTCAAAAATGGGCACACATGCCGCACGCATGGCTTATCTTTTTACCTCAGAAGTTTTTGCTAAGGCAGATGTTTGTATTGATTTACAAACCGGTTTTCTCAACTATTCAAACTTACCACAAGTTTTTATTAACTTTGAAGACGAGCACGCTAAAGCCTTAGCAAAAGTTTTTAACGCTCCTGTGATTTCTAATGCTAATCATAAAGAAGGCATGCTAAAAACCATAGCGTTACAGCAGCAAAAAACTTTCTTGCATTACGAGGCAGGTGAAGCGATGCGTTTTGATGAATATGCTATTAAAACAGGTGTTAAAGGCATTCTAAATGTTTTACGCCAATTAGAAATGCTGCCTGAAAAAATCAAAAAAGAATCGCATCAAACCGCTTTTTTTAGCAATACAAATGTTTGGGTTAGAGCATCGACTAGTGGTATTAGTCACACAACTCGGCGGTTAGGCCAATTTGTTAAAAAGGGAGAATCACTGTGTGTGATCAAAGATCCCTTTGCTACTAGTTTAGGTGAGGTTATTAAATCACCTGAAGATGCTATTATTGTTGGTAAAAATAATTTACCCTTAGTTCATGAAGGTGAGGCCCTATTTCTATTAGCCACCTTCCCTAAAATGGCGCAAGCTGCAGCACATCTGGGTGGTTGGAAAGAAAAAAGCGATATTGTTTTAGATGAAAAGTAATAATTCATCAAAATCATCTTATTGGGTTTTAGGCATTGTTATTTGGTCGATAGCCGCCCTATTCTTTTTATATGAGTTTTTTCTAAGAACGTTTGTAGGTAGTGTTGCGCATCAAATCATTCCTGATCTTGGTTTAAATGCCGAAACCTTTTCCATCATTGGTTCTGCTTATTATGTTGCTTATGCCTTCATGCAAATTCCAGTTGGTATTTTAGCTGATAAATTCGGCGTTAAAATTAATTTACTATTTGCTACCTTGATTTGCGCACTCGCAACCTGGTATTTTGCCAATGCCACTGATTTCATTACTGCCTTTATTGGGCGTATAGCAATGGGCTTTGGTTCATCATTTGCGTTTGTTAATTTACTGATTATCACGATAACCTGGTTTCCACCTAAATATTTTGGCTTTTTTGCTGGTTTATCCCAACTGGTTGGCACGATGGGGCCATTGTTAGCAGCGGGGCCGCTTATTGCTTTAATGAAAGGCCTAGATGAAACCTGGCGTGCAGCATTAACTCAAATTGCTGTTTTTGGTTTGATCTTAGCCATTCTCGTCTTGTTTTTTGTTAAAAATAAACCTCGTGATTCGAGTTTAAATTTAATTTTTTTAAGCTCAAAAGAACCATTAAAAGTACGCATGCTAAAGTTAATACGTAATCAGCAAGCATTGTTTATTGCGTTATATTCAGCTGCGGTTTATGTGCCAATCGCGTTAATGGGTGCCATTTGGGGTGTTGATTATTTACAAGCCTGTGGGCTATCGCAAGCTTATGCTGCCAATGTTATTTCTATTAGTTGGCTAGGCTATGCAATTGGATGCCCTATGCTCGGCGCAATTTCAGATCTCACTAAACGGCGCAAGCCAATATTATTATTATCAGCGCTGCTGGGTGTCTTCTCAACTAGTATTATTCTTTATATTCACTTATCGAATATGCCTTGGTTATATATTATTTTATTTTTCTGTTTAGGGCTTGCAGCTGCTGGGCAGAATTTAGGTTTTGCAACCATTGCCGAACATGTTGATTTTAGCACGCGAGCCACGGCTCTGGGTTTGAATAATGCATCTATCACGTTATTCAGTGCTATCATCCCACCGATCGCTAGCTATTTTATTTATCAAGCGGTGGGCAATAATATTGCTAAAGCCACCCCGGCTGATTTTGCCGCGGGTTTATCTGTCATGCCTTTTTTATATCTCTTGGCTGGTTTAATTGCGTTAACCCTTATCAAAGAAACATTTTGCAAAGCACAGCTCGACACGATAAAATTATCGCTAACCTAAGTTTATGGTATCTGCTCGCCCCCTTTAGCTTTATATTGACCAGAACGTTCAGATTTGGCGATAAAAACGGCGAAAATATTTTTGAGAAAGCGCAGTTTATAAGTTATAAATGAGCATTTCGATAAAAGATTTTCGCCGTTTTTAGCCCAAATATGGACGTTCCCTGCTACGGGGTGAGTAGTTAAAGTTTATGAATTGAGCTATGACAACCTTATTACCACTTTTCGATACCATGGAAAATTTGAAGTCGTTTCAAAACCAGTTGAACGCTGATTATTACCCTCATGCAAAACCCAATGATTACCGCTATGCTTTTGATTTTTTACTCAGCTACAATGGATCACAAGCCACGTTTAACGCATACCGGCGTGAAGTTGAACGCTTGCTACACTGGAGTTGGCTGATGGCTAAAAAATCCATTCTTGAATTAAAGCGTAAAGAGATCGAAGATTATTTATATTTTTGTCAAAAACCACCGATAAATTGGATAAGCTTAAAAAAAGTACCACGCTTCATTGAACAAGAAGGCGTGCGCAAACCGAATCCAGCATGGCGCCCTTTTGTCGTTACTATACCTAAAGCATCTGTTAAACTCGGTAAAGTTGCAACCATTGAAAACTTTAGTTTAAGTGATGCATCGTTAAGAGAAATTTTTGCTATTTTAAGCAGTTTTTATAATTATTTAATTAATGAAGAAGCCACTGAGTTTAATCCTATTGCTTTAATTCGGCAGAAAAGTAAATTTTTACGTAAACAACAGGGAAAAGTAAAAATTAGGCGCTTATCAGAGTTGCAATGGGCTTATCTAATTGAAACTGCAGAATTGATGGCGGCAAATGCGCCACAAAAGCACGAGCGCACATTGTTTATTATCACCGCACTTTATGCGATGTTTTTACGCATTTCAGAATTAACAGCCAGTGCACGTTGGACACCTTGTATGAATGATTTTCATCGCGATCAAGATGGTAATTGGTGGTTTAATGTAATTGGTAAAGGTAACAAGCAACGTGATATCGCGGTGAGTAATGCCATGTTAAATGCCTTAAAACGTTGGCGACTTTTTTTGGGGTTAAGTGAATTACCCTCTGCTGCTGATCAAACACCGCTGATCCCAAAGGTTCGCGGTTTTGGTGCAGTGAGTAATACGTCATTTGTAAGGAAAATTGTGCAAAGTTGCTTTGATTTTGCGGTTGAGCGCATGCGCCAAGACAATTTTATGGATGATGCTGATGCACTATTAGAAGCTACCGTGCATTGGCTACGGCATACCGGCATTTCGGAAGATGTTAAAATTCGCCCCAGAGAGCATGTGCGAGATGATGCTGGCCATAGTTCGGGTTCTATCACAGATCGTTATATTGATGTTGAACTGCGTGAACGGCATCGCAGTGCGAAAAATAAGCTAATTAAGCAAGACTAGGCCAGTAATGCAATATCTCTTGGTAACTATTCACCCTGTAGATGGGAACGCCCATATTTTGGCTAAAAACGGCGAAAATCTTTTATCGAAATGCTCATGTATAACTCATACACTGCGCTTTCTCAAAAAATATTTTCGCCGTTTTTAGCACAAAATCTGAACGTTCTCGGTAAATTCACCTTCACATTTACTGAATAGTTACATCTCTTGTGCACTACCTCAGCATGGCGGATTTTAAGCACGCCCTAACTTTCTAAATTCTCGATTGTAATATCGATCAGTTTCTTTAACGCTGCAGTGTTTTTTTCTTGAATATTAGCAATTTCAAGGTAATAATGCGTAACATTATCGTAATCAATGCCATAAAAAAAATCATCATCACCAAATGGTCCTTGGCAACCTGCTAAGACCGCATTACCTAAAAATTTGATGAGACTGTCTTTAAAATCTTCGTTTAAGTTCAGATCTTGATTCACTAAATCGAGTTCAGCAAAATCTTCAGAATTGCCAAGGTATTTACTAAGTGATTTGTTCTCTTCTGAAAACTCCCAGATACCACTCAAGAACTGTTTGGCAAGAAGACTATAATTAACTGCTGACATGATCGACCCTATCTAAAATTTCGCGTATGATACCTATAATGTTGGATAGACGCAATCGTATCTTGCAGTACATATTTTTGGGTTTTAACCAAACATGGGCGTTCCCAGTTACGAAGTGAGTATAGTTGCAACGTATCTGCTCACCCCTTTTAGCTTTATATTGACCAGAACGTTCAGATTTGGCGATAAAAACGGCGAAAATCTTTTATCGAAATGCTCATTTATAATTCATAAACTGCGCTTTCTCAAAAACATTTTCGCCGTTTTTAGCCCAAATATGGACGTTCCCTGCTACGGAGTGAGTAGTAATAACCTATGATCGCAAGGAGTGACACATGGCATTTAACTTGGCAGAATACCAGCCTAAAGGTGATAAGAAAAATTCTGATTTTTTCGATGAGTATCGTTTAAAAATTTACGAGCGCCGCCAACAATCAGGTTTAAATGAACTTATTGGCAATTTAGCAGCGCTTGTAGTGCAAGTTGAAACTAATGAAGCACTTGATTATATGCAAGAGCTTTACTTGATGACACCCTATCGTTACCATTCCAGCTATATTAATGATACACATAAAATTTACTTTTTAGTGAATAAAAACCCTAATTTTCCCGCTTTTATTATCCTTGAACCGTTAAGTAAAACTTTTGTTGATAGCTTAACACGTTTAAATATGCTGTATCCCAAAGCACGTCCTAAGCCTAATGCGCGTTATGTGGGTGAAATTTTTAATAGTAGCAATTTAAGTGAAACCAAACGACTTCTAGAATCTTTTGATATTCGTTTTCATTACCCGGGTGAAACCAAAAATGCATTTTTTACCAATGAACATTTTAAATTTACGTTTCCTTCAGACTTAACGGGCAATCGGATTGGCTATACTGCTAATGATATGCATGCTGAAAAAACATTGAATATTGGACAAGCTTTTTCATTAACGAAAGAGCAACTTAAAATATTAGATCAAATTGCGCAAAAATCAGCTGATCTTGGACTTGATAAATTAATTCTCGGCGTTGATCATATGGCAACACGTATTTTAGCCGGTGAACGCGAAGGTGCCATTCTCGAGTTTTTAACCTTGGCTGATTATTATTTTTGGGGGGCTTATAATATCCACGACATGAACTCTTCAACCAACGTTAATCGTAACCATAAAGTGAAGGATGATAAATGTTCGCCTGCTAAAGTTTTTACGGCAAACAATACGCCCTCTTATGTGAACTCCTTTGAAGGGTTACCAATGCCAACTGAAAATTTTGTGCGAAACTATGGTCGCCGCATGCATCACATTGCTTACGAAGTATTAGATGGTGATCATAAAAGTGGCAAAAAGAATGTTGACTATGTGGTGGAACAATTAAAAAATAATGGCATTGAATTTTTAGCACATATTGTTGGCGAGTGTAAAGACACTCCCGATTTAAAGCAAATTTTTTCAAAACACTCACAATATTCACTCTTAATCACTGAATACGTTGAGCGCTGCCATGGTTTTGAAGGATTTTTTACAAAAACCAATGTTGCAGCACTAACAAAAGCTGCAGGTTTGGATGAGCGTTTTGAGCACGGTAACGTATTTGATTAACCAATAAGGGTTTTGTTATGTGGCGCAGGCTATTTTATTTTTGTAATATTGCGGTTTATTTAATCATTTTTGTTATGACTTTATTTTGGGATTGGCCATTTTATCTCTTATTAATTTTTGCACCATTAACCATAATTGGGTTTTATGACATTGCTCAGAAAAAAAATAATATTTTACGCAATTACCCATTAGTGGGACATTTTCGTTACATGCTACTGGGGATCCGCCCACAAATTCAGCAATATTTTATTGAAACCGATCAAAGCGGCCGGCCGTATAATAAAGAAACGCGACAAATGGTTTACCAACGTGCAAAGCGTGCACTTGATACCTTACCGTTTGGCACACAACAAGATGTTTATGCCAGAGGTTTTGAATCAATCAATCATTCGCTAGCACCTGTTGATCTTGATCACACTGAATCCCGGATTGTGGTGGGTGGCCCACAATGCAGCCAACCCTATAATGCTTCACGCTTAAATATTTCCGCAATGAGTTTTGGTGCCTTAAGTAAAAATGCTGTTATGGCCTTAAACCGTGGTGCTAAAATAGGTGGTTTTGCACATAATACCGGAGAAGGTGGTTTATCGCCCTATCATTTATGCGAAGGCGGTGACTTAACCTGGCAAATTGGCACAGCTTATTTTGGTTGTCGTACCAAACAAGGTCACTTTGATGCGAGGCAATTCAAAGACAAAGCACAACACGCACAGGTTAAAATGATCGAAATTAAATTATCACAAGGTGCAAAACCGGCACATGGTGGTATTTTGCCTGGTGTTAAAGTTTCTGAAGAAATCGCGGCTATTCGTGGTTTAGAACCATTTAAAGATGCTATCTCTCCACCAGCGCATGAAAAATGCCCAACACCAAAAGCCCTACTCGAATTTGTTGCGGAATTACGCGAATTATGTGGTGGTAAACCGGTTGGTTTTAAACTGTGCATTGGTCATCGCATTGAATTTTTAGGCAT
Organism: uncultured Legionellales bacterium; assembly: GCA_964352905.1. Classification (GTDB taxonomy): domain Bacteria; phylum Pseudomonadota; class Gammaproteobacteria; order JAHCLG01; family JAHCLG01; genus CAYGTS01. The sequence goes on along the minus strand of CAYGTS010000067.1, from coordinate 3,606 downwards.
TTGCAAAGCTATGCTTGAAACACAAATTTACCCTGACTTCATTACCATTGATGGAGCTGAAGGTGGTACCGGTGCTGCACCTTTGGAGTTTACCGATTATATTGGTACACCACTGGATGATGGTTTAGTGTTTGCCTATAACTGTTTAAAAGGCATTGATTTAAAAAAGCACATTCGCTTAATTTGTAGTGGTAAAATTGCGAGTGGCTTTGATATGGTGAGCAAAATGGCGCTTGGTGCAGATATGTGCAATGCAGCGCGCAGCATGATGTTTGCATTGGGCTGTGTGCAATCGCGGCGCTGCAATCTCAATACTTGCCCTACGGGTGTCACCTCACAAGATCCTGAACGCATGTATGCGCTGGTTGTTGATGATAAAGCGCCAGAAGTCGCAAACTTTCATAATGAAACAATTAAAAGTTTTTTAGCAATTTTGGGCGCTGCAGGTGTTAATCGTATTAGCGAATTATCTCCCTCTTATATTTATCGGCGGATTAATCATGCAACCGCATTACATTATGATCAAATTTATGAATTTCTAAAAGACGGTCAATTATTAAGCGATAATTTGCCTAAATCGTTTGCTAGCGATTGGCAAGCAGCAAGTAGTGATCACTTCTATAAACGCTAATCTCCGATTTTGCGCTGCCGTTAGTAATGCCCTGCGTGATCTTGAATTATTAAACAATATAAAATATTTTCAACTTGACTGACAGGATTAATTGCAACATTGGTTGTTAATATTTTCTTAGTACGTAACAATTCATCGTATAAATTAAACAATTGCTTTATGTCGTATTGCATGAGCTGTGTGATAATGGTGTCTTCACTTTGTTTGGCCGTGAGTTGAGCGGTAATGGCATGCGTGACCCAATACATGAATAGATTTACTAATAACGCTAAATTATCATTAAACAAAAGCTGTTTCGCAACTTGATTAATTGCATGTTGTTGCTGCCATAATCCAAGCAATAATGTTTTAACTTGGGTTAACCAAGTGGCAATACCTTGTTGCAAATAAGTTCGTGTTAAAAAAGGTGCATGGCTAGTTATGGCTAAAATGTCTTCGTTAACACTTTCATTGTTTAGCCATTCCTTAAGTTGCGTTTTGGTTGGCGCATGACAAAAAAGGGTTTGGCAACGGCTACGGATGGTAATGGGCAACTTTTCAAGATGGTTAGTTAGTAAAAATAATAGGGTATTTTTCCCAGGTTCTTCAAGTGTTTTTAATAGTGCATTCGCTGCTGCAGTATTAAGTTTATCAGCAGGAGAAATTACCGCGATACGATAGGATGAGATATGCGCAGTTTGATGTAATTGCACGCTGAGCTCGCGTATTTGGTCAATCTTAATCATGCCCCCCTCTTGTTCACTGCTCACATAAAAATAATCAGGGTGATTGCTCGCAGTTAATAAATGACAATTTTTACAGTGGCCGCAAGCATGATCTGCTAACGGATTGTTACACATTAATTTCCTGATAAAGCGCTCAATTAAGATTTTTTTACCTATCCCGCTATCGCCGTTAATGATTAACGCATGTGGTATTTTTTGTGCTTGTTGATAGTCACTCAATTGTTGCCATGATGGTTGTAACCAAGTTGGTAATGTTTCATACATGAGGATTCTCTAACGGTAATCGAAAGCTATTAATGATGGTATCAATAACGTTTTTATGAACTATTTTTTTTTGCTTTGCCGCATCAATCACAGCGTAGCGCTCTGGATAGAGTTTGGCTCGCTTTAAATAGCCCTGGCGAATTTTTTCAAAAAAATGGCTTGCTTCTTTTTCAATGCGATCGGTGCTACGACGGTTTTTCATGCGTTCACGCCCTGTTGCTACTGGCGCATCAAGCAGTATAGTTAAGTCTGGCCTAAAATCACCTAAGACCCAATTCTCTAAGACTTCAATACGGTTGATATCAATACCGCGACCACTACCTTGATAAGCAAAGCTTGCATCAGTGAAACGATCGCAAATCACCCATTGGCCCTGATTTAATGCGGGTAAAATAAGATTGGCTAAGTGTTGTGCTCTGCCAGCAAAAAATAATAATAATTCCGCATCAATTGTCATTACCTCATCAAATTTCTTTAAGATAATTTGGCGAATGGTTTCTGCGATGGGAGTGCCGCCTGGCTCACGTGTTTTAATGGCATCAATATTATTTTTTAACATAAATTGATACAATTTTTCCGCGACAGTTGATTTGCCAACGCCTTCTATTCCCTCTAACGTAATAAATTTTCCGCGCGGTACATTTAGCTGTGTCATTCTACGGCCTCTTTTGGTTTACATAGGGGCTTTGGGGTGGCTGAAAAAAGCTTCACTTTTTGATTTTTAATGGGTATTACCGTTTGTTTGCGTAGCTTTAAATAATTATTCACGGCTTGTTTATGTTCGGCAAGCGTTGCTGAAAAAACATGGCTACCATCTCCTTTAGCTACAAAATACAGAGTATTACCTGCTGCTGGATTAAGCGCTGCTTCAATGGAAGTTTGTGCTGGCATCGCAATCGGTGTTGGGGGTAAGCCCACATGAACATAGGTATTGTAGGGTGTATCCTTGGTTAAGTCTGCGCGAGTAATATTACCATCATAATCACTGCCTAAGCCATAAATCACGGTTGGATCAAATTGCAACAACATGTTTTTGCGTAATCGCCTGACTAAGACACCTGCTATTTCACTTTTTTCAGCAGCCACGGCCGTTTCTTTTTCAATTAAGGATGCGGCAATTAATGCTTGATAAGGTGTTTTATATGGTAAATCCACTTGGCGATTTTGCCAGGCAGTTTGCAAATGGCTTTGCATGGTTTGGTAAGCGCGCTGTAAAAATTTTACATCAGTCATGCCGGCCGGGAAGTGATAAGTATCGGGATAAAAAAGGCCTTCGGGATGCTGGTTTGGGTAACCCAGTAGGCTCATAATTTCAGCGGGTGTTTTATTTTGCAAGGTGTGCGTTAAATAATCGTTATTATTGATTGCCTGCATGACCTCGTTAAAAGTCCAACCTTCAACCAGTGTTAATTTTGTTTTTAAAATTTTGCCTTGTACTACCATATTGAGCAGCTGATTAGGTTTTAAAGGGCCTTGGAAACGATACCAACCTGCTTTGAGATTGGATTGTGCGCGAGTTAATTTTGCTAAAAAAGCAAATAACTTGGGATGTGGCATGATGTTTAACTGTTGTAAGTCGCGCACAAATTCATTAAAACCGGTGCCAGGTTTTAAGATGTAGTTGATCGTTTGATTGGATTTAACAGCAGGTGTTTCAAGAAAGCTTATCCAAACGGCTGCAAGGTAAGCAAGCACGACGATAACGATAAACAACAGCGTGTAGCGAATGATTTGATACTGCAAGCGCATTTTAAATCCTTACACTGAATTATTTGATCTTTACAAAGGTTTCGTCATTGCGACTGCCGCACCTTGTTCGCAGTGACCGGCGAAGTGCGAAGCAGGGTTAGGATCTGCAATTTTGCAAAATTTCACTGTGCTTGCTATCGATTCCACTGCATTAACTGACATCCCCCAGTAATTCCCGGCGTTATGTTGAATAACTCAAGAACGGTCAGATTTGAGGCAAGGTCACATTAAAAACAC
>CAYGTS010000066.1:9420-13929 GCA_964352905.1 uncultured Legionellales bacterium | reverse complement strand
ATTAAATGTGATGTTTAATAAAGACAGTGGAACGACTAGCAAATGCCGTGAAAATTTGCAAGATCGTAGATCCTTTCCCTGGATTGCTTCGCACTTCGTGCTCGCAATGACGGAATTTTCGTTGCCCTAATCTTTCGCCGCTAATTCATGCCAACGATTAATAATATTACAAAATAAATCCGCCGTTTTTTCTGCATCATAAATTGCGCTGTGAGCGCTATTGCGATCAAAAGCAATTTTAGCTGCATCTGCGGCGCGAGCGAGTACGGTTTGCCCATAAGCCAACGCGCTTAAGGTTGCCGTATCAAAGGTTGTGAATTGATGAAAAGGATTATCTTTTATTTTATGGCGTTTAATCGCAGCATTAATAAACGATAAATCAAACCACGCATTATGCCCGACCAACACTGCGCGCTGGCAATGTTGCATTTTGACTTCTTGGGCGATAGTTTGGAATAATTTCTTGAGTGCCACTGCTTCATCAATTGCATAACGAAACGGATGCAATGGATCAATACCGGTAAATTCTAAAGCAGATTTATCGAGATTAGCTCCTGCAAAAGGCAGTACATGATAGGCGTGTGTGGCATCAGTATACAGGTTTCCTTGATCATTCATTTTAATGATCACTGCGGCAATTTCTAAAATAGCATCGGTTGCAGCATTAAAACCAGCTGTTTCAATATCAATCGTAACAGGCAAATAACCACGAAAACGATGGGCCATTTTTTTTTGTTTTGATAAATCATCTCGCATAGGTTAATCCTTGTACTTGCCAGGATAAGGTGTCGTTGGCACACATGGGGGTCACAAAACTGTGAGCATACGATAATTGCGCTGGCACAAGCCATGGCGATTTTATAAGCGTAATCGTTGCAGTATTATACGGTAAACCATAAAAATCTGCACCGTACTTGCTCGCAAAATTAGCAAGTTTATCCAATGCCTGTTGTTTTTCAAACACTTCAGCATAAACACTTAATGCTACCGGAGCGGAATAAATACCCGCAGCACAACAAGCATGATGCTTTTTTTCAATGCTATGCGGCGCACTATCGGTGCCTAAGAAAAATTTAGGATTGCCGCTTATGGCTGCTTTAATTAAAGATTGTTGATCTTGCTCAGTTTTTAAAATCGGCAAACAATAATAATCTGGTTTTAAACCGCCTACCAAGAGTTGATTGCGATTATAGTATAAGTGATGTGCCGTAATCGTAGCAGCCACATTAGCCGATTGCTGTAAAACAAAATCAACCGCATATTTGGTAGAAATATGTTCTAGCACAATCTTTAAATTGGGTACGTGATGAATGATTTTTGTTAAATAACGATCGATAAATACTTTTTCGCGATCAAACACATCGATATCATGATCAACCACTTCACCATGAATTAACAGCGGCAAACCCACTTCAGCAAAGGTTTCTAATAGCGGTAACAATGCCTCAATGTTGGTCACTCCCGCCGCAGAATTGGTGGTGGCACCGGCTGGATATAATTTGAACGCATGAATGATGTTGGATTGTTTGGCTTGTAAAACTGTTTGTTTATCAGTGTGATCAGTCAAATACAGCGTCATTAATGGTGTAAAATGACATCCCTTTGGCACATTTTTTAAAATTCGGTGGTAATAATCCTCCGCCATGGCGAGTGTTGTCACTGCCGGGGTTAAATTTGGCATAACAATCGCTCGTGCAAATTGCGAAGCAGTATCACTGAGCGTGCGCGGCAGTGCCAGCTTATCCCGCAAATGACAATGCCAATCATCTGGTTTAGGTAAAGTAATCGTTTCCATCGTGATTCAGTCTATTTTAAACAACCGCTATCATAACTGCTTTGGTAGCAAAATGCATGCTTGTTAATGACAATCGCTGGGCTGGTCATTTGTTAAACCTGGTCTAGCATAATTGGCCTAAATATGGTTAGATAAGCGCCTTGCTGAAGGTGGGGGCCTTTTGCTCGTAATATCGATGGGGAGTTTTTCATGAACAATAAATATAAACTTTTAATGAGCGTTATCAGCGCATGCTGTCTCTTATTTAATCCACTAATAAGCCTTGCTTCAGCGCAAAGTGATCAACAGCAAATTCAAGCCTTGCAAAAACAAACCCAATTATTACAGCAGCAGTTACAGATGTTACAAGCGCAGGTTGCTAATTTGCAACAGCACAGACAGCATCAACAACCAGCAAGACAACATTATCATGCTATCGCTATGCCACAGTCACAGCATCGTGTGATTACCGCTTCGCCTCGTTTTAAACAGCGTACGCAACAAAAAAGTACTAAAGGTAGTCATGCTGACACGGATAGAACGCCTGCCTGGATTTATCATTACAGCACACCGATTGTGACATCGCCTTATCTTGGTACACATGCTGAATTTGATGGTAGTGATTTAATTATTAACTTTGCTAGTATTAATACCGATTTAGATTTATTGCAAGAGCGCCAAAACTTAGGAGATCGTTTGGCGCAATTAAATTTACCAGACTTAAAACATCCCTTGGTTGAAATGAGCGGTACTTTACAGCCAGAATTTATTTGGGCGCGTTCATCTAATGGCAAACCTTCAACGGATGCGGATTTAGGTTCGAGCGAACTGGATTTTGCCGTATTAGTGAATAAATATGTAAACGGTTTCATTGGCTTAGAATATGATAATGCACAGCCACTGGCTTATGTTTCAAGTCGTCGTATTGCCAATTCACGCATTTATTTAGGCAAAGGTTTTATCACACTTGGTAATCTCAATAGTTTCCCGCTCTATACCACATTGGGGCAGCTCTATGTTCCTTTTGGGCGTTATAGTACCAATATGATTAGTTCACCTTTAACTAAAATTATGGGGCGCACCAATGCCAGAACATTATTGCTTGGCTATCATCCTAAGGAAAGAAATGGGCTTTATGCCGAAGTTTTCACGTTTGCCGGTGATGCGCGTAAAGCACAGAATCGTGAACTAAACCAATACGGTGCTAATTTAGGCTATTCGTATGTTGCACCCACATTTCATTATGATGTTGGTGTTAGCTACATTCGCAATATGGCGGATGCTGATGGGATCCAAGCTACCGGTGGCGCCATTTTTGGTGGGTTTGCATCCCCTGGTTCCAGTGAAATTTTAGTCAATTATGTGCCCGGTATTGATTATCATGGCGCCTTAGGTATTGGCCAATTCACCTTTCTAGGCGAATATCTCAGTGCGACAAGTAGCTACAATATTACCAATTTAATGTATAACAATAATGGCGCTAAACCAAGCGCGGCCAATTTGGAAGCGGCATATAATTTTCACTTTATAGGATTACCTTCAGCGTTTGCAGTGGGTTATGGTTTAACGCGCCAGGCATTAGCGTTAGATTTACCCAAAGAGCGCTATATTGCAACGATTAAAACCTCCTTTTGGCGTAACACGATCGCAAGCTTAGAATTCCGCCATGACAAAAATTATGGTGTTAATGATATTGCTAGTGGTACGAATAGCGCGGTTATTAATGCCGCAAATGATACTTCGTTAGGCAAAAGTGCCAATGCTGTGACAGCTCAATTTGCCGTGTTTTTTTAGTCTTTTTAATGTGAAACTACCAAAAATCCTGCAACCAAATTAGAACGGGCAGAGCACATTAAAGCATAAGTGTTAGCGTAGTTAAAAAGCTTGCTTCTTGTATATGTGTACCATACACTCTGTACTCTTTTTAAAATAATACTAACATGGAGGTTAATTATGCATAGTTCAGATTTAATGGTGGCGCAATCTACTCCGGCCCCAATTCGTATCGCTACGCCAGTAAAAATAGCACTGCGTTTTCATACGTTTATACTTTCAGCAGCACAAACAGCAGCCATAGCAGCAACTTCCGTAAAAGCATTATTGCAATTAATACCAAGGGAATTATCAGACGATGAAAAATTTCAGTGGTTATGGTGTTGTTTGCAGAACAAATCAATAACACCAGAGCATTTTGACTCGATCTTCGATGCACTAATATTAACAGCAGAGAGTTGTAACTTTAGGGGCATGAATTGCTTACATACCGCTTGTTTTATAGGTTCTTGTGAACTTATTAGGCATGTATTGCAGCGTTTCCCTGAGATTGACAAAAGTAGCGTTGGAGAACAACATGCCAATGCCTTGCACTATGCGGCTTGGTCAGGTTGTCGTGAAGCAATGCAATATGTTGCTGATAACTTTGCTGCGTTAGCCCCACAACAGCAAGCTGGCAATGATGGTGCTACCGCCTTGCACTTTGCATGTTTATCAGGTTCTGTTGCAGCTATAAAATATGCAACAAACAACCTTGGGCTTAGTAAAAGGAGTACTTATACTTATGATCGTCGCAATGCTCTTCACTGCGCATGCTGGTCAGGTTCGCCCGCGGCAATCACCTATGTGGCAGAAAACTTTCCCGAGGAAGTTATAACGCAGACTGATAGGCAGCAACGAAACCCACTGCACTATGCGGCTTGGTCAGGCTCTCCTGAAGCGATAGCCTGTGTGTTACAACT
>CAYGTS010000066.1:0-9320 GCA_964352905.1 uncultured Legionellales bacterium | reverse complement strand
TGCACTATGCGGCTTGGTCAGGCTCTCCTGAAGCGATAGCCTGTGTGTTACAACTTTTTCTCCGAAAGTGGTGGAAATTTTCTGTTTCAAAGTGGTGGAAATTTTCTGTTTCTACGTATCCTAAGACGGTGTATGAGGAGGATGGTAGGCATGATTCGGGGGTGCGAATATATGACCAAGGGATTGAACTATGGAATACTGCCAACTATGGTGAGAACGCATTGCACCATGCCTGCAGATCAGGTTCACCTGCGGCGATAGACTATGTAGTAAAACATTTTAGGGTTATCAAAGGGAAAAAACCGTATGGCAGTTATTTAAGAGCATTATATGATACGGCGCGTGAATATAACTGTTTGCATTATGCCTGCGGATCAGGTTCACCTGCAGCGATAGAATATGTGTTAAATAACTTTTATAAGCAAAGAAGGGGTAAAGTTGAGTTTCCGATATGCTACTTGGATGGGGCGATCCGTTCAATTTCACCTGCTGCGGTTGTGACTGTCTTCAAATGGTTGATTTTTCCTTTCAACGAAGAAACACTTTATTCTGCATTCTCTATAATGCTAGAATACTTGGAACCTTGCAACAGCAATCCTTATTATTCTGACTGTCATATTGTTAGTCGGACCTCTTATGCCATAGCTATGGAATACGGACATCACCTTATCTTTGGACCCACACTTGGCGTAGTTAGAAAATACGGACCTCGCCTTAACTTTGGACCCACACTGGTACGCCTATTAAAGCCAGTGTTACAAACCTTAGCAACGCCTGTATTAATAAGAGCTAGTAATAAGGTTAACTTGGGTGAGCCACTTCGTAATGTATTACAAGAGATTATAGCGCCAAGAATACAAAGACAATTACTTGCAGATCTGCCTGAGTTACCACCTTATGCGGCAGAAACGCTTGCCTCTTATGTGCCTTGCACAGAAATTCCAATTGCAAGCGTTCATGCAGCAGAGAGCGAAATTTTCGAATGCAACGTTCGGGGACTGGCTTTCTTAGGAAATAACTCAAATGCTAACTTAGAAGCGGCTGTATTTTCTCAGCCGTTAGATTTATTCACCACGGCCATTAGTCGCCTGCTTTGGGAGGCATCTAGTCTGAAAGAGTGTCAGCAATTACTACACATTGTATTAAAAAAAGTACAAGCTGCGACACCGCGCGAAATAGTTGCAACCACAATAAATTTATTTTCAGCGGCGCCAAACTTACCAGTACAAAGACGAGAAGCACTTTGCCTACAAGTGGTTAATTTCATAATAAATCGCTATCGCCAAAAAGCAAAGAAAGTGTTGAGTAGGTTTCGTGGTAACAACCAGGAAAAAGCCACTACGATACAAAATGAGCTAGATAGAATTAAAACGAATAACCAAAGTCTCTATGATCATCTTAGCAATGAGAATAGTGCGCTATACCAGCATATAATAGGTAATAAAAGTCATAGCTTAATAGTAGGCGATGACGTGGTTAGTAGTAGTCATGAGAATATGCGCATGCTCCTTGGTGCTGCAAACTTAGATAATGCGCCTGCTATGAAAAAGCTTGGCAGAATGTATCAAGAAGGTTTGGCAAAAGGTGGGCAATGTGCCTCTAATTTTCTGCGCGCTATATATTGGTATGCTCGTTATAATAGGACTGTAAGAGAGGATGAACCTATAAGTTTGTTTAATCTTGCTATTCCTTTTGAGATTATAGATTTTGCTCAACCGTTGTTAAGTGATCAAGTGAATGCAGGGCAGATCAAATCCAATATTGATGCGATTTTAAATGGAAACGATGAACCATTAAAAGACGCCATTATTGCTCAATTGGCAGAAGAAATTGGTGGTGGGGAATTCCGTTTTTCAACGAAAGATGTATGCAGTTACTTAATTCAGCTATTTAAGCCAGATCATTTAGCATTCACATGGTACCCCACGCAAACGTTGCGGGCGTTAATAAATAGGGTTGTGTCTCGTCATCATAACAAAACTTTTTTGCAACAAGCAGATTTTTCAATAGCAGAAAATCAAGCAACAAGCATTAATGACGAAACGTTATTAATAAGCTTAAGTAGTGTTTTAAACTCAGAAAGGTTGTCTTTATTACAACCTGATGACGCAAGGCTATATAACAAATTCATGTCTATTTTATTGAAATCCCTTCAATTTCCCACTGAAAATCGCATGCCAGATGAGCGATACCGTTTAATTGAACCATTTTTACAAAACTGGGATTTTTTAGTAACAAACCTTGATGCTAACAACAAAGCACGTCTTGTCGCTAGAGTATGTGATGTTTATACTAATCTTGCAGAGTGTAACAAGCGGCTAGCCGTGGAGCATGCTGCAAGTTATTTTGGATCAGAAAATTTTAGGAATCTCTACTTAACTGCAGCTAATCCTCATGGCCAGGGTTTTAAGGATGAGGATGATGAAAAAAGCAATGTTAATGCCGATATGACTAATATTAATAGTGAGGTAGCAACAGCCATATTAAGCACAGTAAACAATAAAAACAAAGCATTAGAACAGCAAGTAAAGGTTCAAAAAGAGCAGGCTTATCATAAGTGGATAGCAGAGTTAAGAGAAATTAAACAGCAATACGGTGTTGCTCTTGCCGAGATTAATCAGTGCTTGCAAACGATCATTAACACACCGCTTGATTATAACCATGACCGTGGCTACTACACTATGACGCCTACGGTCAAAGCAGCCTATGACAAGATGCGAGAAATTGCAAATAAGCAACTGCAAAAACGCACTACCTCTTGTGCTCGGTTTTTCACATCACCGATAACGACAGTTTATCGAAAAATTATTGATAAAGAATATCCCGTTGGAATATTTAATGAGGAATTACTTTATACGCGGTTACCGTATGATAATGATTCAGATTTTAGTGAAGATAGTGAAAATAGTGAAAATAGTGAAAAAGGTATAACCGCATCACTAATATAGACCCAAAGCGATTAGAAATTAGGTCACACGGGGTTCCGTCGTTGCGAGCGTAGCGAAGCAATCTAGGGTTAGGATCTGCGATTTTGCAAAATTTCACGGCATTTGCTAGTCGTTCCACTGTCTTTATTAAACATCGCATTTAATTTTTGCCCAATGCCACTTGCCCCTGGATTGCCGCGTCGCTGCGCTCCTCGCAATGACGTGCAGTCACATTTTAATTTCGTGAGAGGATCCCGCAGATCCAGGCTACGAGCTAAGTGATATTTTACTCACGTGATTCTTTTCATCGCTACATCCCAAGTTGCATGATCATCTAATTTAAATAAATCACATAAATACTGCGTTACTTTTTTAATTTTTTGATCAACGTGCCACGGGGGATTAATGACAAGCACACCATTGCCGATTAAACCCTGTTTTTCAGCAGTTACCGCGGTGCGGGTAAAATAAGCGTGCAGTAGCGGTAAATCAGTGCAATTAATAATTTGCTTAATCCAAGGATGATGTTGATTAGAAACAATCGGGTACCAAATTAAATAAGTGCCTGTGGCAAAACGGTTAATTACCAATTTAAGACAATTAAGCAAACGTTTAAACTCATCTTCTTTTTCAAAGGGTGGATCAATGATCACTAAACCGCGTTTTTGCTTGGGTGGTAGTAAGGCTAATAAAAACTCATAAGCATCGCGTTGATGACAGTGAATATTTTGATCATATTTAAAATGATTTTTTAAATCCAAGAAATCATCTGGATGTAATTCATTAAGAATTAATTCATCTTGCTCGCGTAAAAAATGCTGAGCAATCACAGGAGAGCCAGGGTAATAGTTTAATTCATGCTGGATTTGACAGTTTTGTACTATCGTCGTGTAACGTTTTAATTCTGGAATAGGAGGCTGGTTGAGTAACAAAGCAATGCCTTGTAAAAATTCAGGTGATCGTTTTACTTCATCGGCTGTTAAATCGTAAAGGCCAGTGCCCGCATGACTATCTAGAATGGCAAAGGGCTTATCCTTTTGTGCAATGTAATCTAAAATTAACGTAATAACTGCATGCTTAAAGACATCGGCAAAATTGCCGGCATGATAAATATGGCGGTAGTTCATGATGTGCTCTCGATCTAAAACATACTATTTAGCAAAATACTCTGTTAAAATCAAAAAAATTACGCAATGAGCAGGTGATTATGGAAAATTACGATGTCATTATCGTAGGTGGGGGACCAACAGGATTGGCATTAGGGATTGAGTTGGGCTTGCATCAGGTAAAAACTTTGATCATTGAACAGCATGCTAGGCCACTTATATCACCACGCGCACAAGCTCTTAACCCCAGAAGCATGGAATTTTTTCGGCGTTGGCAAATCGCAGATAAACTGAGATCGAAGCAAAGTTTTCCCACTGAATTTTCCCTGCGCACGGTATGGTGTTCCAAGCTTAATGGCGAAACGTATGCAAGTGGCGGTCTTAACGATCGTATCAATGATGATATTTCACCCGAGCGCGGCATACAAATACCCTTATGGATCACCGAAGAAGTTTTGCACGCAAGGTTAAATGACTTTCTCTGCGTGACATTTTTAGCAGAGCATACGGTGAAGGATGTAACAGTTGCACAGCATCACGTGCAAGTGACGGCAATCAACCGTGATTCTCACAAGATGAGTTATAAGGCGCACTATTGTGTTGCCTGTGATGGTGCCAATAGCACAACACGCCAAAAAGTTAATGTTAGCGTTGAAACCTTAGCTTTACCGCATCGCATGATTAATATTTTATTTGAATCGCCAGGCTTGTCTAAAAAAATTACGGTAGAAAAAGGGTCGTTATTTTATCTACTAGCAAGCAAAAATCCTTGTACCGTTGGCTTGATTGATTTTAAACGTGGTATATGGCATGCACAAATCAAAGATAGCAGTACGACTCCTGAAATAGATGAGATCGATCTGGAAGCCTTACTTAATAAAGTAGTGGGCTTTAAATTTCATAAAAAAATTCTAGAAGCGCATTTTTGGAATATGAATGTTTTTATGGCCAAACAATTTTCTAAAGATAATCGCATTTTTTTTGTTGGTGATAGTGCGCATGCTTTTATACCAATGGGTGCGTTAGGTTTAAATACAGGTTTTGGTGACGCGGTTAATTTAGCCTGGAAATTAGCTGCAGTTATTCAACAAAAGCTTAGCCCAAATTTACTGGAAACTTATGAGCAAGAAAGACGCCCAATCGCTTTATATAATTTGCAGTTAGCGCAAAAGAACGCTGATGATATACTGGAATTAGGATCACAATATGATTCTAAGCATGAGAGCCTTGAATTTTCTAGTACAGTTACTAAACTTGTAAAGCAATACACTCATGTGTTAGGCGCCACGATGGGCTATGCTTATTTTAATTCATGGCTAACACAATTACAGAATAAACAGCCAACCACACCGATGCCGCAAGTTACTTATCAACCTACTGTTGCGCCTGGTTATTTTTTACCGCATTGTTGGATTAATCAGCAACAGGCTATTTATGATGTGCTTTCTGCCATAAATTGGACTTTAATTGTTTGTCATGATGACGATGAAGGAATAAAAGCATGGCGAGAAAAATTTGGTAAAAACAATTTTAAATTAGATGTGCTAAAACTGATGAATGCTAAATATCGGTATAATTATATTTTAATTCGCCCTGATTGGCATATTGCTTGGGTTGCTGATCAGTTGGATGACCAATATTTAATACGCTTAAACAACCACCTTCACAAAACTAGGTTGCCCTAAATTTTGCAAATTATAATCAAAATAGGCAATACCAAGACAAGCATTCTCTTTTTCTGTATTAGGATTCTTTTCAGGTTTGATCGGATAGATCTTTTCAAGAGCGGTTAAGCTTTCTTGATTTAAATTAAAGCCAATTGTGATGGTATTGCCACGAACGGTAATGCTATTAATCCCAAAGCCACAACCTTTAGCGCCTTCAATTTCACCAACGAGTGTCATTAATTCACGTGGGCGCAGGGTTAATTGCTTATTTTCACTTTGTGACTGGCCAATAGGATTCGGATTGCGATAATGATAAACGTGATCGCTGGATAATTTTATAATCTGGATTTTACTAAACTTACCGCGTTGCGCATAATGGCTGATTGTTTCAATTACAAAAAGACCATTGGTGGTACGCCCGATAACATTATATTCAAATGATCCTTGAGTGGGATTGTTGGGATCAATTAAATAACGATAGTTTTTACCATTAGTAAAAACAGGATTAACTAACTTAGTGCTATTTTCGCAACCGGTTAAATCAACACTGGCTATTGTTGGAAAAATATTGGCAGGGTTAGTTGATAATTTTTCTACACAGGCCGGATTAATAATAGTATTGTTATAAGCAAAAGTACTAACCGGTGTTTTTGTTGTGACTTTTTGCCAATCATTGTTCGTAGCAAATGTCATGAGGGGTAAGAGACATAATAAAAATATCATCTTTTGCATAGTACTTCCTACTCAAAAAAATCGTTCAGTATCGTAGCGACAAGTTCTGGTTGTTCAAGATGGGGGTAATGATTCCCAATTATTTTGTGATACGTTAAATTTTGCACGTAACGGCATGCTTTTGCAAACTTATCTTGATCAAAGCCAAAACCGGGTATGGCATGGATAACACACGTGGGTGCCACTATTGCTTGTAAAAAAGCTTGCATTTGCGCTTCTGTTAGGCGCATGCGTGAAGGGTACAATAAACGTTGATCAAAATGCCAATAGTAGCCTTGATCTTCTTGGTAGGTTAAATTACGCTTACATAAGGTTAAGGCAGCATCTTCACTGAGTTGATTGCGTTTTATTCGCAGTTTTAACGCTGCCTGCATATCGCTATAATAGCGCTTGGGTTTATTGGCAATCACAGCTTGATCAATAATGCTTTCGCGTAATTTTTCAGGGGTTAATTCTGCTGGCGTGGTTAAACCACCAATGGCATCGATTAAAGCAAGTTGCTTGACTCGTTCGGGGAAAGTTGCGGCAACTAATGTAGCCACAGCCCCACCTAACGAATGGCCTAAGAGATCAAAGCGGTCCCAATTTAGCGCATCTGCCACTGCTAAACAATCAGCCACATAATCCAAAAAATGATAAAAACAATGTGGTGGTTTATGATCCGATAAACCATGCCCAGGTAAATCAATAGCTACGATATAGGCGTTATTGATCAAAGGAGCTAGCAGGTTAAAGCTACCTGAATTATCAAGCCAGCCATGCATGGCAATGATTTTATGTGGGGCGTGAGAGCTGCCCCATGTTTGTGCCTGAATGTTGAAGCCAGGGATTGTGATAGTGAGTTCTTGCATAACGTATTTATATGGTTAAAACTATAATTATAGCAGAAATGGTAAATCGAACCCCAAATCTCCAACGTTTTCTGCTACGGAGTAAGTCATCAAAATCATAAAGGAGTATTCGCATGCCAAAAAATGAAATATCGGGTGCACGTTTATTAGTTGATTGTTTAATTAAACATAATGTGGAATATATCTTTGGAATACCTGGGGCAAAAATTGATGCCGTGTTTGATGCACTAAACGATAAAGGGCCAAAATTAATTGTCTGTCGCCATGAACAAAATGCGGCATTCATGGCGGCTTGTTATGGGCGATTAACCGGTAAACCCGGTGTCGTGTTAGTGACATCTGGCCCAGGCGTTTCGAATTTAGCAACCGGTTTATTAACGGCAACTACCGAGGGTGATCCGGTTGTGGCCATTGGTGGCAACGTGCCGCGAAGCATGAAATTAAAACAATCGCATCAAAGCACCGATAATGTGGCAATTTTAAAAGCTTGCACTAAAAGTAGTGTTGAAATTGCAATGGTTGAAAATATTCCTGAAGTGATTGAAAATGCATTTCGCATTGCCACTGCGCCACAATCGGGTGCCGCTTTTATCAGTGTGCCACAAGATGTTATTCAAGAAAAAACGTATTTAACTGCGCCTAAGCCATGCGCACCTATTCAATATGGTGCTGCACCGAGTGATGTTATTAATCATGCTGCAACATTAATTAATCAAGCTAAACAGCCAGTCATGTTATTAGGTATTGAAGCATCACGCCCTGAAAATACTAAAGCCATTCGTGCTTTTTTAAAAAAAACACCATTAGCAACGATTGGTACTTACCAAGCTGCCGGAGTCATTTCGCGTGAATTATTGGATTGTTTTGTTGGTAGGGTTGGGCTATTTAATAATCAACCGGGCGATGCATTATTAGCCAAAGCGGATGTGGTTTTAACGATTGGTTTTAATCCGGTAGAGTATGATCCGGAAGTGTGGAATGCTGCGCACAACAAAAAAATTATTCATCTGAATTATCAATTTTGTGATATTCATTTAACCTATAAACCAGAAGTCGAAATTATGGGCGATATTGAAAAAAACATTAAACAATTATCCCCTAAATTACAGCAACGCAAAGCCTTATTTGATAATCCGCTTGTTAAAAAATTACAACAGCAATTATTGCAAACCATTAAAAGTGGTGCGCAAAAAACAGGTCAACCAATTCATCCCTTAGGCTTTATTCACCAACTGCGTGAATATGTTGATGACAAAACAACCGTCATTAGTGATGTTGGCACGCATTATATGTGGTTATCGCGCTACTTTTTTTCTTATCAGCCGCATCATTTGTTGTTCAGCAATGGCCAACAAACTCTAGGGGTGGCGCTGCCGTGGGCTATGATTACGAGTTTAGTGCGTAAGGGACAGTCTGTTATATCAGTTTCAGGTGATGGTGGCTTTTTATTTTCGGCAATGGAGTTAGAAACCGCTGTGCGTGAAAAATGTCATTTTATTCATTTTGTATGGGTTGATGGCACATACAATATGGTGCTCGAGCAAGAATTATTGAAATACGGGCGCCGCAGCGGTACTGATTTTGGCAAAGTTGATGTAATTGAATTTGCCAAAGCCTTTGGCGCGCATGGTTTTCGGTTAGATCATCTTGATGACATGATTCCTTTGCTTAAGAAAGCGCAAAAGCTTGCGGGGCCTGTGTTAATCGAAGTACCAATTGATTACCGTGATAATGCTGAATTATTCAAAGCAACTAATCAGAATGTTGGGAATTAGCTATTTGAGTGTATCTATACCCAAAGCGATTAGAAACTAGGTCAATAGGAGTTCCGTCATTGCGAGCGTGAGCGAAGCAGGGAAAGGATCTTCGAACTAGCAAAATTCTACGAGGCTTGCTAGCTCAAAGATCCTCTCCCTGGATTGCCACGCGCTTCGCGCTCGCAATGACGGGAGAAGAGATAACCTACTTTCTAATCGCGTTGGGTATCAGCAATTCCCGGTGTAGCGAGGAACAGCCATATTTGGGCAATCTCACATT
>CAYGTS010000065.1:0-14213 GCA_964352905.1 uncultured Legionellales bacterium | reverse complement strand
CGCTGTTTTTAGCCCAAATATGGGCGTTCCCTGCTACGGAGTGAGTAGTTACCTTCTTTTTTATAATTATTTGGCGAAATATTGTTTAAAATATTAACTAACTTGTCTTTTGCCACCTCAACCGTACAATACTGTGATAACGCGTTTAAGCATTCCTCATTGCTCTCATCTATGTGATCCCCCCTTAAGTAAATAGGAGCCATCATCAAATCATTTCCCAACATAAATTGTAACTGAGAGATTGTAAATCTTGAATAGTCTCGTGTTATTGGCATAATTTTTCCTATTGTTGAGTTAAACTGAAGTAGCGTATTCTTAACAAAATAGAATGCTTATTACAAGCACAATTAATTAGGCGGCCAACCAATCACTGCCTAACCAGAAAAAATTTCGTTACATTCATTAAAAAAACATTATAATCCATCATCATGCCAATGATTTAGTGATAAAGTACATGGGGATTTCTGGATCTCCGCTTATCAAAAGAGGGGCGTTTTTATCGCCAAATCTAAACCGCTACACTCTCTTCCCCTACAAAACATTACCCTTAAAAAGGGCCTACATGCCTAAATTATAAATTTGATAACTTGTCAATCAACCCCTCAATAATAACTCCTTCTTTTGTTAATTCGTAATTTTCATCAAAGCCTAAATATTGCAACTGATCTTCTAGTGCTTTATACATTAAAGCAAATAATTCATCTGATATATCAATTTGATAAAAATTATCATCACTCTTACTAACTTTATGTAAAGCATCTATAATTTTTTTTTGTAAAAAATTACAATTTTTCAAAAACGCATATTCTTTTTTATCTAAATTAATTTTCATATTTAACTTCTAAACCTCACCTAATTTTTAAGCTACTATGCTCTACTTCAGCAGCTATTTTCTCTAAAAGCTGATTAGCAATTCTACTTGATGTTGGATAAACAGTGATTATTGTTCTTGTTTTAGGATCAATTATAATTGTGCTATGCCCACCAATAATTTTTTGGCTTGCTCTACCAAGTTCATCATACTTAACTGGATCAACTTCAAGGGCATGTTTTAATGTTTGCTGTAATTCTTTAGGCGTAAGATTTCTCTGAATTACTCTATTTATACCATGCTTAGTAAATCCACCAAATTTTTCTCTTAAAATCTTAGTACGTGCTCGACTTTCATCTATTATTATATCTCTCACTGATTTCTCTGCCCCACCATCTCGAAAAAACCAACTCTTAAACCCACTAACAACTCGCTTCCCCGCAACATCATCGGCCCCACCTCGCTCCATAAATCCTGCGAAAAGCTTACTACGAACAAGACCTTTTGCCGCGTATTGAAATACATTTTCCGCAACATATGCTACAGGTCTTAAGACTTTTTCTGCGGGAAGAAAGAACAATTCAATATAAACACCTTCAAGTCCAGGCTCTGCAGGAGGAATGCCAGGATACATGGCTGCTTCGGGTATTGAGCGTCTTCTGCTTGCCAGCAGTTCTTCTATTGTTGGCACCCGATGAGACTCGTCATAACACAACAGAGGAGCAGCAGCTTTAGCTTTATGCTTAAACAATCCCAAATCTTCAAATAATTTATCCTGACTCTGACTAGTGGCATAATCGACTCCGTCACCAGTCAATACATCATCTCCTGAGTCGCCGCTTAAATCACTGCCTTCACCATGAACAAATGTATCATCTTCTTCTGTTTTTTTCTGGTGGTTTGCGCTTTGAGCAACACGAGTCTTAACAAATGCACCCACAGCTTGTAACGCTACCATCGCCGGATCTAAATTGTGATCTAAACTGCCGCTAGTGATGCCGCTTGCAATCACTTCTAGCGATGCGGCAATCTGCTCTAATTGTTCTGCTACACCTTGTGATACGCCATCAGCATCAGTGCCGAGCATCCTATTTGTGCTAAAACCAACCAATGCACCAGCAGCACTCGCTAATACCGCGTGATCTAATTCACCTCTGCTTTGGTGATAGATAAGATTTGCACTCGCGGCTCCTGCTGCCACTGTATTTGCAGCAAGCGCTGCGCGATACATCGTGCGACTCATTTTTCCTGACTCAGCTAATGCCTTAAGACCTTCAACCTGCTCTAACCCACTAACAAGCCCACCGGTGAAACCACCAGCCAAGGCACTTTTACCCAAAGAGGTGCTATCGAAACCAACTTGTGTGCCTGTCTCAATCGCCGTCGCTTGAGCAGCAGCATTTGCAACTGCTCCTATAATGGCGCCTTGTATGATTCCTGCTAACATACCCTGAGCAATCATCCCTGCTAGCACACCAGCAGCACCACCAGTCGCAATTACAGCTACTGTCGCCACAATCAAAGGTAAATATTTTTTAAGGCCATGTGGTTTTTTCACTCGCGGGACAAGTAAATATGGCATTACCGGTGAAAAATCGCCATACAACTCTGCTTTATTGATCACATAATGCGTATTCACATTATAATGCTTCATTAAGGGTCGCTCGCGCAGCTGAATCACGCTACCCTGTGTTAGCTGTTCGTACACCGCCATGCCATTATCAAACGCAATGATAGGTGCCATTTCAGGATCACCGTAAGCCTTTAGTGCAATAAGCTCAAAGGTATCACCCACCTGCACCATGTACTGCTGCGATTGACCAACCTGTGCACGATTGATCCCCATTTGACTTAAATTAAAATATGCTCTGATTCGCTTAGTTTTTTCATCTTTCAGTACACGGCCATCAGCACCGTAATACACCATACCAACCAGTCTGTCTCGTGCGTAGTAATAATAAATATATCTTGGAATGGCGGGTTTATCTTTGTCGGTTTGTTCATAGTCACATTTAAGAATAACTCTGCTATCGAAATCGTGGGTAAACTCACTGCTAATAGTTGTGCTTAATTCATCTACATTGGCACTGATTTGACCTGAGCCATCTAAACGCTGACTACGATAATTTGTGCTAGCCTCTGGGCTATAATGATGCGCCATTGGTTTATAACTTGCATCTCGCTTTGCTTGCCTAGCTTGTGGTTCAGCATCGCGCACTGAAAATTGATTGTCTGTTTCAGACCAAAATTTTGTTGGTTCATTATTGTCTTCTTTAAATTCTCCATCTTCTCTGGTGTGTGTCGCACCAAAGCGTGGAGCAAAGAACGTGTATTTCAGCACCTTATCAGCTTCGGTTTCTTTACCTTTATCTGAGACATCGCGAACGATTTCATGTCTTGATAAAACTTGGCCGCTACGCTCATCACGTACGGTGGTTGTTTCAAGCTTAGCTTTAGGGAGACTTGCCCTTGCAGCAGCTTGATTTAAGACACTAACCAAAGTTGGTTTCTCATCTTCTGCTACCGCTTTACTTTTCGCTTGACGCCGAATTATTGTGATTAGATCTGTTGCTACAGTGTGTGGCTTATCATCGCCTCGCCAATCTAAAACTTTGTCTTCTTGTCCATCACCGTTTAACAAACGTGTCAACAATGCAAGTCCTTCCGCAGTATCTGATAAGCCGACAAAACGCATCCACTCATCATGACTCACTTGTCTATCATGTAACTTACCCTGATAAACGACTTTGTCGCCTACACGCATACCACGTTTTTTACCGTAGCTAATTTCACGTGCGCCTTCGATCATTTCGTCACTTTTATCTTTCAAGCCAATATCACCCGCTGCATCCATGCCACCACCATCAATGGTGACTCGATCGGCTGCATCAAATGCATTCCAAATGACCTCGGTGTGATAAGGTAAATGTTGCCCATTATCTCCCAATGTTGGATTCTTTCGATCAAAATATAAGGCTTCAATACAAACTACATTGCGGTTTTTATCTAAATGATATTGCAACCGCAGGTTGTGATCATTAATAGCTTCTTCGTAGTCGTCTATGGCGTTACGTTCAATAGTTTGATTTCGATAAAGCTCACCATGTTCGCCAGTTAACAGTGAACGTTCCACACCACCATTTCTGTCATAAAAAAGACGCTCCAACTGCTGCTTGATTACATCGTGATGCATAGCTGGCTTGCCGTCTAAATGATAGCGATGCTCTATGTGTTTCTTTGGCATAGCTTCACCGAAATCATCTGGGTCTTTATCAAAATGATGCGTAAAACCATCTCGTGTTGGATTTTTAGTTTCGTTACAACCCCGTTCGGTTACTGGCAGCTTAAGCCGATTCAGCTCAGTAGATGTGGTATTGCCTTTATCATCTTTTGTACCGGTTTGATTTCCATGCACATCACTTTGCAGAGACACTTCACCCAAATTGGTTTTAATCTTAGTCTTAATGTCTGTGCCAGGTCTAAAGCTCTGTTCGGTAACCTCGTATTTTTTGCCTGTAGTAGTAGCAGTTTCTGCAGAAACAGGTTTAGCCTGCAACACATTGTTGTGATTGGGACCAAAAGCTGCGTGCGTTACTACACCCTCAGCCGAAACTGCTTGAATAACATCACCTTCAACGTTAGTCTTTTGATGCTTTGTGTATTGGGCTTTTTCTCGATTCTCCGGTTGAGTGACAGGTGGCAATACTGTATCGCTAACATCACCACGTCTGTTACGATCAAACTTAGTGGTATTACCTGCACCATCAGCGTGTGTTACCACTTCTGCATGAATATTTACACCTGCTTCATGTTCGATGATGCCTAGCGCATTTTGACTAACGAGTAATGCATCACCAGCTTTGCGTTTGATAGCAACAGCACCGCTTGGCTTAGTATGAGCGACTTCTTCACCATCTGCATCATGAAACGACTTAGTCTTCAGACGTGTTTTAACCTTTACTAGGTTTTTAGCTGCTTTGGATTTTTCAAGATCAACTACCTCTACCTCTGGCGTAGTACTGGCGGTTTGTATGTTACTGGCGTTGAATTCATTATTGAGTGTGTACTTGCTACGTTCATCAGGCTTTGCACCAGCATCAAGCCATGCTTGGTAATTAGCTGGAGTCATTTGTGCAACCACATTTCGCCAACGATCGTGTGTCACAGATTCAATCGAATGCACCATAGCAGGCTCAGTCGTGGCTTTAGGCATAATAATTAAATCATCTTTATTTTCTTGTACGCACAGAAAACCGGTAATAAATCCGTCTTTCTCTATTCGATACGAATCAGACGGCGTCCCAGGTTTTGCATATCTACCACCTGCAGTTTTTGCACGCAATCTGATTTCATAAGTCCCTGCTTTTAAACTATCTCCCTTTAATACAAGATATTTACCTGCAACTTGTACATTTAAATCGCCTTCAACTTTACTGTCTGGATCATTTTTTTGATTGTTATGAAAATCCGTTAACGTAATAAATTCATCTTGTGGAAATTGTGGGTCACGAATAAAAATCTCAACTGCACCAGCTTCTAGAGGATTTTCTTCGCTCATGAGATTGTCATCGAAGGGACCGATAATGGTAGGGTGCGAAACTTCATCTGGTTTGTTATCAAAGACAACAACAGAAGAACCACTTAAGTTGATCGTTGCACGAATTGTTTTGACACCAGCAAGAGGCGTCGAATGAGGAGTTCCAGGCCCATCATCGCCTTGCATCATAGTCTGCTGATAAGAAGCATACCAAGCAAACGAATTTTCTCCATAACGAGTATTCGGTACATTTACTTGCCTCATGCCATCGTAATGATAACCATCGCTATCATGTTCAATAACTACCTCAGCGGTATCTTGATTCAGTTGTGCCGCAGTTACATTCAGTTGCGAGTGGCGTGAACTATAATTACCGTGCAGATTACCTAAATTATAACCCAGCTCAAAAGATATTGTGCCAGATACCGATGCTAAGCTACCATCTTTGCTTGTCACAAAAACGGTATTTTTCGGATTATAATCCCGATTGTAACGAAATGGTCTGTCCTGCTCTCCGTAATACCATTTCCCACCGCCTAAGCCACGAAGACGGACCTGCTTGCCATATCTCCAGCCAGCAGTGAAATGATAACTAGCCATAGCAAACTGACCACTTTTGAGACGGGCCGCTTCACTTAATTGATTTTTAGCGCTTGCTTTATCTTGATAATTAAAACTACCACGCATGGTGCGAGAAGGCGTGTCGCTGAAACCAAAATCAGGGGCTTCAAATTTAACTTCAGTGCCAGTTTTATCTGGATCTACTGCTACAGGTATCGTGATAAGCCCGTGCTCGGTAATTTCAAAATCGAGTTCTTCATAATGTTGACCAAGCTCAACATAAAAACGATTGCCCTTGCGTTTAACTTCATAGGATTGATAAGGTGCATCACTATTTTTAGGCTTGGCTTTAATGCGATAGGTTACTGCATGGTTATTACCGACTGGCCAAGATAATGTATTATCACCGACATCATTGTGATGTAGCGCCAAGGCCAAATGCAGCCCTAATTGAGTTTCACGATACTTAGGATGCAACACCTGCGCAATCTCACCATCCATATCAAGCACTGATTGCTTGATGATCAGAGAATCTCTATCAGTCACGTCTTTTAAACTAAGTGCAGCAACGTCTTCACTCATGCTACTGACAGCCAATGTCTGATGCCCTTGCAAATCATGAGCTTTTAAATGCTCAACACCTTTTTTATCTGTCGCATGACTTTGCCTAGCTGCTTGATCATAAGCAAATCGTTGTCTTGCGTGTAGTTGACCACAGGAAACAGAGCCTGACTCAACAGTTTCTCCGAATGCGTTATCTTTGGTATATTGTCCAGCAAATTGATACGTCGCATGGCTGTCATCAGTGTGCGATTCATGATTTAATTCTTTTTTCACCAGGCCATCTTGTATTACACGCTTATCACGCAATACCTGCACGATATTAACAGTATCAGTTTTTTCATCGTATTCAGCTTGTTCTACCCAATACCAATGACGCCGCATGTCTCCTATTGCGTCATAGCTTAGTTGTTGTAGTGCGCCTTCAGCATCTTGGATATGTGTCGGCTTGTCTAACTTACTGTGTTTGGCAAGGATTTTCCTATCAGCAATGGCTTCTGCTGCATCTTGATTTTCTGCAACTTTAGCTTCACCGTTCTCTAATGTAAGAATAACGCCTCGACCAGATTCTGTACTTATAGCAGTATTACCAAACGCATCTGGGATGCTGTGCGTTTCTAGCTGAAAGCGTTTATCATTATCAGCAGCTGTAGTTGCAGGTTTAGCCACCTCGTGTACGGTATGGGCCAAAGCATTTCGCTCAGTGAGTGATACACTACCGTCTTTATGTACAGTGGTTTTAGTTTTGTCATGCGCATCGTGTGTAAAGTTTTCTTCTGGGATTCGCTCTTCTGTTTCTTTTCTAAACTTACCAGCCTCACGAATAAGTTTTGTAATCTCCGTTTTAGGATAGAGCTTTCGATATATCCGCCCGGCACCATCAATGAAGGTTTTGTAGTGTCTGTCTTTTTTATTTGTAGCTATTTTCCCCGTTTCAACAGCTTCTTTAGTTTGCGATTCCGCAAATTCACTACGCTCAATTTCTTTACCTTGTTGATTTCGTTTCACCACAGTCAACATGCCTTTAGGTGACAAACTGGCGGTTACATTAGGCTGACCCAAATAATTGGGGAAATGTAAAGTCGTAGCCCATGTATCAGTTTCTGCATCGATAAGTTCCGCTGTAGCCACAACCTCATCAAAGGTATTGATAATTCGCTTTGCTGTGGGTCTGCCGCGCTTAATCGCTTGCAACCCTGGCGTGTTCTCTTTTGCGCGGTAATAGTCGACCTCATCTTTTTCAGTAGTCTCTACAGGTTGAAGCTCACTATTTTTGGCATAAGAATATTTTTCAGTTCTATCTTCTGTCTGTGAGGGTGTAATTAGTGTTTTGATAACTTGATCGCTGATACCTTTAGGATAAGCATCATGCGCAATTACCACGGGATTAGCATAAACTATCTTACGATAGCATCGACCATAGCTATCAAAGTCTTGTTGTGTGACAACACCCTTGGTTGAAATAATATAAATGGGTTTGTCTTGCCTATTATAAACTGTGTATTCACGCTCACCCTTAGCATTGATTTTAACCACCGCTCGGCCAAAAATATCTTGCACCTCTTCCGTTATAGCGGTGGTTTCATTTTCATTTCTTACATCTTGAGGTGGGTTACGATCATCCAAGGTTGGATCTTGCGTCATCACAACTTGACGAGTAGAAGCAAGTTTACCGAGTGTGCTGTAATCTGTATTTAGTACTCGCGGCACAGGACCTTCAACATCTTGCGTGGTACGCTTCAGTCTACCAGCAGGGCTATACTCTTTTTTGGTTTTGATGCGTCTTTTCTTAGTGGTTTCCTGCAGCTTACCATCATCTGTGACGGTAACATCGGCAACTTCAATCGCTGGACTTTCTATTTCATGCTCTTGTCCTGCTTTATCAAAAATATAATCCCAAACATTGCCAGCCCTATCGATACGTTTTCGTCTGTCACCTGTACTATCTAAAATATATGTTTCTTTTGAAACTTCATTTCCTCGCAAGGTGCGTGTGACAACTTCGATTTTATTATCAGCAAAATAAGTGGTGCCATAAATCAAGTCGCTATCTGAGGTTGCGATAGAAAAATCATCTGCCAATAAACTTTCATCTCGTGGTCCAGTATAAGGCTCACCATAAGTATGAACTTTTATCACACGGTCTTTACTGTCATATTCAAATGTCTTAGCGTAGCCTTTCTCGTCGATAGTTAAAATATCTCGTCCTTTGCCATCTTTAACTGTAGTCGTGGTTCGTCTTGTCGTTGCCTGCAGACTATGGGCTAATAGCACTTCATAGGTGAAATTTTGGGCATCTAGCATATTCGCTACACGCACATCAAAACGATGCACCTGTTCAATTCGTCCATTTGCGAGCAATTCGTGCTGGCTAATGACACCATAAGGTGAAACTGTGAAGCTTAATCTACCGTCATGATAAATTTTTCTCTCAATGAGATCTTTGTCATCATCACGAAGATTTTTGACTGCATCTAACACTGCATCTAAGGCGGAAAAAGATTGGCCATCAGCAAAAGCATTAAACAATTGTCTCTGACAAATCACCCTACCTGCTGCATCATAACTATATTCGGTGATTTGATTATTTTTTACCTGGACAATTAATTTGCCTGCGGCATCGTAGAAATTTTCTGTCCGCTTATCTTCGGCAGAAGCAACTGGCGTAATATCAGCTTCAGTTAAGACGAGGTTATTGTGATCAATTTCAACTGCGTTGGCATATTCAATTTCTGCAGTCAGCAAGCCTAAATGGTTATAGCGTTTTTCAATAAGCGCACCATTTGATTTGAGTATAAAACGCTCACGATTGTGAATGTCATATACCCTGCGCGTTATCAAACCATCTGCATCAATTGAACAAAGCACATTATCATTTAAATCATATAGCTCAATACTTTTGTAAGCCAAACCATCTGGATCTAATGTTTTAACCTTGAGCTTACCACTAGGGGTGTGAAACACATCAATAACACGTGTCTCTTCGCCTTCGCCAATAATAATTTTACTAACATGGCCGAAATTGTCGTGGCGAAACTCATGTCGCAACCGTTTTTGCCCATTTTTTATGACATAACTCTCGACGACTTTCTCATTTGCTCCCAGGTGCTGAACATTTGTCTCACCGGCAGCTGTGGTCTTTATGGTTTTCCTGTCTGGCCTTTCAGTGATAATTGTTGTGCCAGCAGTAAGATTTTCCTCTTTAGTCGTTCGCCCGAGCTTATCTCCAGCAAATTCAGTTTCACCGCCACTATAGCTCTTTGCATAAAAGAGAAAACCAGCCTCATCAAATTTTTTTGATTTAGTCCGACCCGCCTTAGTAGTGCCTGTACGTTGACCAGATGTATTGTAGCCATGCAGAACTTTCTCACCTTCACCATTGGTGTGTGATGAAAGCTCGCCATGCACAGTAAAAACATCTTCCTCTGTGCTTCCATCAGTATGCATAATGGTAAGTGACCTTGCCCCTTTTGTATAATCAAATTTAGTCTCGGTTTTAGCATCACCATTTGCAAAGGACTCACTGTACTTCCTGTGCGCATCAAATTCAACAGTATGCACCGTGCCATCGACAAATGTAGTTTGCTTTTTTCGCCCGAGCTTATCAGGCTCGAAACCAGTACGTATGCCATTTGCATCAGTACTTGCAATTTTATAATTCGCATCAAATTCTGCGCTCTCACATTTCACAACCAGCTTGTTGTTTTCATCCAGATATTTTTCAGTTTTACCGGTTTGTCGATTTAGCCGATCGTAAGAGTATGTAATCGTATAAAAAGGATTTGGTAATTTGTCTGGCAGCGTAAGCAATTCAAATCCTGCTTCAGCAGTTTTATGATGGCTCACCTGCAAAACTTGATTACTTTGTCCGTTATAAATGGTTTTAAAAAGCACACCATCAGGCTTCAGCTCATGAGTTACCCTGCCTAAACTGTCATAAAGGAAAGAAGATATATCATCGCTTTTATCGCAAAAATGAGGAACGGCCTCTGCTAATTGCTGCGTCCATTCTCCAGTTGAAAATCCGGCTAGTGTTGCCAAATCACTAAGTGAAACTGGCCTGGTTAAAAGTCTTTTCGTGGCAACTTCATCAAATTCGTTATGCGTGTAAAGTGTTAGATATTGCTCAGCATCGATAACAGCTTTCAAATGACCTTCACTGTCATAAAACTTACGGGTAACAGCTGCCTTAGGCGCAGTGATGATGATTTCATCACCTTTGTCGTTATAACAGTAGTGTGTGCCGTAACGTTGCCAAGCCGCCTCTTTATCTGCATCATTTTTCGCTTGTAATAAAGCATTAACTCCTGGCCCACTCATCTTGGCAAGCAATTTGCCATCTTCTCGATAGGTGTAAACCGTACCACGTACTGTCTGCAAAAAGGTATCACTAGCTTCATCTTCGCAATCAAAAGATAAATGTTGAATAAGTTTATTTGCCGCATCATAAACAAAGGTTTCAACTAATCCATTTGCATGTTCACGCCTGACTACTCGCTCAGCATCATCTTTTAACTCAATAGTAGTTTCGTCGCGGTCATGTATCTCAACTTCAAAGCGCGCGATGTCTGTAACATTGAGTTGTGGCTTATTGGTGTGACGTATGGTGTAGACTTTGTTATTCGGATCATCGTAGCGAGTTGAAGTAAGATAGCCCTCGGCATCGACGTGTTGGATTTGACGATTCAAACCATCAAAGCGCCAATGTTCATCATGTATGTTTTTTGCATCTAACCCGGCGATGTGCGCATCAAACTTTTGTAATGCATCAGCTAAAGACATTTCTGCTGAGAGTGGCAAAACAACATTTGCCCGCAGTCGGCGAATAACATTGCCCTGTCCATCAAAATATTGCCGTGTAGCATAGCCTTCTGCATCGATACTTAAAGCAGTCAAGCCATCAGCATGTGCAAAATTGACTTCTGTTAAACTAGGCGAAATTTCGCTAGGAATAATAATTTGTGAAAACCGGGCTTGAGGGTCAAGTGCACGGAGCTGCAACATTTGAGCTTGATTAAAAAGTTCATGGTATACCGATTCTTTTCTCAGGTGTCCTGCTGCATCATAGTCAAAAACTGTAAGGGTACCATTGGCTGCTAGCTGATAGCGTAGTTGATTCTGCGCATAAATAGATAAATTGATTCTGTCATCATCAGCAGGCTCAACCTCAACTTCATGTATAGCAAGACTTAAATCATTTTCAAGATGTGCTTTAAATAGAGGCAAATTCTCTAAAGGTTTAGCGTAGACTATTTGCGATAATTCATTACCTAAATCATCATAAGTGAACCCTGTAACGCGGCCTTGCTCTGTCACTTCAAATAACAGTAAACCTTGAGTTGAGTGCACTTGGTAACGTGTTCGACCATTATGCCTGATTGCGCTAACAAAACCATTGGCATCAAAATATTGAAGGGTTTCATTGAATTCACGCGTCTCTTTAGCATCGCTATCACGAATTTCAAATGTGCGCCCTGTATGATTCTTGCGCTGACGAATCAACAAACCGTTAGGTCTAAAGATTTCCACTTCAGCTTTTTCATCGACAAATTTCCGCTCGGTCTTCTGTCCGAGAACATCTTCCATTTCGTCTACACGACCCACACCATCATAGTGGCGCTTAGATGCTTTGTGCGCACCCTCTTGCAGAAAGTTCTCTTGTACATCAATATCCAGCGTCTTTGTGGTAACAACAATGCTATCGTCATCAAGACCATATGCCGTATGTTGTCTTGCCTCCTGAATAATTTTGCCTTGAGAAAGGCGATACACATACTCTGTTGCTGTTACCGCTTTGTTTTTGGCAACCAACGCATCAAGTTCTGCCTTTAAATCAGCCTCACTTTTTTCGGTAAAGCCAGCATCCACTAAACCTGCGGCGTATTCCTGTTGCGTTGCACGAAGTCCGGTTGTGTCATCATAAGTAAATTTGGAAAAAACACTTTTTCCCGCAACTTCTCGCACCAAATAAATTACGCGACCCAATTCATCTCGAACAAAAGCTTGATTTGTAGTGCTCTGCTTGGCCTCATCGAAATGAATTCGACGCACTTCAATTTGTAGTGTCTCTGCGCTGTGTCGATACTCACTCTCATGGAAAAGAGCGGCATGATTTCGTAGTGTTTCACCAACAAGCAAACCCTGTGCGTTCCGTGCCAAAGTGCGTGACTTAATTCCTTGACGAACAACTTCAATTTGGTGATGCTGATTATAATCGACGTTGACTGCTGTAAAATCTGGGGCTTCGGCGCGCTTTAAAAATCCTTGCTCATCTAAAGTAAATTGCGCAACATTACCATCAGGATAAGTGAGAACACACTGATCATCCGCTTGTTTAAAACGGTAAGTTTCATTTTCACCCAAGGTGTAAGACAGTTCCCCCTCAGACCAAAGAAACTGCTGCCTTAGACCATCACTGGTTAACAGTTCACTTAATTTGCCATCACGGTAATGGTGAGTTACCGAATAACGAATCATGTCATCATCAAAGTAATTGACTTTGTGTAGCATATTATTTTGATATTCATAGCTACAAATAACATGTTTGACTTGTGTGCCTGCTAGCTTGCGCTTGATGCGAGCAACCCGCCCTGCTTCATACTCTAACAACAATTGATGACCAGAAGCACTGGCTATACTCATGAGCCTATCCGCTTCATAGCCATAGATTACACCTTGGCCAGAAGGTAAATGCTGTTTAACTAGACGAAGTTCGGCATCATAGGTTTCAAGATTAGGGTTGGCACTGTTACGAAGCACATAGTGGTCATCAACAATATCTAATCGATAAAGTATCCCGGCTTCATCAGCGTAGGAGTAACTTCCATCTGCGTGTAAAGTGAATAAACATGTTGCACCATCACTTTTATGCCAGCGAAAATTATCGCCTTCACGAGTAAATCTTGCTGGCGTGCCAATGCGCCAAGGATCATCTTTATCTGTGGAATTGTAATGACGTGATAACACACAAGGTAAGCCAATATCAGGCAACAACGCATCTCCTGTAGAATATATGAGATTTAATGTAGAAAGATTTAAACCGAGCTGAGATTTCAGTGGCCAGCTCTTGACAAATACATCGAAGGGCGAAAGCTCGCGGTCAAGTCCCGACCACCAGCCAAATTCATTCGTGCTAAATAACATATTTCTTTACTCCCTAATTTTGCGCAATACTATCTAGGACAGACACTACAATAGTTGTACTTGCCGCTAGCAATCATTAAACGTCATTGTTGCATTACTCTTCGCTTTGCCCTGTGATCTACTTTTAGCATTTTTTAAAAGACGCAGGCGTGCCAAGTGTTGAACCGGGCACATACTTGCTGGTTAAATTTTTCCACTCACTAGCTGTTGGAAATAGTTTTTTATATTTTTTGATCTCAATAGCATAGGCTCGACGTGTTTCAACACGACCATGCCCACTATCATGTTCCTCATGAAAGTCATATTCAATGGTAACTACTCACTCCGTAGCAGGGAACGCCCATATTTGGGCAATCTCACATTAAAAACACTAAAAAATGTGCTCATTTATTAGGTATAAACTCCTCTATTTTTTAGTGTTTTTGTAACTTATATGGACCCACCCGTTTTTGCAAGAATGTTTGTGGCTAAAAACGGCGAAAATCTTTTATCGAAATGCTCATGTATAACTCATACACTGCGCTTTCTCAAAAAGATTTTCGCCATTTTTATCACCAAATCTGAACGTTCTCGGTAAATTCACCTTCAAATTTACTGAAT
>CAYGTS010000064.1:0-14395 GCA_964352905.1 uncultured Legionellales bacterium | reverse complement strand
ATGAATCAGTGGTGCTAAATGCATAAGCGCATCTTGCAGTGGATTACCCGCAAGGTTAAGTGCTGTCACATTGAGAGCGGATAATTGCGATGCAAGTGCTGCAAAATCACGGGCCTCTAGTTGCATATAACTCAGATCAACCGTGGGCAAGCTGCGATTGACTGCAGTCAAGGTACTAAAAACTGCCTGTAAATCAGCAGCACTCACGTCGGTGTGACTGATGTTAAGCTTAAGCAAATCGCTATCATGACTCGCAGCAATAATGCATCTTAAACCCTCACCAGTGATTTGCGTGCCGGCAACATTTAATCCTGTTAAACGTGGGATTGTTGTGACAACATCGCAAATGCCAGCATCAATGCCAAAATTTCCGCTAATGTCGACATCACCTTGCACAGCGCTTAAAACAAGCGCTGCCGCTCCATTTGAGAAATAGTTTTCATTTAACTTAACTTCAAGGACACTGCTATTACCGAAAGTGGGCGCAAGAATTGTTACCGTAAAGTCACCCAGTTGCGTGTTACTGTAATCGACTGTTGTTAAATGGCGATTCATCTCCAGACAGCGCGCAGTAACTTCCACGTCGCTCACCGATAAATCATTGCCACGTAAATTGACAGATTGCCACATGCTATTGCTACACTCTGCATGAATAAAATCAATCCCATCTGCAGTTAATTGCGCGTGACTAAAATCAACCTCGGTTAGTTGCGTCGCTTGCGGTAAAAAGGTTTGCAAGGTTTGCGTGGTTAGCTTACAACCGCTCACCGTTAATTGTTTCAAGCTCGCTAGTTGATCAGGATTTAACGCTCCTAATAAGGTTGAAGCATTCTCTACATTACGTAAGGTTAATTGAGTTATATTTTCCGGTAAAGCTTGCGCAAATGCCGCAAGATTTTCATTAGGGATAGCTAAACCATCAAGTGTAACCACCGTTGCATTGGTGCCGGCCACAAAACTCGAGATGATATAAGCTTGCTCAGGCGTAATCGCAGTCACTTGATTGCGCTTCGTTGCGAAAATAATTTTTTGAATGTTATGTAACTCAACGTGCTGCTCAATCGTGCTAAACACTTTGTCTAAATCGGCTAAGCACCAATCCGCCCACGCTTGCTGACTAAAATCAAATTCGCTTAACGGGCCGTGTTTTGCGATTAGCCTAATTTCTGTGATTAATTGCGAAGGGGTACGCGGATAGCGTAATAATTGCGTTAAAACAGATTGCCCCACGTGATTATTCAGCGCGTTAACATAAGCAGCATTTGTGATCCCGCAATCATATTGGCCAAAAAGTTCAGCATACAGCCACAGACCAAATGCACTTTCACAATGTGCTGCATCCTGTTCAAATTGACGCCATTGCATTATCTTGCGAATAAATAAGCGCCACAATTGCGCCTTTGAATAAAAATGAAAGGTAGTGCGCAACGCATTAAACGCCATTTGCGTGATCGGGTTTTGATGCAAGTTATAAAAATACGAAACCTTATTCGCAATCGGACAAGCCAATTGTTGTTGCCAAATAAATTCTCGCGCGCCTTTAACATGCGCTAACGTTTGATCGGGATGTTGCGCTAATTGCGCTAACGCCATTAAGGCGTGTAAGCGGGTTATTTTATTCGGATCTTGTGCTTTACTTAATAAAGTATTCAGATAATGTTTTTTTTGCACATCACTTAAATGCCCGTTATATTCTAATTCATGCAAACAATCACGGATTGACAGCGAATAAGTATCACGAATTGCTATGATTTCGCCTGTCTCATCGCGCACAATATTACCTGGCGTTAATAAATGTTGACGAGTAAACGTGTGATAAACAGCATAACCTAGCGTTGTACCACCAGCCACACCGGCTGCAATCACAGGTGGCCAAAAACTTGCCCAAGCAGGAATGTCACCAACACTCATATTTGCCAACAGGGCCGCGCCATGATCGGGTGAAAAATTATTTGAAAAGCCCAATAATCGCCAACCCGCAGCATCGTTATAATGACTCTTAGGATGAAGACAAAAATTTGCAGCACCGCAAAACGTGGCACCCGATAAAATCGCAGGCCAAACAAATTCAGTAAAAATTGCAGCAAAATTTGCAAAGCGATTAACCGCATAAACAACCGTGTGGCTGCGCGTTGAATTCGTTATCGCAAAAACCGGTGTGCGTGTCCAGGTAGAAGGTGTTTCACTGCCTGAGCAAAAACGGATCCCCGTTAATACAGTGCGCTGCAGGGGTTGATAAAGAATATTAAATTGCACGGGATGACGATTGGGTGCGGTTATTTCTGCTGATTCATCAACCAAGAGTATAGCGTCATGGGGATGATTGTCATCTTTATTAACAGGATCTAATTCGATTGCATCTGCAGCAGAATCGTGCAATGCAGAATCGTGCAATGCAGGATCGTGCAATAGCGCATAGCCATTAGGATTATTAAACATTATCCGTATTCCTTATCACATCTACGATACTTTGTTATTTTCCCGGCTAGTCATGCTGACTTGCACTTCCTTTATGTGATCGTAGGTTTAAGACGTTAAAAAATTAAAGTGATGTAACTATTCACCCTGTAGATGGGAACGTCCTGATCCTCGCTTATCAAGAGGACTGGCGTTTGGGCTAAAAATAGCGAAAATCTTTTATCGAAATGCTCATGTATAACTCATACACTGCGCTTTCTCAAAAATATTTTCGCTATTTTTATCAGCAAATCTGAACGTTCTTGGTAAATTCACAGCTAAGTTTACTGAATAGATACAAAGTGATTAATTAAACTCGCGTATGATAAGGCCGTTAGTTCTTTTTTGCAATACGTAAAAAATACGTAAAAATACTTTTTTTATAAATAAAGTGATCAAATAAATTTGCCTGCAAAAAGTGAAATTGTACAATATTTAGCCTGTGAAATTACCCAGGGTAAATTGATAGCCTAAATTTGGTTAATGAAATTTACCAGGCAAATTTGCTGAATAGATGCCATGCTCTCAAGGCAAACTTGTGAGGCTTGGGACTAAAGGATGATCTGCCTGAAGTGATTGTGGCAAGATTTTTTTTACATCTGCAATCAATAAGTTATGTTTTAATGAAGCCTGATCATAGGCTAACTGAAGTTTATGCTGCCTTTCCCTTAGTTTTTTGAGCATTGCTGTTGAAGCCCCTGCGTATTGCGTGAAAAACAAATTTTGCGAAAATCGAGAGCTCTGTGATTGATTATTTCTAATATCTTGCGCAATTTCAACCAAGCTTGCATGCAACGCTTGCTTTTGTTGCTGCGCTTGAAGGATCGCTTTTTTATGCTGCAAGAGAAATTGGCAATATGGCTTTAACACATTAGCTACGCTCCCCAATAAAATTTCTTGTGCTTCATCAAATTGTAATTGTAGATGCGCCTTGAAAAACGTTAACAGTGATCGCAGTTGCTCACTTAAAATCACAGGATTAGAATGCAACTCCCTGCAAGTTTCGCGCAAAGATTGTTGTGATGCAGGATCAGCAAATTGACACATATTTCTAAGTAGATCGGGTGGTAAATTAGTGAAAAACATTGCAAAATCTTATCGTTAATTCGTTAATACGGTATGTTGATTGGTATATTTTTGTTTACGCTCAACGCCAAAAATCAATGCTAACAAAATAAGCAGCATCCCCAAAACTTGTAAGATGGTTAAAACTTCGTGCAATAAAAAGTAAGCCATAATTGCCACACTGATCGGCACGACACCAATAAAAAGTGAGGCTGTATTCGCCGGCACAAACTTCAACCCTTTATTCCATAAGCTTAAATACAATACATTGAACAATAATGAAATCGTACTTTGCGACACTTTGTTTGCAACCAATTTAACGAAAATCGGAAACAGTGAGCCACAAATCATAGCACACAAAACCAATAACATTCGTATCTGCTCACCCCCTTTAGCTTTATATTTACCAGAACGTTCAGAGTTGGCGATAAAAACAGCGAAAATATTTTTGAGAAAGCGCAGTGTATGAGTTATACATGAGCATTTCGATAAAAGATTTTCGCTGTTTTTAGCCCAAATATGGGCGTTCCCTGCTACGGAGTGAGTAGTTACTAACATTCCTAATAAAACGAATGGATGAAAATTAAATACCACCGCATGCCACGATACCAAGAGTAACCCTATTATGGAAATCATAATAGCGGCAAGCTTTGCTGTGGTAATTTCTTCTTTCAAAATAAGATAAGAAAATAGCGCTATCAATCCCGGTGCG
Source organism: uncultured Legionellales bacterium (assembly GCA_964352905.1). Lineage (GTDB taxonomy): Bacteria > Pseudomonadota > Gammaproteobacteria > JAHCLG01 > JAHCLG01 > CAYGTS01. Next base: position 10,161 of record CAYGTS010000064.1, on the reverse strand, counting down.
ATACAAGTCACAATTGCGGCATAATTGGCATTGATATAACGTAATCCAAGCAACATAAAAAGATTAAACAGAAAAGCACCAAAGAATGCTTGTAGCAAGAGTAAAATGATATCAATCTTCTTTAAAGCCGATCGAATATGAGGTTCCTTCTTTTTGAAAAAAAATGATACGCTAAAAAAAACACTTCCCACTAAGAACTTGATCGTTAGTAATAAAAAAACTGGCATCACACCAATTAACACTTTCCCAATAACAAAAGTTGTTGCTGAAAAAAACATCGCCAAAGCGAGATTAATATAGGCTTGTGTCTGTTTGTTCATTGTTACACTCATAAGGTAAAAAAAGCCACAGTAATTCCGCGGTTACTGTGGCATAAAGATGTAAGCTTAAAAAAAATTATCACATTCTTATTATATTTTCTCTTACTCACACCAAGGCCTATTAAGATAATTGCACTCTTGCTGAAGGAATAAATTATCATTAAAAGATCGTAACTGCTCACTCCGTAGCGGGGAACGTCCATCTTTGGGCTAAAAACGGCGAAAATCTTTTATCGAAATGCTCATTTATAATGCATAAACTGCGCTTTCTCAAAAATATTTTCGCCGTTTTTATCGCCAAATCTGAACGTTCTGGTAAATATAAAGCTAAAGGGGGTGAGCAGATACAATTCGTCAATCATTTCTTGTGGCAATAAGATATTAGAAGTTTTTAGGATCTCTAAAAGTGGCGTAATCATTTTAAATGGTTGACCATTATTAGCCGACAAGCTTGAGTAAAATGGTCTATCTTTTTCAAGATAAGGTTTAAAAATAATCAAAAAATAATTTTGTGATGCTTGATCCCAACCCATTAATATTGTAGTGGGTGATCCATTATGAATCGTCTTGTAAATATGTCTCGACATTTTATTCTCTCTTAAACACTTGCAAGCATTACATTTTAAATATAAGCGTATAAATTCTATGCGTTGGTTATCGCTTCTTGTTTGACTTTTCCCAACTCCATCATGCCGTAGCGGTAAGCTTTAACAACCACTCCTATGCTCATACGACAGTCAAATTTGCGGCGCAACTGGGATAAATCACTATCAACGGTACTCGTCGATCGTTGTGTTAATTCGCTGATCTCTTTCAAAGAATGTTCTTGCTCAAGAAGCTCAAGGTATTGCGCTTCTCGAACCGTAAATTTAAACGGTAAATCAGCATTGTTAATATTTTTTGGTTGACAAGGCTCACTAAACTTTACCAATAATTGATACACATCTAATTGCTTATTTATGTAGGCGAAAAATGGCGAGCCACATAAATAATACTCGCTATATTCCGGTTTTTTAATTTCATCTACAGGAATAATAATATACTTTGCAATACTGCTAACTTTACATAACATCAATGAACATCCATTCTTATTTGAATTAAAAACTTAACTAAACTACTGCTGTTGCAAATCGGTCAGTAATGATTCAATCAAGTCAATTTGTTGTTGTGTTGGTGACAATAACCCAAGCTTTTCTAACAGCAGTAATGCATTATAATTAGCCCAATGGATTTCAAGATGTTTGACAATAATTTGAGGGTTCTGCCTTGTATGGCTATCCCTTGTTGCGAATGACATTATCCTTGCTCCTTATTCATTACAGTGGAAACGTATGCTATTTCAACAGATTGATTACGATGAAAAAAGTCTATTTTTTCATAAAAAATTAGGATAAAAAAACAGCATGCTTTAACATTAATGCAAGGATCGTATTGCAGATCATGTTGGCTAATACCGTAAGGTTGCAAGCGATGTAACCAGGTGCGGCCATTGATTTGCATGGGTCCAAAATCATAACTACCAATTTTATTTTTAATGGCGCTGCCTTAATCCAGAGTGTGTATCTATTAAAGCCAAAACACCGGAACTTTTAACTGTCTCATTTAACCATATGTGTTGTCTAGCGTTATGAGGCTATATGCACTTTTCACATCCTTCTAAAAAGAAATTATATTCTCGTGCACAAAATTGTATGCCAATTAATAATTGATTTTATTTCAAAAAATTTTAGTAGCTTAAACTTTACTACGATATTAAGGTGTGACATTTAAAACAGGATCCCTGTGGATCTGTTTAATAGCAAATATTGTCGCAAAGCTCTTGTTGATGGTCGTCTTCCGCATTATTTCGACATTCTTGGCATATTTCTGAAATACCATCTGCGTGACCGACAGAGTAACCTTCTTTATAATCACGGCTTTTTTCAGGCGAATCTTGGCAGCTATTAATGAAAGTTAACACGAAAAGTATACTTAATACGACAGCAAATATTTTTTTCATTTTAATCTATCCTTCGACTAAAGAACAATTCACTGTAATACTTTATGACCTATGAGGATTCACTGATTTTGCACTCCATTTGCACTCCAGAAAAAACATAATTTAAAATATTGAGAAGAAATCGCAGGTAACTATTTGATTTAAATGGTGGGTCGTGATGGATTCGAACCATCGACCAATAGATTAAAAGTCTACTGCTCTACCAACTGAGCTAACGACCCACATGATGAATACTGTGTTCATCAGAGACTGTGAATGATACAGAATTTAATTTTAATGACAAGTAGTTATTGCAAAAAATTTGCACTTTTTGCTTTGCCAAGCGGTTACTTTTACTTACCCGGCACATCACCCCACAGGATTTTATGCAATTGTACTTGCATACGCACGGGGGCACGTGCAGCGATGATCCACTCTGCTAATGTCACCGGCTGCAATTGCTGATGACTGGGTGAAAACAGTAATTCACAGCAATCTCTCAGCTTGTATTGCTCAATAAACGCGATTGACCAATCAAAATCAGCACGGTCACAAATCACGAATTTGATTTGATCGGATTTTTTCAAGTGAACTAAATTGGCCAAATGATTACGCTGTGATTCCTGTGACCCCGGTGTTTTTAGATCCATAACAATACAAACCCGTGGATCGATCTTATTAATTGGTATCGCGCCACTGGTTTCAATCGAAACAATCAAGTGCTGATCACACAGTTGTGTTAACAGTTCAAAGCAGGCGGGCTGCGCTAACGGCTCGCCCCCTGTTACGGTCACATGTGGCACGCCAAAGCTTGTGACAGTGTTAACAATGTCGTGGATCGCTTTTTTTTCACCGCCATGAAAGGCATAGGCTGTATCACAATATTGGCAGCGTAAGGGACAACCTGTTAAACGCACAAAAACGGTTGGAAAACCAACGCTTTTTGATTCGCCTTGTAGCGATAAAAAGATTTCTTTAATTTTTATTGTGTTCAATGGGCTACTTACGTTAATTGTTGTAATTGTTGTTGCGCTAACTGCGCCGCTGGTGAGCCAGGATAGTCTTTCGTCACTTGTAGCAGCAATTTACGTGCTTGTTGCGACTCGCCTGTTTGTGCGGCAATGCCAGCAAGTTTTAATAACGCATCAGCTACTTTAGGCTGCTTTGGATATTTATCCACCACGATTTGAAAAGCCATTTTGGCTTGGTTATTGTCACCAGTAACGAGAAATAGTTCGCCCAACCAATAGTGCGCATTCACAGCAAATTTACCTTCAGGATATGCTTTCAGGTAAGTTTGCATGGCATTAATCGCTTGCGGATATTGCTTATTGCGAATGTAACCATAAGCATGCTCATAAACATCTTGCTGCTTTAGATCCGTTTCCACATGGCCAATATGGGCAATTTTATTTGGCTGTGCGTTGGCTACGGTCGTATTATCATTTTTAGCTAATTGCGATAAGCGATGATCTAAATCTTGATAAATATCACGTTGTTGTGCCTGCATGACTTTGAGCTGATGAGCCTGCATATCAAGACGCCCTTGCAATTCTTGAATAAGTTGTTGCGATTGATCAGCTTGGCTTAAAATGGCCTGCATATTAGTTAATTGCTGTTCCAAGCGAGCAAGGCGTTGCTCTACCGTCATGTGAGAGGTATCAACTTTAACAACTGTTTTGGTTTGCATGGTTGCACTTGGGCTATTTTGTGCTAACGGTTTGGGTTGATTCATTTCCTCATCCGATTGCACATAAGCTTGTTCAGCTTGCGTATTCTGCGCCACCAGTGGCATTAACGCAGTATTGGCACTTTCAACTGGTGCCACATGCCCTTGCTGATCGGTAATCTCATCAGCAAAAATCACAACAGGCGCAGCAAAGATTGCGCCTGTTAAGAGTATGGTTGTTAATATTCCATTTTTTTTCATGCACTATCCCTCCAATTGCATTTGCACACGACGATTTTGTGAATAATCAGCTTCATCTTGTCCCAAAGCTACTGGTTTTTCTTTGCCGTAACTAATGACACTAATTTGTTTAGGTGATACACCAGCTAATTCTAAAGCTTGCGCCACCGCATTGGCACGACGCTCACCTAAAGCAATATTATATTCACGGGTGCCGCGCGCATCAGTATTACCTTCTAAACGAACCACTGCACCAGGGTGATTTAGTAAATAATTAGCATAAGCGCTGATCACTTGTTGGCTCACAGGATGGGGGTTGTTGGCATGCGGTAAATTAGCATTGAGCGGTTTTAAGGCCCAGGGTTCAATCACGTTACTATCGTAAGGGAAGTAAACAACATGTTTTTTCATCAAATTTTTGGCAGCATAGGCTGATTGCCCATTAAAATCGCCACCATTACCAGCACCCGCAACCGTTGCGCCACTGCCATCATCAACCACTGCGTATTGCCCTTTGCCATTAGCACCTTTGGTGCTACCAGATGTCGCACAAGACGCAAGTGCCATTATCGAAAAAAATAGAATTATTAACTTGATCAAACGAATTTTCATGTTGCTACCCCCTACAGGCATTGAAATTATGAAGTAAAAGGTGACCAAGCGGGTGCTTGAATATCACCTTCACGTGCTGGTAAACGCAATTTAACACGTCCATCGCTAGACACAATAGCTAGCTGAATTTTTTTTCCAACGCTACTGGCATAAAGAATCATTAAGCCATTGGCCGAGATACTGGGTGATTCTTCTAGTCCTGAACGCGTTAGCAAGGTAAAGCGACCACTTTGTAAGTTTTGCTCAGCAATATCAAAATTGCCCTGCTCGTCACGATGCAAAAACACAATGTTTTTAGCATTAGGTGAAAAGACGGCACGTGCATTAAAGCGCCCGTTATAGGTTAAACGATCAATTTGACCACTAGCTAAATCCAATTGATAAATTTGCGGGCTACCACCACGATTTGATGTAAAAATGATTGATTTACCATCGGGCGACCAATCAGGCTCGGTGTCGATCGCATTACCGTGGGTTAACTGGGTTAATTGGCCATCGCTTAAATCAATTTTATATAACTTAGGGCTACCACTTTTGGATAATACTACCACTAGTTGATGACCATCAGGCGACCACTCTGGTGCGCCATTAATACCGGAAAAACTGGTAATTAAGCGACGCTGTCCTGTTGCTATCGTTTGCACATAAATTTGCGGATGACCCCGTTCAAAAGAAACATAAGCTAATTGCTTAGCATCTGGGGACCAAGCAGGAGACATGATCGGCTCTTTGGAAATTAATAACGCTTTCGCATTGTGACCATCATTATCCGCAACTTCTAATCGATAACTGGCTGCTCCTCCATTACGATCAACGGCAACATACGCAATCTTAGTTGAAAAAATGCCACGTTTGCCGGTTAATTTTTCAAAAATCAAGTCAGCAATATGATGAGAAAGACTGCGTAATTGTGTTTGGGATACGCTAAAAATTTGGTTAAATACAATTTGACTGACTGGATCGGTTTCAGTATTGGCAAATAGGTTAATCAAGGCCACATGCACACGCACACGATCACCACCAAGTGGATCTACTTGGCCAACTACCATGTGGGTGACATTTTTTTCACGCCACTGTGCAAGATTAATTTCACCGGGTTTATCAGGAAATTGTGTCATTTTGGCAAGACTGAGTAATTTAAATAAACCGCTATTACCTAAGTCACTGGATATGACACCAGCCACATTATTATTTTCTAGTAAATCATGTGACTGGCCAGTAAATGGCACCACTGCAATTGGCACGGCATTATTAGCAAAGCGTGTTAATTCGATATTAATTAAAGCATAAGCACTGTTTAAATAGTTTATAAAAAATAACATTAAAAAAAGAGTTATTAATTTTTTCATTTTTACTTCCTTCACGTCATCGTACTACTATCAGTGGTTGTCATAGTAAATTGACGAAAATATTGTTCAAAAATACTGGCATCTTTTGGTACGGGTAACGGTGAAGCTTTATACACTGCAGTGATGGCAGCTTGATCGAGTGCGGCATTACCACTGCTTTTTAATAATTCAACACTGATGACATTACCACTTGTCGTTAATTTAACTAGTAATAAAGGTGTAATATTGGGCGGTGTATCGGGTGGGCGATTAACAATAACGGCTTGTGCAATTAAGCCTTTATACTGTGCTACGATATTATTAGTTTGTTTCAATTTAGAAGCTGCCATAGATTTTTGCTCAGCCGTTAATTGATCTTGTAATTGCCTTTGTAATTCTTTCTGTAGTTGTGCTTGGCGCTTTTGTTGGGCTAATTGTTGTGCTTTTTTAGCCGCAAGCGCTTGCGCTTGTAATTCTTGTTTTTTTAATGCGGCCGCTTTTTGATCAGCGATTTTTTTTAAACGAGCTTGCTCTTGTAATTGTTGCTCTTTTAATTTAGCCAATTTTTCTTGCTGGGCTTGTTGTTCTGCTTTTAATTTAGCCGCAGCTTGTTGCTGCTGTTGAAGCGTTTTTTCTGCAGCCGCTTTCAGATCTGCTTGTGCCTGTTGTTGCTTTTTATGCTCGGTTAATTGTTGCTGTTCAATGTTATTGGTTTGCTGCTTAATCTGTTGCGGCATAATTGCAACCGCTTGGATCGGCTTGCTATTTAAGCCTTGGGGTAAACTGGTTGGAATTGAATCACTAAAATGAAAACTCAAAAAAATTACAGACAGCGCGATTATATGTAAAATCAGTGCAGTGATTACTGAAAATTGATAATCGTTTGTATTTGCCGCGTGAGTCATCATATCCATAGGTCATACAGTGCGTATGGCTAAACAGTATACGCTAGTGACCTTTAAAACTGAAGAGTTGCACAAAAAAGTTTATTTTATGCATTAAGAATGTACTTATTTTGTTTGAGTGTGGATCTTACAAGCAATCCCATGCTTTTCAAAATAGCGTTGATGATATTCTTCTGCGCGATAAAAATTTTGTAAAGGCTCAATGCTGGTAACAATTGGTTTTGCAAAACGACCACTAGCTTGTAATTGCTCTTTCAAACTCTCTGCTATTTGTTGCTGCTCTTCATCAGCATAAAAAATCGCACTACGATACTGTGTTCCCATATCTGGGCCTTGGCGATTTAAAGTCGTAGGATCATGAATTTGCCAAAATGCGGTTAGAATTTGTTGATAATCGATCACGTCTGGATCAAATTTTAAATATACCGTTTCTGCAAAACCTGTGGTATCAGTTAACACATCTTGGTAACGGGGATTTTCAATAATACCATTGGCAAAGCCTACGCAGGTTTCAATTATGCCCTTTAATTGCAAAAAATAAGCTTCAATGCCCCAAAAACAACCTGCTGCAAGATAGGCTTCTTGGTTATGACTCATTGTATTTGCTCACCCCCTTTAGCTTTATATTGACCAGCGTTTCATGTTGGGAACTTCTATGTCGAATAAATCTAAAATTCTTGCTACATTATCAAACACAATATCTTCGATCGTTTGTGGTTTGGTATAAAAAGCTGGTGCCGGTGGTGCCACAATCGCACCGTATTCAGTGACTTTTTTCATGTTTTCAATGTGCCCTAAATGCAATGGCGTTTCACGCGCCATGAGCACTAAACGCCGTCTTTCTTTTAACACTACATCGGCAGCACGCGTGAGCAAATTGCTGGTATTACCATTCGCGATATCGGCAAGTGTGCGCATCGAACAAGGAATAATAATCATACCCATGGTTTTAAAGGAACCGCTTGCAATACTAGCTGCAATATCGTTAATCGCGTAATTAAAATCAGCAAGTGATGCAATATCACTTGCTGAAAGAGTTGTTTCATAAGCGCGCGATTGATGACCTGCTTTTGAAACAACTAAATGCGTTTCAATCTCGGTTTGCTGTAATAATTCTAATAAACGAATTGTATAAACAATCCCTGATGCGCCGCTTACGCCAACGATTAAACGCTTTTTCATTATCATTTTTCACTAATAAATTTTAATTGCAAGATGGTTTGTTCATTTCGTAACATTTATCAGCACATGCTTGAACACTGCCATATTTACCACCATGCACATGACCACATTCAGCGTAACAAATTTGTTTAAAGTCATCTAAACAACTTGAAGCAAAATGGTAATTCATGCCATAACCTGCAGCAGTATTGCAGGCATTTAAACTCAAACTTGTAACAACTAATGCTACACCAGTAAGTATTTTTACGATTTTCATGCTCCCCTCCTTGATTTGCACTTTCTGATAAATATTATGCCATCAAGTTACGGGAAAGTCATAGTTATTTGCATTTCAAAAATAAGTTGCTATCATCTTCGTGCTAACATGGGCTGTTAGCTCAGCTGGTAGAGCAGCGGACTCTTAATCCGACGGTCACAGGTTCGACCCCTGTACGGCCCATATACAAACGTTTAGCATTTCTGTTTAAGCTTAAGAGAATTTTCATGCGATCACACAAAACACCTTATCCAATTTTAATTTTAACTATGATGCTAGGCTATGCTTTGGTATTTATCGATGAATCAGGCATGGCGGTTAACTTAAAAGCGATTAATCATGAACTCCAGTTATCTCAGTCAGCCTTATACTGGATTATTAATGGCTATTTGATCATTTTCTCAGTGCTGCTATTGTATACAAGTAAACTTGCTGGTTATTTTGGCGCAAAAAAACTTTTTCAGGTGGGTATTCTTATATTTGCGCTGTCCTCTATTTTGTGTGGCATGGCGATCAATGATTATAGTTTAATACTTGGCCGCTTAGGCCAGGGATTTGGTGCAAGTTTGCTATTGCCATCCATGCCAATTTTGATCTTAAGGCATACCGAAGAAGAGTCTTTTAGTAAGGTGTTCGGGATTGTTTTAAGTGCGGCAAATACTTTCTATGCGTTAGGGCCAATGTTTGGCGGGGTGGTTTGCCATTATTTTAGTTGGCGCTATTTTTTTTGGATAAATGTGCCTGTGGCATTTCTAGCCTTTATCTTAGCAAGAAGCTATTTGGTGAATCATGTTAATGACCACCCAAAATCATTTCAAGATTATAAAGGGTTGGTGCTATTTATAACAGCATTTTCTAGCATCACTATCTTGTTGATGCAAATTGGATATTGGGGATTATTTAACACGTATAGTTTAATTTGTTATCTTCTTATTGCTATTACATTGCCTTATTTTATTTTGCATGAAAAGCATCACCATGATCCAATGTTAGATTTAACTTTCTTTAACGATAAAAAATTAAGCTGTGCCAGCATCATTCTAGTAATTTGTGCGATGGCTTTAACTAGCATTATGTTTTTTGCAGTATGGTTTCAAATTAGCTATGCCATGAATGCCCAAATAGCGGGTTTAGCATTACTGCCTGCAACAATCGGATTTATTATTATACCAAGCCTGCAGGGTATGTGGGTTGCCAAAAGTGGTGTGAGACAACCGTTATTATTTGGAATTTTTCTGATCTGCTTGAGTTTATTTTGGATCATGCTTTGTGCAAAACAGCAAAGTTTTTGGCTGTTACTGCCGGGGTTAATTGTATTTGGCGTTGGCATTCCATTGGCAATCCCCTCTGCCATCATGACAATCATGTTGTATGCAAAAGAAGAGCATAAAGACATCGCAGCGGGCATTTATGTTACCTTTCGCCAACTGGGTTTAACCTTTGGGGTTGCTGTATTTGGTGCTATTCTCAGTAATGTTGCTATCAATAATCACGCTTCAGCTGCGACAATGCAGCTTTACAGCCAAAGAATGCTGGTTGCTTTGGCAATAATGCTGGCACTTTCTTTAAGCGCCTTTCTCCTAGCGTGGTGCTTTATTCATAAAAAGTAGGTTGGTACCAGTAATTCCCGGCGAGATGTTGAATAACTCAAGAACGGTCAGATTTGAGGCA
>CAYGTS010000063.1:0-14735 GCA_964352905.1 uncultured Legionellales bacterium | reverse complement strand
GCCTCAAATCTGACCGTTCTTGAGTTATTCAACATCACGCCGGGAATTACTGATTTGAGGCTGTTCCTCGCTACACCGGGAATTGCTGTGGGATAATAGCTCTTTCACCCCATTGTCAAAGGGATAAAAAACTAATTTACGCCATTTACAATGAGGCAAACAAATAAATATACCTTTATCATTAATTAAACATTGTTTTTCGATAATTATTTTGCTAGGATAGCCAAGCTGAGTCAGTCACCTGACAACGCTTTTATCAAAATAATAGCAGAGGAATAATCCATGTCAAAAATTCAATTTGTCAGTCAATGTTTTAAACGCTTATTGCAAATAATTTTAATAGCAATGCCGATTACCTTAATTTTATTCTGGCTGCATGCGCCAGCGCCATTATCAGCAGCCTTAAATCATTTTGGATTTAATATAAGCTATATTCCTGATGGCACAGCGATTTTATATCAACTCACATGGGGTACAAAAATATTGGGTTTAATAATCAGTTTGATCCCGTTTAGTATTTATAGTTTCGTCGTGATTTTACTGATTAAACTCTTTAGCGTTTTTAGCCGAGCGGAAATTTTTTCACAAAATAATGTCACGCGCATTAAAAAAATTGGCTTTTTAATTTTTTTAGGCGAGCTGATTAATCCGCTATATCAAGCCCTAATGACAGCGGCGATGACCTGGCATAATCCAGCAGGCCAACATTTTATCAAAATCACCTTGTCTGGAATGAATATCGGTTTGATACTCATGTCATGTTTGATCCTATTACTGGCGTGGATCATGTCCGAAGCGAATAAAATCAATGAAGAAAATAAATTGACCGTTTAGGAGTTTGTGTAATGACTGTGATAGTCAATTTAGATGTGATGCTGGCTAAACGTAAAATTCGATCAAAAGAATTAGCGCAAGCGATTGGCATTACCGAGCAAAACCTTTCGATTTTAAAAACCGGCAAAGCCAAAGCGATCCGTTTTTCAACGCTCGAGGCAATTTGTCACTATTTAGATTGCCAGCCGGGGGATATTCTAGAGTATCATATAAGTGAAAGCAGTTAGAAAATTATGCAGCATAATGCTATAGTTGCGTCCAAGAATAAACCCATAGGAGCCCAAAGTCGTGCCAACCCACTTTGTAGAACAAGCGGTCAACCTCATTCGTAACAAAGCACCCAAGTTTAAACCACAGATTGCCATCACTCTCGGTTCTGGTTTAGGCGGCATTGCTGATAGTATCACAAATCCGGTGATTATTGATTACAACGAATTACCTGGTTTTCCACAAATTGATATTGAAGGGCATGCGGCACGCTTGCTACTCGGTACGCTTAAGGGTGTTAATGTGGTGTGTTTTCAAGGACGTTGCCATAGCTATGAACATCCCGATGGCACGATGCTAAAAAACATGATCCGCACGGTAAAATCCTTGGGCGTGAGTGAAATGTTGCTAACTAATGCCGTAGGCTCGTTACGCATGGAAATGGGACCAGGAGCGTTAATGCTGGTGAATGATCATATTAATTTTTCATTTAACAACCCCTTAATGGGTAAAAATGATCATGAATATGGCGAACGTTTTGTTAGCTTAGAAAATGCCTATGACAGTAATCTACGTAAAATCATGTTAACCACAGCGCAGCAAAATGATATTCCGCTCGCTGAAGGTGTATTTTGTTGCACTTCCGGTCCTAGTTTTGAAACACCTGCTGAAATCCGCGCCTTAAAAATTTTAGGAGTTGATGCAGTGGGTATGTCGGTGGTACCGGAAGTGATAGTGGCCCGTCACTGTGGCTTAAAAGTCGTTACTGTTTCTGCGGTGACTAATTATGCGGCTGGTATGAGCGATACTATCGTGACGCATGAGCAAACCCTAGAGCAAGGTAAATTGGCAGCAGCAACTTTACAAAAATTAATTCTTGCCTATCTTGAGAATCGTGCTAAAGAGTGAAAATAATGCCACAACCTCATGTCTTAGAACGTAATCCCGGAACCGATTTACACTTTGAACAATTTGAAAATATTCGCATTAATCGCAGCGCGGTAGAAAGACGCGCTGCCAATCTCGGGCAACGCCGTTCGCTTAAAAAACAATGGCAAATTGCTTGGTTATTGCGCGCAATTACCTGTATGGATTTAACCACACTGGCGGGCGATGACACACCTAGCAATGTAGCGCGTCTTTGTGCCAAAGCCAAACAGCCCGTACGCCACGATCTTTTAGTGGCAACTGGCATTACAGAATTACCGCTAACGGTTGCTGCAGTTTGTGTTTATCAAAATTTAATTACAACTGCCAAAGAAAACTTACAAAATAGTGATATTGCGATTGCCGCTGTTTCAACAGGATTTCCGGCAGGACAGGTTTCCTTAAAACAGAAGATCGCACAAATCCAAGAAGCGGTGGCCTTGGGTGCAACGGAAATCGATATTGTGATCAGCCGCGAACACGTCTTAACCGGCAATTGGCAAGCGCTTTATGATGAAGTGAAACTCTTGCGCCAAGCTTGCGGTGAAGCACACATGAAAACCATTTTGGCTACTGGTGAATTAGCAACCTTAACCAATGTGGCGAAAGCCAGTCAGGTTTGTATGATGGCGGGATCGGATTTTATTAAAACCAGTACCGGCAAAGAAACAGTGAATGCCACTTTACCCGTAAGCTTAGTGATGGTTCGTGCGATCCGTGATTATTATCTACAAACCGGTTACAAAGTTGGTTTTAAGCCGGCTGGCGGTATTCGTACGGCCAAGCAAGCATTAGAATGGTTGATTTTAATCAAAGAAGAATTGGGTGACGCTTGGCTCAATAGTAATTTATTTCGTTTTGGCGCCAGCAGTTTGTTGACCGATATCGAGCGGCAATTAGAACACAATATAACTGGGCGGTATTCGGCTGATTATCGTCATCCATTAGCGTGAGAGGAAAACATGGCAACAAAAGACGTGCAAGCAATTTTTAAAAGCATGGAATATGGCCCTGCACCCGAAAGTCGTCTTCAGGTGGATGAATGGTTAGCACAGCATGCCAAACAATTTGATTTATTCATTAATGGTAAGTGGGTAAAACCCAGCAAAGGCAAGTATTTTTTTACTAAAAATCCTGCTAAAAATGAAAAAATAGCCAAACTCGCGGAAGCGGATAAAACAGATGTTAACAAAGCTGTCAAAGCAGCAACGCTTGCACTCAGTGATTGGCAAAAAATAGGTGGTCATGCTCGTGCGCAATATCTGTATGCGATCGCGCGTCATATTCAAAAACACGCACGCTTGTTTGCCGTTTTAGAATCACTCGATAATGGCAAGCCAATCCGCGAAAGTCGTGATATAGATATTCCTCTTGTGGCACGTCATTTTTATTATCATGCCGGTTGGGCGCAATTAATGGCGACAGAATTACCTGATTATGAAGCTATTGGTGTGATTGGGCAAATTATTCCCTGGAATTTCCCACTGTTAATGCTTGCGTGGAAAATTGCACCAGCCTTAGCCATGGGGAATACCGTGGTGCTAAAACCAGCTGAGTTTACTTCACTCACGGCGTTATTATTTGCAGAAATTTGTCAGCAAGTCGGTTTGCCAAAAGGTGTTATTAATATTGTGACGGGGTTTGGTGCAACCGGTGAAGCAATCGTGAACCATCCTGATATTCATAAAATCGCCTTTACCGGTTCGACCGAAGTGGGCAAACTTATTCGCAGAGCCACAGCCGGCACGGGTAAAAAATTATCACTAGAATTAGGCGGTAAATCACCGTTTATCGTTTTTGAAGACAGCGATCTGGATAGTGTGGTAGAAGGTTTAGTTGATGCCATTTGGTTTAACCAAGGCCAAGTTTGTTGTGCCGGATCGCGCTTATTAGTGCAAGAAAGTATTGCTGAAAAATTACTCACAAAAATCAAAGCACGCTTAGAAAAATTCAAACTCGGTGATCCGCTTGATAAAGGCATTGATATGGGTTGTATTGTTGATCCATCACAACTAAGTACAATTAAAAATTTAGTAGCGCAAGCCGAACAAGAGGGCGTTAAAAAATGGCAGCCGGCAAGCTGGTCATGTCCTGAAAACGGTTGTTATTTTCCACCCACCTTGTTTTATGATGTGGCACCGGCGGCTAGCATTGCTCAGGTTGAAATTTTTGGGCCGGTATTAGTTGCGATGACGTTTCGCACGCCAAGTGAGGCTGTGACACTTGCGAATAATACCCGTTACGGTTTAGCAGCCAGCATTTGGACAGAAAATATTAATTTAGCGCTAGATATTGCGCCAAAAATTAAAGCGGGATCCGTTTGGGTGAATTGTAGCAATGTTTTTGATGCAGCAGCGGGGTTTGGTGGTTATCGTGAATCCGGTTTTGGGCGTGAAGGTGGTTTAGAAGGATTATATGAATATATTCAGCCTAAATTTATTAAAAATTTAAAAGTGTTACCGTCTTTAGGCAAAGTGACTTTTAAGCAAGTGGATCCCAATAGCAGCTTGCCAAACAATACCATTGATCGCACTGCTAAATTATATATTGGTGGTAAACAGGTGCGCCCTGATAGTGGTTACAGTTATGTGGTTTACGATAATAAAAAACATATAATCGGTGAAGCGCCACTGGGCAATCGCAAAGATATTCGCAACGCTGTGGAAGCTACACATAAGGCACAATCTATTTGGCAAGCCACAACGGCGCATAATCGCGCACAAATTTTATATTATATTGCGGAGAATTTATCCGCACGTGGTGAAGAATTTATTAAACTTATTATACAAACTACCAACTGCAGCAAAGCACAAGCTAGTAACGAAGTTAAAGCAGCGATTAATTTATTGTTTACGTATGCGGCATTTTCTGATAAATACGACGGCTATATTCACCATACGCCGCTGCGTAATATTACCCTTGCTATGCCTGAAGCAATTGGCGTATTAGGTATTCGTTGCCCCAGTGATAGTGCGTTGCTAGGATTTATTGCGACCATCATGCCCGTCATTAGCATGGGGAATGCTGTGGTTGCCATACCATCTGAAAATTATCCACTTGTAGTGACTAATTTTTATCAAGTACTCGATACCTCAGATCTACCCGCTGGTGTGATTAATATCATTACAGGTAATCAGGATGAATTAGCCGAAAATTTAGCGCTGCATGATGACGTGGATGGCTTGTGGTATTTTGGCAGTGCAGCGGGCAGTAAAATGATTGAAAGCTTAGCTGCTGATAACATGAAACGCTGTTTTGTTAATTACGGTGAAGCCTTTGATTGGGCAAACACAGCCAAACAGGCGCGTTTCTTCTTGCGCCAAGCAACGCAAATTAAAAACATATGGGTGCCGTACGGGGAATAAGTGCTTAAGCATACTGCAGTAACATTGGTTGTGATGCTACAGGGAAGTAGCTCACAGCGGCCGTTATGGTTTCTACGCTATCAGCCTGAATGGTTTTGCCGTTAATGTATTCCACAATATGATTTTCACGTAAAATTTTTAATAGACTTGATTTTTTATTACACTGGAATTTTTCATAAATATTCTTAATGTGAAATTGTACAGTTTTAATTGAAATAGCCAACTGATTGGCAATTTCAACATAGCGCTGCCCGGAATTTAATAATACCAAGCATTCAGCTTCACGCAGCGTTAAATAAATATGTGAAAACTTACCATCTAAGTAGTAGCGCGAAGCAGTGTAATCTTTTTTCGCTTTTTCTAGCTGCAATTTCAATGTATCACTTTTGCTGGTAACTAATTCTATCTGTGTTGTGATTTTTAAATTGATCAGGTTATTTTTCGCTAAATTGATAAGCGTTTTTGCTTTGTCTTTATAAAACAATAGAAAATTATTAAAAAAATCAATATTCATTAAAAAATGACGATTAAAATGCAAGTTATCAGGTGTTGCACCAAGAATATAAACATCAGTATACGATGTATGTTGCTTTACAATATAAATAAGATGATCTGTATAAAAATGTTTTTTTAACGGTTCAATGATTTTATTATGAAATTCAGTATCGGTAGGGTAGTCATCATTAAAATAAATACCCGTTTTAGTAATGTTAGGTAAGCCTTGCTTAACACAATAAAGCTCTTGGATATAATAATATTTAGTCCAACTGGGGTTATTGCAAATCAAAAAAAATTGTTTATTACGATAGTAGCGATGATGTGAAAAAAATTGCACGCCAAACAACTCATGGAGTGGCTTAATAAGTTTATTAATTTCTTGGCTATGTTTTTCCAAGAAGGTTTGCTGATTGCGAAATTCTGAGTTATGCATTTTTCTTCCTATTATTCTATATTGAAATTATTTTGTAACTATTCAGTAAATTCACAGTTAAATTTTTGAACAGTTACATTATTTTAAAATCCAGTCATACTGCATATGTATGTCATAATATAACATTGACTGCGTCACTATAGCTCATAAAATTTAAAAAAGAAAGGGTAACTATTCAGTAAAAGATTTTGCCGTTTATATAGCTAAATCTGAATGTTCCTGGTAAATTTAAAGCGTGTGAACAGATACGGAAAATCTATGCAATCTTACCAGCATTTTTTAGTGGCTACGGATTTAGCCGTAGACAATGACGATTTAATGTTAAAAGCGGCTGAGCTTACCAAATTGTATGCTGCAAAACTCAGTGCGGTGAATGTTGTTGAACTTTACCCAGCCTATGCGATGAGTTATACCTTGCAAGTTGATGCAGAACAAGAAATCACTACGACTGCCAAAACAAAATTAGCGGCATTATGCAAACTAGCCAATATTGCTGCAAGCGATCAGTATCTTGAAAAAGGCCCTGCCAACGCTAAAATCTTAGAATTAGCAAAAAAAATTAAAGCAGATGCAATCATTATAGGAAGCCATGGTCGTCATGGATTAACCGCACTACTGGGTTCAACGGCCAATTCAGTTGCGCATAATGCAGAGTGTGATGTGTTTATGGTACGCATTGGCAAGGAATCAACCAAGTAAGAGGTGATGACGAAAGCCCAGCGATTCCCCAAATATGGCTGTTCCCAGCTACAGCGCGAATTGCTTGCGAAAGCTTTATTCAGTATTACTTGTTGCCATTACAAATTATGCTAGTATAGATCCTATTTATTAAGCCTATAACACGAGCAAGCATGAAGCAACAATTGCCGATTGGCGTTTTCGATTCTGGCATGGGCGGATTAACCGTTTTACGTGCCCTAAAACAGCAATTACCGCAAGAATCCTTTATTTACTTAGGCGATACCGCGCGCTTGCCTTATGGTACCAAAAGTCGCGAAACTATTATTAAATATGCCTCACAAATAGTGGAATTGCTGCTTTGCAAACAAATTAAGATGCTGGTGATTGCTTGTAATACCGCTAGCACAGCCGCTTTATCTTTCTTGCAAAATGCACATCCGGAATTGCCCATTGTTGGTGTGATTGAGCCTGGCGCTAAAACAGCTGTGGCGCATACCCAAACGCAGCACATTGCCGTTTTGGCAACCGAGACGACAATTAATTCTCACGCATATCACCAAGCCATCACACAATTGAATCCTGAGATTACGGTGACGGGGATCAGTTGCGGTTTATTTGTGACATTGGCGGAAGAGGGTAGCGTTGATGATGAACTGGCCTATGTTGCAGTTAAAAAATATTTAGAACCCGTTTTTGCCAAACAGCATAATATTGATAGTATTGTATTAGGTTGCACGCATTTTCCGGTGCTAAAAAAACCAATTCAAGATTTTATCGGCAATGAGGTGCGGATTATCGATTCCGCAACAGCAACGGCTAAATATGTTTACGATTTACTCACCCGGCTTGATTTGCATAATCAGCAGGGGCATGCTGTCACGCAGTATTGGGTCACCGATTTACCTGAGCGTTTTATTCGAGTGGGCAAACTCTTTTTACAGCATGAAATTAAATTGGATTTTGTGAGTAATGTTGATTTGTAACTAAACGTTAAGAGAGTAAGAAAACCAAGGGAGTTGATATGGATAATCAAGAGCAGCAGCAAAAAGAGCAAGCATTATTTGCACGCAATTTAAGACACGATTTAAAAGCACCAATTCGTTCCATCAAAAATTATTGTACGTTTATCGAAGAAGATTTTGGTCCTGAATTAAATGCTAATATAACGTCATATTTAACAAGAATAAAAACCATTACTGAAAGCATGGATTATTTAGTGGATTCTATCGCAGAATTTATGAAGCTAAGGGATAATTCCAACAACTATCAAAAAATTGATCTTAATGAAATTATTACTGCAATTATTAATAGTAACAGCGATGAGTATGTTATCGTTAACTTTCAAGCAGACGAACCTGTTTTTGTGATGGGCGATAAAGAAGCGTTAATTCAAGCCTTACAGAAAATTATTGATAATAGTATTCGCTATAATAACAATGCAACGAAGAATATTAATATTGAATTAGCCAAGAAAGATCAGCAAGCTGTAATCATCATAGAAGATAATGGTATTGGTATTGGTAACGAATATCTTAACGTGGTTTTCGAACCTTTTAAACGCTTGCAAAGTAGTTCAGATTATCCAGGTGTGGGTTTGGGCTTAAGTATTAGCCAAAAAATTATCAATTATCATCAGGGTAAGATTGTTTGCCAATTGAATACCGCTGAGAAGTTGCAAGTTGTTATTTTATTGCCAATCGTGAGTTAGCTTTTTGCACTTTCGATCAGCAATTCCCGGTGTAGCGAGGAACAGATTAAAAACACATAAAAAATGTGCTCATTTATTATGTGTAAAGCGCGTTTTTTAGTGTTTTTAATGTGACCTTGCCTCAAATCTGACCGTTCTTGAGTCATTCAACATCACGCAGGGAATTACTGACTTTCGATGTGGTTTGGCGTTGTAAATAATGATCAATAAATCGGCCAGCCGTTAATAATTTTTCTAAACTAATATTGGTTGTGATATTTAAACCATTCAGTAGGTATATCACATCTTCTGTCGCAACATTACCGCTGGCACCCGCAGCATAAGGGCAGCCACCCAAACCACTGATGGAACTATCGATAACATGAATGCCTAATTGCAAAACGGCATAAATATTCGCGAGTGCCTGCCCATACGTATCATGAAAATGCGCAGCGAGCCTATCCAGTGAAACAATAGTTGCTACTTCACTAAAAACATGCCGTATTTTTTCAGGCGTGCCAACGCCTATGGTATCGCCCAAGGAAATTTCATAACACCCTAAATCATACAACTGTTTAGCTATTTTTGCGACATCGCTAACCGCCACGTCACCTTGATAAGGGCAACCGGCAATACATGAGATATAACCCCGTACTTTAATATTATGCGTTTGTGCTTGCTGGGTGATATCGCTAATGTGTTTTAAACTTTCATCCATGCTGCAATTAGTATTTTTTTGGGTAAAGGCATTACTAGCAGCAGTGAATACAGCAATCTCACGTACGCCAATAGCTTTTGCTGCTGCAAAGCCTTTTAGATTGGGCACCAATGCTGAAAAATACGCATCCGATCTATTAACTAAAGCTTGCATGATCTCATTATGATCAGCCATTTGTGGTACCCATTTGGATGACACAAAACTGCTTGCCTCAATGTGTTTAATACCAGCTTGTAGCAGTAAATCAATTAATTGCAATTTAATCTCAGTTGGGATAATTTGTTTTTCATTTTGCAAACCATCGCGTGGGCCAACTTCAACTAATTTAACGTATTTTGGTAATGACATTAGATTTGCTCTATTTTTAACAGTTCAATACCTTCAGCCACTTGATCACCCACATTGAATAAAATCGATTTTATCACACCTGCTTGTGGTGCGGTAATGGTGTGTTCCATTTTCATTGCTTCCATGATCATCAACTGATCGCCGGCATTTACTTTTTGGCCGGCTTTAGCCATCACGGCAATAACTGTGCCAGGCATTGGCGAAATTAATAAACCATGATCTTCACTGTCTTTATCCAATACTACTTGCGGATTATAATGCGTGATCCGTTGTTGCTGGCCAGGTGTAATGATGACTATTTCATCGCCTGCTCTATAAATTCTAGCTGTTATGCTGTGATCCGCAATGCTGGCATGTAAAGTATGGTGATCTAACCATTGGCCGGAAACGGTTAACTTTATATTGTCGCTAGTTAATTTGATGTGATCATACTTTAAGCTAGCCGTGATCTGAATTAATTGTTCATGCTGTAAAAAGCGTAATAAACGAGTTGCCGGTAAATTCATCTGCCAAGCATTCTTTAAGTGCCACGGTGAAGTAGGGCACTCTTTGTTGTGAGGTAATAATTCTGCTAAGGCAGCGAGTGCTAATGTTTCTTGTGTGAGAATCGGTTTTTGCATTAAATTTTTTTGATTTTTCTCAATAAAATGCGTGGTGATTTGTTGATTCGCAAAATCAGGATGCTGCGCGATTTTTCTTAAAAAAGCCAGATTGGATTTCACGCCTATCACAGCATAATTGATTAAAACCTGTTGCAAACGCTTCACTGCCAAATCACGATTTTCATCCCAAATAATTAATTTAGCAATCATAGGGTCATAGTACATGCTGATCTCATCACCGCTTACAATACCACTATCAATACGACAATGGCTTGTTTGTTTGGGTTCAATTAGCTGCGTTATTTTACCAATTGAAGGTAAAAAATGATTATCCGGATCTTCAGCATAAATACGCGCCTCTATTGCCGTGCCGTGGTTTTTAATATCAGCTTGGGTAAAGGGAAATTTTTGTCCCTTCGCTACGTTAATTTGCCACTCAACTAAATCTAAGCCGGTTATCATTTCCGTAACAGGGTGTTCCACTTGCAAACGTGTATTCATTTCCATGAAATAAAAAGCATGATTTTGATCGAGCAAAAATTCAATCGTACCAGCGCCGGTGTAGTTAATCGCAGCAGCAGCATTCACTGCCGCTGTCGCAATGTTTTGGCGTAGTTTATCGGTTAAGCCAAATGCCGGTGCTTCTTCAATGACTTTTTGGTAACGGCGTTGGATAGAACAATCACGTTCAAATAAATGTAAAATGTTACCGTGTTGATCAGCCAAAATCTGCATTTCAATATGACGCGGATTTTCTAAATATTTTTCAAGAATTAATTGGTCATCAGCAAAACTCGATTGCGCCTCACGTTTGGCACTGTTAATCGCATCTGCTAATTCTTTCTCGTGTCTAACAATGCGCATGCCTTTACCGCCACCACCGCTGGCGGCTTTAATTAACACAGGATAACCGATTTCATTAGCAGCGCGGGTTAAGGTTTTTAAATCTTGTTGTTCAGCATGATAGCCCGGCACCAAAGGTACGTTAGCATTATGCATAATTCTTTTTGCTTCAGCTTTCGATCCCATTTTGGTAATGGCCGCTACACTCGGGCCAATAAAAATGATATTTTCGTTAACTAAACGCTGTGCAAAGCTAGCATTTTCCGATAAAAAACCATAACCAGGATGGATTGCATCGACTTGTGCGAGTTTGGCAATCGCAATGATTTTGTCTTGATTTAAATAACTGTCTTTGGCAGCATTGCCGCCAAGATGATAGGCTTCATCCGCTTGTAACACATGTTGGGCCGTGCTATCGCAATCAGAATAGACAGCAACGCTCTGAATACCCATTTTTTTTGCCGTGCGAATAACCCTGCAAGCAATTTCTCCACGATTAGCGATCAGAATTTTAGTGATCTTTTTTTCCATTTTCTTGATTCCAGTAAGGGATTTGTTTATTAAAAAAAGCATTTAAACCGGCTTGGCCTTCTTCACTCACACGTAATTTAGCAATACGCATCGCAGTATCACGAATTAAATCAGAATCACAACGGCGATTGCTCACATCGCCAATGAGTAATTTAGCGTGCGAGACAGCAGTTGGTGCATTTTTAGTAATTAAATTTGCTAAATTCAAGGCCTGTTGATTTAAATCGTTAGGATTACACACTTGGTGCAATAAACCGTATTCTAATGCTTTTTCTGCATTAAATTTTTCAGCGGTTAAAAATAAGCGCCGGCACAGGCGTTGCCCCATCGCCGCAATCACATAGGGGCTAATCACTGCAGGAATTAAACCGAGTTTTACTTCAGAAAAACAAAAAACGGCATTCTCACTTGCTAGCGCAATATCACAACACGCAACCAAACCAATGCCACCGCCAAACACTAAACCTTGTACCGCAGCAATCGTTGGTTTATTTAAATGATTTAATAAATCCATGAGTTTAGCTAACTCCATGGCATCGATAAAGTTGGTTTCCATAGAATCTTTAATGGTATTTTTCATCCAGTTTAAATCAGCACCAGCACAAAAGTTATCACCCTTGGCATTTAAAATCACCACACGCGTCGTATTATCATGGTGGATAGTCTCCAGCGAACTGATTAATTGCGCGATAAGATTATGATCAAACGCATTATGCTTGTGTGGGCGGTTTAAGGTAATCGTAGTAATGTATTTTTCTTTGCTGATTAAAATTGATTTAGGTTCACTCATATTGATTATCCTTCACATGCGGAAAATGCCAAACTTGGTTTCATTAATTGGTGCATTTAAACTTGCAGAAATCGCCAGTCCTAAGACTAAACGCGTATCGAGTGGATCAATCACACCATCATCCCACAAACGTGCGCTCGCGTAATAGGGGTTTCCTTCATTTTCATATTTTTGGCGCAAGCTTTCTTTTAATTGTAGTTCTTGCTGCTCACTCCAATCTTGTTTATGTTTGGCTTTGGCATCACGCGTAATTTGTGCCATCACGGATGCTGCTTGCTCACCACCCATTACTGAAATTCTAGCATTCGGCCACATCCATACAAAACGTGAATTATAGGCGCGGCCACACATTGCATAATTACCGGCGCCAAAGCTGCCCCCAACAATTACGGTAAACTTGGGTACATTAGCACACGCTACTGCCGTTACCATTTTGGCACCGTGTTTGGCAATGCCACTGCTTTCGTATTTACTGCCAACCATAAAGCCGGTAATATTTTGCAAAAACACTAATGGTATTTTACGTTGGCAGCACAGTTCGATAAAATGCGCACCTTTTTGTGCGGATTCAGCAAATAAAATGCCATTATTAGCGACAATCCCAACCGGATAACCATGAATATGCGCAAAACCACAGACTAAGGTTGTGCCGTATAAGGCTTTAAATTCTTCAAATTCCGAGCCATCAACAATCCGTGCAATCACTTCTCTTATGTCATAAGGTTTACGTGTATCGGCTGGAATTACCCCGTATAATTGTTGTGGATCAACAATGGGATCGCGTGTTTTTTTTATAGTAAGGCTGTTTGGTTTTTGCCGATTTAAATTCGCAACAATCTTACGCGCCATTTGCAAGGCATGTTCATCATCATTTGCATAATAATCAGCAACGCCTGAAGTGCGGCAATGCACATCCGCGCCGCCTAAATTTTCCGCAGAAACCTCTTCACCGGTTGCGGCTTTCACCAGCGGTGGGCCGGCTAAAAAAATCGTAGCTTGATTCTTAACCATAATGGCTTGATCCGCCATGGCTGGCACATACGCGCCACCGGCAGTGCAAGATCCCATGACAATCGCAATTTGCGGAATATTTCTCGCGGATAAATTGGCTTGGTTATAAAAAATTCGGCCAAAATGCTCTTTATCGGGAAACACTTCATCTTGCATCGGTAAATATGCGCCACCTGAATCAACCAAGTAAATACACGGTAAGTGATTTTGTGCGGCAATTTCTTGCGCGCGTAAATGCTTTTTAACCGTCATCGGAAAATAGGTGCCACCTTTAACGGTGGCATCATTCATCACAATCACGCATTCTTGACCACTAACCAGGCCAATGCCTGTGATAATGCCCGCCGCAGGTACTTCTTCGTCATATAGATTAAAAGCGGCTAACTGCGAAAATTCTAAAAACGGATTCCCTGGATCGAGCAATAACGCTAAACGATCGCGTGGCAATAATTTGCCGTGTGCTAAATGGCGGGCACGTGCTTCTTCTGAGCCACCTTTAGCAATTACGGCAATTTGCTCTTGTAAATCTAAAACCAATTTTTGCAGGGTTTGCTGATTGTGCTGGAATTCAGCACTTGCGGGATTAATACTGCTGTGTAAGATGCTCATGTGAGTCCTTGTTGGCTGTTGATGGGGAAAGTATACCAAAAATAGATAGGGAGAGAGAAAGAAAAGACCTCGTAAAATGTTGCCAGTCCTAAGATCCATTTGGTGGAGGAGGTTTGAACTCTTCCGGGGCGCAAAAATGCCATAATTAAATCAGCTGGTTAAACTCGGCCGATCAGAGTGTTTTTGTGACTCTAAAGCACGCAGGATACTGAGTCCAGGAGAAGTCCTCAATAAAGAATTCTTCATGGCGTTCTTGAATGCTTTGTAGCTCTCATCGCTGGGTTCCAGCTTGAGCTTTGTCAGAGCGGAAATAATACGTTGCTTTTTTACACTATCGCCCAGTGTTTCCAGGTATTCATTCAGTGAGTATGAAACGTACTTTTTAACACAAAAAAAACCAGGGCTCGCCTCTGCTTTAATAGGGACCTTCTGATTTAAATCTAAAACTCGTCCATTGATTTCGATGGTATGAAAAAGAGTCGCTGCTTCGTCAAGGGAGCAGCGATTGATAAATTCTACCCGCTCACCTTCCGGTATCCGGCTCGACAGAAAGCTGAAAATAACTTCCTGTTGTGCTTTAGGCAGATGCTTAAGCACATCACTAAGATCCCGTGCACTCCGGATAAGTCCTTCCTCACCATTCGCGCCAGG
>CAYGTS010000062.1:2406-14988 GCA_964352905.1 uncultured Legionellales bacterium | reverse complement strand
AATGTGAGATTGCCCAAATATGGCTGTTCCTCGCTACACCGGGAATTGCTGAGCACAATTGCACCGCTACTAATCTAGCTTCGGGATTAACTTATTTTTCTTAAACTGATAACGTAAAATTTGGCTGGCATTATTGTGAACAAATTCAAAGATATTTTCGGGCTTAATCGTACCTTCACGCACGGTTAAGAGCTCATTACCCGCGCGATCACGCGGTTGAATACCGCCTAACGGTTCAATAATATCATCTTCACTCACATAAACTGCAACATACGCATCACGTTTGGGTTCTGCTTTGGCGCGGATCACATGAATAACTGCACTTTCGTCACGATAAACTGGGCGGCCGATACTCAAACGCGTAATGTTATCGAGCAAAGCAGCCCATTTGCGTAAGTTATCACCATCTGATTGGTAGAGTGAAACGTAAATTAAAATCATACCTTCTTTTTGAATGTGCGATTTTTCAGCGCTGTCTGCTGCTTGAATTTCAGCCTCGTAAGCGGTTAAACAATCTTGGATTTTATCACGCATGGTTTGAATGCGTTGGCCAATATTTTGGAAAAATAAGCTCACATCCCAATTGGCTCGCGCTAAACATTTTTCAACAATTTTCAGTAAATTACGGTAAATTTGAATTTTTTCATGATCAATAACAGCTTGCGGTTCGTGTAGCCTATCAACCGCTTCCAATTGTTCATTGGCGATTTCAACGGCCAGGTAATAATCACGCGCCAAGAGAATACAACGCTTACGTTGTTCATTTTCTTCTGGAGAACGTTGTTTGTGGAATAGTTGGTTATCGTCACCCATAACAATTGGCCCATTTCCCGCGGCTTGAATAGTAACAGTCATGGATTATACAGGATTACACGGCAGGTGCTGCAACACTTCGCAGTAGCCCTTGCAATAAAGTGCTTGGCAGAGCGTCTTTAATTGCTTCCCTACGACCACCACAAGATTCTCTTAAACCCGGTTGAAATTTTTCAAGATTGTTTAATGCATGAAAAGCGCCAGAAGCCGTGCGATTTACATCTTGTTGCACATCTGTAATTTTTTTATGTACTTCAGTAGACATGGCTGCTCACCTTAATCGTCTTTTCTCATTGTTAAAACATGGCCTTAGTTCAATTAGCCAAAGTATAGTCCTAACATAAGAAAAAACCTACTATTTTTTTAAGCTATCCGTGAGACTTTAGATTCGCGAGATCCGTTTGCGAAGAGTTTATAACTTTAAGTAATTCAGTTAGTTGCTTTTGTTTTTTTATATCCTTAGTTACTATTATACACAACTTTCAGCGGTTGTAATGCTCTATTTAACGTATTTTTTCAAAAAGCTCGCTAAGTCAATACGCTAATCGTACATCAGTTCATCTAGCGGCGTTACATCCAAGCTGGGTGCTGCATGCATTAATTCTGAAATAACATCGGCTATGCACAGCAACCGGATGACATTCGGCGTGATTTCATCGAATATCACGCGGGTACCCAAGGTGGATTTCTCAGCTTCTTCAAAGGTCACGCCAATGCCATAACCCATGCAAAGTGAACAAAGCTGATCGGCGCGGCGCGCAATCGCTGGTAATAATCCCACATCGGCAAATACTTCCGTATAACCAATCGGCCTATCGTTTAAGGTAAAATTGGCTTTTAAAACACGCGCAAGTTTTGGTAGTTTGGTTGTAAAATCCATACTTGTTTTTGATCACTCCCACCAAGGTTTAGATAATTTGCGGTTACCAGCAATAAAAGTGCGCAACCAACGTAAAAAAACTAATACAGTAAAACCACGGCGATTTAACATTGAAAAAAAGAAAGTCGCAACAATCGCAATAATAAACGTTGTCCAACTGATATGGATCAACATTAACAAGATGGGAAAACACGCACCCGCATCAAAAATCCAAAAGCGCGCGCGCCGTGCGGAATCGCGCCAATGCGTATCGGGTCTGAAGTTTGCCATGGATTGTTCCTAAATTGGTTTTTTTACAAAGTGTAGCATAATTCTTCTTTGCTTGACAAAACAACACCTTCTTGTTTCAATGTCTTGCATATATTTAGCAGGATCTTGTGAATATGATCAAAAAAATAATGGCATTAGCCTTGATTACACTAGCCAGCAGTGCCTGCACCACTTCACGCCCACATGTTCCCGATCTGGATCCTGCGGAAGTTAAATTAGCTGAAGCTGCTAGCAGCGTGAGTCATTCGTTAGTTCAACTGGCTGCGGTAGAACAAGCCGCCAATCCACAAGCCGCTGTTAAACCGCCACCTGATCCCGCCAGTTACGGCATGGGCAATTTAGTTTCCATTGATTGGTCTGGCCCCATCGAACCGCTTGTTTCACGTGTTGCAAACGCCAGCGGCTACAAACTTAAAGTATTAGGCCGCGAACCATCGATTCCCATCATGGTTACCATGCTCGCACACAATACGCCGCTTGGTGATGTGTTACGCGATGCCGGTTTCCAAGCGGGTTCACGCGCTGATATTATCGTTTTCCCATCACGCCGGGTCGTTGAGTTGCGTTATTTACCTGCATCTGATTAATTGCCAGATTACAGGTATCACTGTGCGTAAAATTCTTGTACAATGCTAATTATTTTTTGCAAAGTGAAACTGTTCAATGCGATTTTGGATCACCATAACACTTTTTAGCAGCTTGTTGTTATCAGGTTGCTATCAATCCATGCCAGTTAACACGCTTAATTTAAGCCAATTAAAACAATTAAGCCGCAACACCGTTGTTAAAACTAATGGTGGTATTAATGACATCCGCTATGCTGGATTACGTGAAGCAGCACTCAGCATTGGTGCGCGTGCGGGCCTTGCTTGGCGTTCACAACAAATCGACTTGATGCTTGATAAGGAACAACAAACACTCGATCGGGCATTCAATTTTAACGGATTACTCCTAGCGCATAATGTTATTCCGCCTGTGTTAGAGGAAGGGCGCCATAGTTTAAATCTTGCTAATGATGAAACCATTCGTTTATCTGATCGCACTTACCGCATCGTGCAACAAGCACGCTTTGTAACCGCAGCACCCACTTGGCGTGATTATATCTGGATGGATTTTAGCCGTCCTGAACCACCCGATAGTAGTTTGTTGCCGCGCAACCCCAGTGAAAATAATGTGTGGCGCCATTATGTTGAGGAGGGCTGGTATCAAGGCATCGCGCAAGCCAACACGATTTATACATCTAATTTAAATCGTTTGCAGCGCGACTATAAGGGCATGTTGTTATACAGTAAACTGCTAGAACAAAATATGGTGAGCATGCCGTTTGTTGCAGAAAGTAAAATGGGTATTACTAACAAAGACGGCGTCTTGCGAATTAACGATAAAGTACTGCGCATTACCGCATTACCACAACTACAAGCTAATAGTAAAACGTGGAACCCGGTGATTGTTAAGCCTTGGCAAAAACACGATGAGTCGCAAGCAATAGCAAGATTGCAGCAACAACAACAGCATTATGTTAAGTAATATGACAATACGTTATCAGCAAGCCAAATTCTTAACCAGCGCGGCCAAAATCGAACAACTACCTTCTGATGAAGGTATTGAAGTCGCGTTTGTAGGACGATCTAATGTGGGCAAATCCAGTATCATTAATCGCTTGTGCCAACAACGTGGTTTAGCACACACTAGTAAAACCCCAGGGCGCACCCGGCTAATTAATTTATTTGAGTTAGATGAAACACGCCGTTTAGTTGATTTACCCGGTTACGGTTTTGCCAAAGTATCTAAAAGCATGAAAAAAGATTGGCAAATGTTATTAAATGATTATTTTGAGCAACGCCAATGTTTAGTTGGTTTAGTGCTAATCATGGATTGCCGGCATCCATTAACCGAATTAGACTGTATGATGCTAGATTGGTGTGTGCAACATCAATTGGCGATACACGTGGTGTTAAACAAATCAGACAAGCTTAACCAAAACGATAAAATGAGCGTATTACGTTTATTAAAAAATCATTGCGCGCAATATCAAATTAATGCAACCGTGCAATTATTTTCTGCCTTAAAAATGACGGGCTTGGGTGAGTTGAAAGAACAATGTGATACATGGTTTAACGTTTAATTATAGTAACTTATATTTTATGAAGGAATAGAACATGATCAAAGCCCACGGATATGCCGCACCTGCTGCCAAAGCCAGCTTAGAACCTTTTTCATTTGAACGCCGTGAACCGAAAGCGCATGATGTTGTGATTGATATTCACTATTGCGGTATTTGCCATTCTGATATTCACCAAGCACGCGACGAATGGAATGGTGCCATTTTTCCAATGGTGCCTGGTCATGAAATTGCTGGCGTTGTTAAAGCGGTTGGTAACAAAGTCACAAAATATAAAGTGGGTGATCATGTTGGTGTGGGTTGTTTTGTTGATTCTTGTCGCCAATGTGAAAACTGTGAAAATGATCTTGAGCAATATTGCCTTGAAGGTATGAATGCAACCTATAACAGTTATGAACGCGATGGTAAAACCCCTACTTATGGCGGTTATTCGAATGTCATCGTGGTTGATGAAAATTATGTATTACGCATTCCGCAATCCATTCCACTTGATAAAGCTGGCCCTTTATTGTGTGCGGGGATTACCCTTTATTCACCGCTCAAACATTGGCACGCCGGCCCAAATAAAAAAGTGGCGATTCTGGGCTTGGGTGGTTTGGGTCACATGGGGGTTAAAATTGCCAAAGCCTTAGGTGCTGAAGTTACCGTGCTAAGCCATTCTGATAAAAAACGCGATGATGCGCTACGCATGGGAGCGCAGCATTTTATTTCCACTGCAGACAAAACAGTTTTTCAAAAACACGCGCGTGAATTTGATTTAATTATTAATACCGTTTCTGCTGACATTAATATGAATGATTATTTTGAATTATTAAAACATGATGGCACATTAGTCGTTGTTGGCATTCCTGAAAAACCACTTAGCATTCATCCTGCATCACTCGTTTTAATGCGGCGTAATTATTCTGGTTCCTTAATCGGATCGATTAAAGAAACCCAAGAAATGTTGGATTTTTGTGGCAAACATCATATTACGCCCGATATTGAAATGATTACACCCGAGCAAATTAATCAAGCTTACGAACGTGTCATGAAAAGCGATGTGCGTTATCGTTTTGTGATTGATATGGGCAAGTTGTAGATTTACACCGTTAGATACTTTTTTAGTAACTATTCACCCTGTAGATGGGAACGCCCATATTTGGCGATCCCTGCTACGAAGAGAGTAGTTACCTTTTTTATTATTTAAACTTATTAAGCGAGTCTGCCAATAGCGGAAATTTTGTAATCAGATCGTCTCTAAGTTGTTCATATAATTTACTTTCCCTCGCATCGCGAAAGGATAAATGTTTAAAGTTACGCTTTAAGAGCGTGACTTTATCAAAATTGGTAAAGTCATGTGTTAAACTAATTAAAGGGTGCTGCTGGCCGCCGTAGATTGACTCATAGGGATAAAGATAAGGTAAAAAATAAAATTTTTTATGATAATTCAATAATTCTGACGCGCAGGTGCACACTAAAAAATAAAACTCTTCCTTTATCATTGTGCGATACGCCTCTACAGTTAATAAATAAGAAACAGCGGTTTTCCTATAACTTTTCCTAATCGCAGTAAGATCCGATATTCTTGTCTTGTTAAGTTGCTCCTCAGAAAACTGAGCTAAACCAAAACTTTCAAAGTATGTATCTTTTTCCTGTAAATTTGCATTATGATAAGAAATACAACCCACAATTTCATTGTTATTGAGATCTTTGCAAGCAATAACGTCTTGCCACTCTTTAATAACACCATGTAAGGGCCTATTAAGCTCACCTGAAAAAACAGTTTCTGTAAGTTTTTGACAGGCTATAAAATCTTCCTCAGATACAACCTTAAATACCTCAAATTTTTTCATTGTCACTTTCACTATCAATAATTACCCATAGCCTATTTTTCATCATCCCATGATCTAGTTTACCAGAAGCATGATTTTTAAGACCTTCCCCAACATAAATTTTGAAACAATCGAACCCTGCTTTCTTTATTAGTTCTTTTAACTTGGCCTTATTGAATACCCTGATCGCATAGTTATTTACTTTTATTTTAAAGTTATCAATATCAATAAGAATTTCCTTCACAGTTACTCTATCATTTTCTTCAGATATTTTTCTTTCATAACATGCTACTTTATTTTCATCAACTAAATTCCATTGGTTACTTATTAAATTCTCTAACAACCAATCACCGTCACAAATATCTAATATGATTTTACCATCATCCTTAAGTGATTTTTTTAAATTTTTTAGTAAATAAACATCTTCATCAAGGCTATCAAAATAGCCAAAAGAATTGCCAAAACAAGTAATATAATCAAATTGCCTTTTTGTTAATTTTCTAGTATCTCTTATATCACCTTCAATCCATTTGATTTTATCGTGTTTATCTTTTTCTCTTGCAATATTTAGCAAGACCTTTGAGTAATCAATGCCGGTTAAATATTGGTAACCTCGTGCATTCAGCTCATGCAAATGACGGCCAAAACCACAGCATAGATCCAGAATATGAGCATCTTTGCTTGGTTTTAACAGTTCGATAAACTGGTCTATTTCATTTTTTGTTCTTTCAGGTGTTAAGGTGTGTTGATCTGTGATTAAATAACTTTCATCGAAAAGGTGTTTCCACCAACACTTATCTACACTCGACTCCAAGAGAGCAATTTTATTTATTCTCTTTTTCAACCTAAAACCTCACTCAGTTAACAATCAGTATTGCGCATGGTTGATGCTGGTTTTCCAACAATAAAAAGAGCCCCGGCAATTTATATCAGGTAGGGGGAAGGGGAAACTGCCGGGGCAACGTACTATCTCGGCTTGGGGGTCACCGAGAAGTACCCGCGTAGAGAGGGGTACGCGGTCGTTCGCGCCATAACAGCGCATGACAATTGTACGTCATTTTGCATACAAAATTCAACTAGGTAATTACATATGTATGGATTTAGCTGTGACATGCCTCCCCCTGACTTAAAACACTACCTATAAATCAAGTATTGGCCTAAAATAGCGATTTCTCAACGTTAACTCGAAAATAAATATTGTCCTCATGAATCCAAGCGAACTTATTGATAATAAAACAAAATTAATCTGTAATTTTTTTAACCGCAATGCTTTAGTTGTGGCCCTAGGCTTACTTAACAAGACATTGTGCCAGTTACAGCAAGGCAAATGGCTAACAGCACGCATTATTGAAATTCAACAATTAGTCGACAGGATCACCTATGCACATTTTTACTGAGTTTTTCTTAAGCTTTATCACGTTAACAATTTTAGAAGTTGTACTGGGTATTGATAACTTAGTTTTTTTAGCCATCATTACCCAAAAACTACCTAAGTCACAACAAAAAGCTGCCAGGAAATTGGGCTTAACCTTAGCCTGGGTGACGCGTTTATTATTACTGGCCTCTGCCGTTTGGATCTCAAAACTCACAACACCGTTATTTCATGTTTTTAATCTGGCAGTTTCTGGGCGTGCTTTATTTTTATTTATGGGCGGATTATTTTTACTCGCTAAAGCCACTCAAGAGATTCATAACGAATTAGATTTAAAAGAAGCAGAAAAAGAAATTAAAATTAGCACACGCCAATTTGGCTTAGTTATTGTGCAAATCGCCTTGCTAGATATTATTTTTTCATTAGATAGTGTCTTAACCGCAATTGGTTTAACCCAACATTTTTGGATCATGGCGGCTGCCATTACAATTGCTATTTTAGCAATGATTTTTGCTAGCGAACCATTAAGTGCTTTTGTGGAAAAATTTCCCAGCATTCGCATGCTCGCCTTAAGTTTTTTAATGTTAATTGGTACCGTTTTAATTGCAGATGCCTTTGAATTCCATGTTCCGCGTGGTTATATTTATTTTGCCATGGGTTTTTCTTTAATGGTGGAATGTTTGAATTTAATCAGGCGCAAAAAGCATGGGGGATAAATTCCAAAATCAACTCAGGATTTTCAACCAATTGTTTTTTCTGTTGATGCGATAATTGTTTAATGCAATATTCCACGCGCATTGCTTGTGATTTGCTTGGCATTTGCCAAGACTGCGCCAGTGCAAGCGGTTTAAAGATACGCGTATATTTGCATTTATGACTGCCTTTTAAATGTTCCTGATAGCGTTTTTCAAGATTGGTTGTATAACCCGTGTAGTAACTTTTATTGTCACACAGCAACATATAGACCCAAAATTGATTCATGTTCACTTTTCCGCGTTTGTGATAAGCTAATATTTTAACTAAAAATTCATCACAACACATGAATAATAATCCAATAAACAATGACCATCCTACTATTCCAGCTAGCCAAACATTACCTGAATTAACCTTTAAAGCCATTCTGTTAGCGATCATCCTCACCATTGTCTTAGGTGCGGCAAATGCCTATTTAGGCTTAAAAGTAGGTATGACCGTTTCAGCCTCTATTCCAGCGGCCATTATAGCGATGGGTATATTACGCTTTTTTCGCAACAGTAATATCTTAGAAAATAATATTGTGCAAACAGCCGCATCCGCTGGTGAAGCCCTTGCCGGTGGAATTGCTTATACCATGCCGGCATTACTTATTTTGCATGTTTGGTATCGTTTTGATTATTTAAATACGGCTGCGATTGCCATGATTGGCGGTATTTTGGGCGTATTCTTTTCCATTCCTTTACGGCGCGCACTCTTAGCCGATCCTAATTTACGTTTTCCCGAAGGCACAGCAATTGGTAATGTGTTACGCATTTCAGCAAGTATGAAAAACCAAGAACTTGGTTTTTTACAGTTAAGTTTAGGCGGTATTTTAGGTGCGCTCATATCCTTTTGCCAATCGGGTTTGCAAGTCTTAGCGGATAGCATGAGCAAATGGGTTATTTACGGTAATACTGTCATGGGCGGCAGTATCAACTTCGCGCCAGCTCTACTGGCCGCTGGATTTATCGTGGGAATTGAAGTTGCGATCAGCGAATTAATTGGCACGATTTTAGGTTGGTTTGCCGGCGTTCCTATACTCAGTGCTGTCGTTGGTTTTACCCATACCGCAACACCAGCAACGATTGCCAATGAGTTATGGGATCAATATTCACGCTATATCGGCATTGGTGTGATGTTTGTTGGTGGTGTTTGGACTATTCTCGCTTTAGCTCGCCCTATATTAAAAGGTATTCAAACATCAATAGATTCAATGAAAAAAGTACGCCAATTTGGCAAACAAGAAATAATTAGAACCGAGTTTGATATTCCCATCACGCAAGCTTTTTGGTTAAGTCTACTTCTCGTCATTCCATTAATGTTGTTAATTTACCATTTTTGCCAAGATTTTATTCCTGGCTTTTCATTCAGCTTACGCATTAGCATAAGCCTTGCCGCCATGATCTTAACCTTGGTCATTGGCTTTTTATGCGCAGCCATTTGCGCTTTTCTAGCGGGTTTAGTGGGCTCATCCACCAGCCCTATTTCGGGCATGACTTTAATTGCGGTTATACTTGCTTCTTTTTTATTACTCACCATACTAAGCGGCACGCACGCTTTCAGCGTGCCTTCACAAAAACTCGGTGCTGCAGCCGTGGCTGTCATTGTGTGTGCGCTTGTTGCAGGTATTTCAGCTATCAGCAACGATACCATGCAAGATTTAAAAGCAGGTCACATGGTTGGCGCAACCCCATGGAAACAACAAGTAATGTTAATCATTGGGGTGATTGTTGCAGCCTTAGTCATCCCGTTAATTTTGCAACTATTATTCGATGCTTATGGTATGGGTGGTGTTTTCCCACGCCCTGGCATGGATCCTGCGCAAGCATTAGCCGCGCCACAAGCTAGTTTAATTACTGCTGTGGTACAAGGTGTTTTTAATCACAACCTTGCTTGGAATATGTTAGCAATTGGTGCACTAATTGCTGTTGCTTGCATCCTTGCTGATACAGTTCTTAAACGTTTTAAGTTACGCTTGCACGTGTTAGCGGTTGGCTTGGGGATTTATTTGCCCTTAGCCGCCTCTACACCCATTATCGTAGGTGGTTTTATTTCTTATTTAGCTAATCGTAAAATTAAAAAATTACGACATAGCACAACTGAGAATTCGATCAAAAATACAGAACAACAAGCGCTACTGTTGGCCTGTGGCTTAGTTGCTGGTGCGGCATTAATGGGTGTACTGCTAGCAATTCCCTTTGCGATTAAGGGATCGGCGAATGCGTTAAGATTAATTAATCCCTTGTATCACTCTTTTGATAATACCGCTGGATTGATTGTGACAATTATGCTGTGCTATTGGTTATATTGGGTGGCAACGCGCATTAAACAAAATATGTAAGGTAATAGATCTTTAGAGATGGCGTGCGAATTGGTATGATGCTGATCGGAGGTCAGACATGCCAGAGATTAATCTTAACATTTTCAATAAAAACAAAATTATCGGTCATACCAACCGCTGGGATGTTTTGGCATTATTATTAGTAGTGGGCTTCATTATCACTCTCGCTTGGGGCGCCAAGCAAATGGCCGCTCCTTATCAGTTAGGTGAAAAAATCTTTATTTCACTCGATCCGCGTTATCTACCGTACTACGCGCTGCGCACGATGTTACGTATGGCCATTGCGTTAATCATCTCTTTATTTTTTACGTTTATTTTTGGCAGCTGGGCCGCTAAAAGTAAACACGCCGAACGGATTATTATTCCCGCGGTTGATATTTTACAATCCGTACCTGTGCTAGGTTTTTTAGCCATTACGATTAGTGGTTTTATTGCGCTGTTTCCGGGCAGTCTTTTAGGCCCAGAATGCGCCGCGATTTTTGTGATTTTCACTGCGCAGGCGTGGAATATGGTTTTGGGTTTTTATCAATCCTTATCAACCATTCCCAAAGACTTGCAAGAAGCCAGTGATATGTTGCACCTTTCCGGTTGGCAACGTTTTTGGCGCGTAGAAGTGCCTTTTGCCATGCCGAGTTTATTATGGAACAGCATGATGTCAATGTCGGCTGGTTGGTTTTTTGTAGTTGCATCTGAAGCCATTTCCGTTGCCAATCAGCAGATTACTTTACCCGGTGTTGGCTCATATATCGCTAAAGCCATTAGTGAAGCCGATAAACCCGCGGTATTTTACGCGATTATTGCCATGTTTTTTGTGATTTTAATTTATGATCAGTTATTCTTTCGCCCAATGGTTGCGTGGGCCGAAAAATTTAAAGCTGAAAGCAGTAGCGATGACAATGAATTAGAACCGCCATGGCTCACTCGTTTCTTACAACGCGCGCGACTGATTAAATTATCTAATCACCTGTTAGTAGTTTTCAGTGATAATTTTGTTAATACTAAATTATTTCACTTCACTAAACCAAAGGAAAAAGCATTTGATCGCAGTTATACAACTTTTTTATTAATTGTCTTATGGTATTTAATGTTAGCCAGCATTATTATTTATTGTTTGTTTGCAGTTTACCAGTTTATTTTTAGCCACATTAATATTAAAGAATCGTTACATGTTTTATTACTCGGATTTTACACCGCAATCCGCGTGATGATATTAATTGTATTAGCAACACTGATTTGGGTGCCGGTTGGCGTGTGGATAGGACAACGACCAGGCATTGCAAGAACAGTGCAACCCATCGCGCAATTTTTAGCAGCCTTTCCTGCCAATCTATTATTTCCGATTGTGGTAATGCTCATCGTTAAATACAATTTAAACGTAAATATTTGGACCACACCATTAATGATCTTAGGCACGCAATGGTATATTTTATTTAACGTTATTGCCGGTACCATGACAATCCCGAAAGAGTTGAGCTATGCCATTAAGAATTTTAATGTGCGCGGTTGGTTGCGTTGGAAGAAATTAATTTTACCCGCGATTTTCCCGTTTTATGTGACCGGCGCCCTAAGTGCTGCGGGTGGTGCGTGGAATGCCAGCATCGTTGCTGAGTTTGTTAGTTGGGGAAATATTACCTTACATGCTACGGGTCTTGGTGAGTATATTGCCTATTACACCAATTTAGGCGATCAACATCGCGTGGTTTTAGGGATTGTGATCATGTGCTTTTACGTATTGATCATTAATCGCTTAGTATGGCGGCCTTTGTATCAGTTGGCGGAAGAACGTTATCAGGTGGTTTAACCTAAAAAAACGCAGCTGGATCACGTTTCCTGGCGCAATATCTTAATCAAGCTGTTACACCAGATAAACGCGTTTTTTAGGCTTAAGAGGTGGGCTGGGTGCTAATTGTTTTAAAGTAGTTATCAGGATAGTCGCCTGCGAGATAATTATCCCCAATTGCCTGGTGTAACTGGATCATGATTATTATTATTATTATTATCCAAACTATCCAATGGGAAGATTCCTGCATCATCATTATTATTATTATTATTATTATTATTATCCAAATTATTCCATGGGAGGATTCCTGCATCACCAGTATTATCCCTTTCGAGAAAACTTTCTGGATGGGATGGTAGTTGTTGTTGCCGGTACTGTGGCTGTTGCTGTGGTTGGTGTTGCGAAGAAAGTCCAGCGTGCGAGTTCTGCTGGTACTGTTGTTGTGGTTGGTATTG
>CAYGTS010000062.1:0-2306 GCA_964352905.1 uncultured Legionellales bacterium | reverse complement strand
CTGCTGGTACTGTTGTTGTGGTTGGTATTGCTGCTCATATAAAGCCTGCTGCTGCTGCGACTCTAACTCCTGAAACTCCTGGTGCTGCCGTGCCTGCAGCTCCTGAAACTCCTGGTGCTGCCGTGCCCGCAGCTCCTGCAACTGCTGCGTATGACGAGAATATAAAGCCTTCAACTCCTCATCGTATGTCTGCGGGGCTTGCTGCTGGTGTTGCTGGTACTGCTGCTCTTGCTGAGCTTGCGGTGGTGAGAAGCTGGGATCAGAAAGGCTTATTACATTGCTTCGACGAATCAAATCTTCCGTGAACTTACTAATAATCTCATCAAGATTTGCTTCAACTAGTTTGCGTTTACGAGGTTGATGAGGAAAAAATGTTCTCAGAACCATTTCCGTGAGACTTGGATTACGCAACTCCTTATATTCAGTTCCAAGATCGTTAATCGTTTTGTGAAGCCCATCCTTTGTGTGTTCTGAATTGTTAATAAATCTATATAGAGCGCAAATTGCAAATCCAGAGATTAGTCGTTCCATGCATGGCTTACTTTCTTCTCGGAAAAGACGATCGCGAATAAGAGGTTTGATACGAGCATAAGCTTCGTTTAAAACACCGCCCTTCTCTACTATTTTTTCTCCAAGTGTGCGTATAATATCAACAGATTTGAGGGTCTTTTCACCGTGCATTATTATTTCTCCACTGCGCAAACTAGTGCTTAAATTTAGGCTTATTATTACTTTTCGCTAAGATAATAACAAAATACAGCAACAAAATAAATAACGTACTTGCAATTTAGGTACTAAAAGTAGCACAATCACTTGATTTATCTAGCAATACAGTAGGTTCGATATGATCCAAGAAAAAACCATCATTGATATTAAAGGGATTAAAAAATCCTTTAAAAAATCCGGCAGCCAAGATTTACTGGTGTTGGATAATATACATTTAAAATTACATGAAAATGAAATTGTGGCATTGCTTGGCAAGTCTGGTTCGGGTAAATCAACCTTGCTCAGAATTATTGCCGGTTTAATTTTCCCTGATTCGGGTGAAGCAAACTACCGTGACAAAGCCATTTTATCGCCCGTTGTAGGGATCTCAATGGTGTTTCAACATTTTGCCTTAATGCCCTGGCTTACGGTTTTACAAAATGTTGAGCTAGGTTTAGAGGCGCAAGGTGTGAGCCGCAAAGAGCGGCGCAAGCGTGCGATTGCTGCAATCGACACCATTGGTTTAGATGGTTTTGAATCTGCCTATCCCAAAGAGTTATCTGGTGGTATGCGCCAACGCGTGGGGATTGCACGCGCGTTAGTGGTTAACCCCGATTTATTATTAATGGATGAACCTTTTTCAGCACTTGATGTTTTAACCGCCGAAAACTTGCGCAGCGATTTAATCGATCTTTGGCAAAACAAAAAAACTAATACCAATGGCATTTTGTTAGTCACGCATAACATTGAAGAAGCCGTGTTATTAGCTGATCGCATTATTATTTTTGGCAGCGATCCTGGGCACATTCGCAAAAAAATTAAAATTGATATGCCACATCCGCGTAATGACACTTCACCTGAATTTCGCAAATTAGTCGATGACATATATACGATTATGACCACACCATCGGATGCGCGCGGCCGCATTGCCACACGTGAGCAACGCATTAAGACCATTGATCTTGGCTTTAGGCTACCGGATGTGCACGTATCAGAGTTGACCGGTTTATTAGAAACTCTGCATTCCGAAGAATATAACGGCGTGATGGATTTACCTGAACTTGCTGAATACACCCAAAAAGACATTGATGATTTATTCCCTATGACTGAAATGTTGGAAATCTTAGATTTTGCCGAAGTCAGTGCAGGTGATCTCATGCTCACTAAAGCCGGTGCTGCATTTGCTGATGCCGATATTTTGCACCGCAAACAAATTTTTGGCCAGCAATTACAACACGTCATCCCACTGGCAAAACATATTCGTAAAACACTTGATGAAAAACCCGGCCATCGTGTTTCTGAAGATCATTTTTTAGATGAATTAGAAGAATATTTTAGCCAAGAAGAAGCAGAACGCGTACTACGTACGATTATTGATTGGGGCCGCTATGCAGAATTGTTTGCGTATGATTACAATGACGGCATGTTAAGTTTAGAAAATCCGCGCTAATTTTTTTTGATTTTTAATGACTTAGGTCTTGCTTTTACTTATCGATAAAGTAAAATCAAGGTAACTATTCACCATGTAGATGGGAACGCCCATATTCGGGCTAAAAACGGCGAAAATCTTTTATCGAAATGCTCATGTATAACTCATACAC
>CAYGTS010000061.1:7588-15073 GCA_964352905.1 uncultured Legionellales bacterium | reverse complement strand
CACCAAATCTGAACGTTATCGGTGAATTCACCTTCAAACTTGCTGAATAGATACAATTTTAGGTAACTATTCACCCTGTAGATGGGAACGTTCAGATTTGGCGATCCCTACTACGGAGTGAGTTACAATTTATACAGACTGAATATCAACCAATGCCGTACCACGACCAACGATACCAAGCTTTTGCGCAGCACCATAAGATAAGTCTAAAATGCGACCGCGCACATAGGGGCCACGATCATTAACTTTAACCATAACTGCTTTGCCATTGCGCAAATTAGTCACTTTCACCATGGTATTTAGCGGAATAGTTCTACTCGCGGCAGATAACCCATACATATTGTAGCGAACACCACTGGCGGTAAGACGATGATTAAATTTTGGGCCATACCAAGATGCCACACCTTGTTGATGAATTTTGCCACCTACTGAAATGGTTGATCTCAAGTGCTGCCGAATCGATTTAACACGGCTAGAAATCCGATAGATGCGAGTTGGTTTTTTATTGGTGTAAATTTTACGATTTACATAATACGTTTTCATGTTAAGGTTGTTGTTAGCAATCCCGGGGCAACATAAAAAAATTAAACCTAAAATAACTGTTTTTAACAAGTTTATTTTTCTTATCAATGTATTTTCTCCTACTTTTTTTTCTCAGCCTAAACTGTAACTACCCACTCCGTAGCAGGGCACATTCAGCAGCAATTCCCGCTGTAGCTGGGAACAGCTATATTTGGCGATAAAAACGCATTGAAATAAAATGCTTGGTGACGGGATAATGCATGATCTTGCAGGTAATTTCAATAAAAAATGCCGATCTTGCATTTTTCATCTAATAATCAATAGGATAAAGCAAGCAACACCCTGTTATAACCCTTTGAATTGCGGATTTTTCATGTAGGCTTCCATAATTTCAGCGATTAATTCATCAATGACACTGGTTTTTGCATCTTCTTCAATATAGCCGGTGTCTTCTTTAATGACTGCTAAACGATCTTCTACTAACTTAGCAATACTGCCGCCAGGAAATAATGTTGCTAACACGCGGCGCGCTTCAGCAGGACCCAAGCGCTTGTAAAGCTTATTGCGGATATTAACGTCTTCAACTGTCGTGCTAAATGCCCAAAGTTCAACCGGCCCCAAGGTTAACGTTAACAATTGGGTATTTAGCCCTTGTTTGGTTGCAAATTGTGCCAAAAAAGTAGCCCCTTGCTGACTGGGGCCATGTACGCGCGTTCGTAATGCAACTTCAGCGGTTTCGGTTAAACCAAATATTTGAACTGTTTTGTGAACAGCTTGCGCAGGTCCTGCATCCATGATGAAAATTGATGTCGCAAATTCAACCATAATCGAATCAAAATCTTCTAATGATTGTGACAATAAGGCAACTTCAACGCGCCACTTACGGCCTTCACGCATATCAACAATCACTTGATCGCGAACAGCTTTTGCCGAAGATGTGCGGTGAAATTCATCGTAAACAATCCGTTTGTGATCATCACGTAATTCTGAAATTCTTGTCTTGTGGTACTCTTGATACGACTCATGCATATCGCTTAAGGCTTCTTCTGTTAGATAATAATGTCTTGCCAAGGTATATCTTGCTAACATATACATCACTGCTGTTTGGCGATCAGCGGCATCCCCACCACTTTTTGCGACTTCATCTAAATCCAATGAAACCACTCTGGCATCGCCAATATCAAAGCTGGTGACCCGCGATAAAATGGGGTATTCGCGCACAGCAGCAGAAATCATTCGCCCAAAAGCCGTGATAAGTGATTCACCGGTTGGTGCAATAATTTGGCCGTAGAGATCTTCAACTGCTTGTGAACGACAAATAGAAACCGCATCACTCAATTGTGGTACAGCATAACGTTGAGCGAGTAGCGCCTCATGCGTAAATCCTGCTGAAAATAAGGCATCCGTCACTTCCCACCATGTCGTACGTTGATCTTTAACAAAGCTGATTTCTTCCAAGATACCGTCTACTAGCGGTTCTATACCAGCAGCGTAAGTTGTTGGATTATTTTCATCT
This sequence comes from uncultured Legionellales bacterium, assembly GCA_964352905.1. Lineage (GTDB taxonomy): Bacteria > Pseudomonadota > Gammaproteobacteria > JAHCLG01 > JAHCLG01 > CAYGTS01. The sequence goes on along the minus strand of CAYGTS010000061.1, from coordinate 13,035 downwards.
TGCATGGCTTTATAGAGTTGATCAATAACCAGACCAGCCATATCAGTAATGCCGTCATAAGGTCTTTCAGCCCCAATCGGTGTTGCTAGTAAGGTTAAAAAATTAACTAAAAAAGCACGCTCTTGCGAGGTTGGAAGGCGTGATCCGAGCTGTGTGTCAAAAGGATTAATCGCATAATCCGGCGTCATGCGTAAACGGTGGTAAGCCACTAAATGTTTTTGATTAGCCGGTAATGCCTCTCGTAATAACGAAATTAAACCACTACTTGAAGGGCCAATATCGACAATCGCAATTCTTGGTAAGCGCTGTAACCCAGCTGATAAACATAAAGCGAGATTTAGCGCATTCGATAAAACAGATTTACCGGAACCCGGTCTTGCATAGACTAAATCAATCCAAGTCGTTTGGTGCCTGGAACCCGGTTGATAGGGCCAAGGTTTGCCATCGGGCGAACGAAATAATATCGCACCATAACTCCATGGGGAGGCAGGCCGCATCATTGGCAACATTGCCACAACGCTACTTAAGGGCGCAACTGAAGGAGTCGCAACGCTACGACTGCTCACCCCCAACATGCTAGCAACCGTTCCCGCAAAGGGATCGCCTGAAATTTCAGAAACCTCACAAGTTCCCCAACCTTCAATGGCTTTAGCTAATTGCGCAGTGCGTGTGCGCAAGGTTCTAACATCACCTTCTTCTGCCCAAGTTGCTGCAACCACACGTAATTTAACAACGGCGTCATCGGTATTCACTTTAATGTAGCGCAACAAATTGGTTGCATCACTGATCAACCGATTATAAGGAGAAGTCCAACTGAGTGTTGCCGCAAGAAAAGAACGTAGCCTTAAGCCTGTTACACCATCACTATCGATTAAAAATGAAATTCGCCAAGGAATTTGTGTTGAAAGCGTTCGCTGAAATAGTTGTACGAACGCTTTTATTTCTCGTGGAAATAGATCAATATAAACTGTTGAATAAATTCTATCACCCAGTCTTATTGTACGCAGATCAAGAATTTCACCATCTCTTGGAAATAGCTGGGTTGCAAGTGATGGCCACATCACATCTGAAATTTCACCTTTAAATGATTTATTCATTGCCACTGCTGGAATCTCATCACCTGGTAATAAAGGTTTCCAAGCACTGTCGGTGAATTCGGGATCAATTGACATTCTTATGTGATATAACGATTCATGCGAATCAACTAGCCTTGCAAGTATGTGTAAATTATTGAGATCCGTGATTAATGATCTCACAAACGATTCATGTGCGTTACGTAAATCAGGAATTGAGGCTAATATATTTTGTGTATGTTTAAAGGCTGGGATTTTATTTTCACGAATGTACTTTGATTTATCTTTTTGCGCCCGCTCAAATTGTTCTTTTGTTAAGGTATCAGGGCGAGTCCATAAAACTAAAAAGACTTCTTCGTCTGCACAGTAATTTGCTAGATAGTTTACTTTCTCACTAAATAAATCTTCTAAGTCTAATTTTAATTTTGTTGCAGTTGCTCGCGCTGGCGCCAACATGCTATTCAAGGTTTTTTTAACTGTCTCGCGTTCATAGTTAAAATAAACTTGCAGTGTGTGACCTGCACGTGACATTGCAGATTGTAACGAATTGCTTAAACCTTCAACTAGATGATCAAATTCCGTTTTCCCAATTAACTGTGTGACGCCGCTTATTTTGATAATTGAAATCAATGATCCATCGTGAGCCACGAGCACATCTTTCGAATCTGCTGTTTGTAATTCACAATATGACGCGGTGGTTTGTTTTAATGAGGTGGTTAGCCAAGCAAGTATACTATCGATACCATCCAGGATTGGATCAATAAAGCTTGGCATAGTTATTTCCCCCAAGGAACTTTTATTTATAAGATTTACGAATTGAAATGGTACTAGCTTGGTATCTCTTGTATAGCTGCTTGCGCCCACGTTTCAATTTGCGTTCTAAATTTTGCATGTGATGGTAACAATCGCAAATTCTTTAAGATGTCTTTTGTTATCTTCTCATTGATTTTTGCTGATTCTAACACTAACTGGCCAAAAATAGGCGGGCGACACGTACCTGGACCAAATTGTTCTTCTACTGCTTGGGCACGAAATTTAAAAGAGCGATATAATGTCTCTGCTGTGGATTGATAAGCGGTCGCATTTGACATAGCACAAAACAAAACATGACAAAAAGCATTTAAGTCACTTTGGCTAATTTCAGGCAAATAAACTAGCGTACCACCGCCATAATCATTCTTGCCAACTGTTTCAACAAAAAAACACTGCGTGCAAAAACAGCACGCAGTAACCATGTTTGATAAAACATTGCGATTGTAGTTTTGATCAAGATTAACGACCTCTTGATACTCTTGCGCTTGGAAGCCGCAGTATTGGCATGTATACGAATCTCTTTCAAGCACGCGTTTGCTGAAAGACTGAAACGCAGGATCAGTCTTTCTTGCTGCAAACATTCGCCATAAACCTGGCTTAATCGTAAGCTCAAGCGGATACACTATGATGACTGTTTAAAATTTGTAATACCGCTTACGCCAGCAGTCGTACCACCGCCTGAGAATAATGTGCCACCAACGGTACCAAATATAGATGGTAAAAAGAGTAATGCAGCCGCAATAAAAATCAGCGCAATTGGCGTACCAACAGGTATTTGAGTTGGGTTATCTTTATGTGCTTTAAACTTTAGAATCGCACCGATAAAAAAGCCCATACCAGCAATGTAAGAGCCTGCCGTAATTAATTTCGCTATTTCACCAAAGTTGGCGATAACAGTCGTAGCAACGCCACCTAAATTCTGATTATCAGCATAAACTGTTGCCACTTGAAAATAAGCCACAATCCCCAGCATGAGAACATTTGCTTTAATCAGTAGCCTTTTTGCTAACCTTTTCATCTTGTCGATCTCTCCCATAAAAATATTTCTTAAGAAACTGTCATACCAATTGTGCTTTCCATGACATGCACAAATCCTATAATATTCATTGCGAGGATCCCCCCCACAATATGTGTCATCCCTTTGCCAAACGTTCCATGCGGTGCATGCCCACCGCTTAATCCAGACATGATAAACCAACCTCGTACAAAAGCGATAAGCCCAACGAATTGTACAATCTGCACAATTACGGCTTCAATACCATCCCAGGAAGCTGGATTTTCTGAGCTATAAGCTAATGGGCTCGGATCTGCTTGCCCAAATACGGTTTGTAAACCAATATGATACATAGAAGGCAAATATAATAATACACCCGCAATAAGTAAAGTAATTGTTGGTTTCATGATACTTGTTTGTGAAGACATCATGGTACGAAGCTCACCATATTCTTTTAGCTGATAAACACCTCTTAAGCAAAAATACATGCCAGCGACATAAGCTAGCCCAGTGACGAGCGCATTTAGCTCAGGAATATTTGATGCAATGCTTGTTAGCATTGTTTGTAAAGTTGGCCAATCCACCAGTAATGTTAACAACATTGTTATTACTCCGAATTACCGATCATAAAGGGCAAAGCCTATCTTAACACCATTCTCCATTGTTACAGTGCCGGCTGCTGAATCAATAGCAACTACGCTACCCATCCTGGGTAAATAGGACCCTGGCCTCACCGTTATCGTATTTCCTTTTGCATCTCGTAACCACGCACGATTAGGTATAATGGCATAAACGTGGTAGAGCGCTGCAGGGTGGTGCTGTAATCTGTTCATGCGCATTTGCCGAGCAGCTCGCTCTGCAATGATAACTTGTTGAATTATATTTTGTAGTCTCCCAACAGTTGCTTCTAAATTAGCAACCGCTTCCTGTACATTATACATTTTTTTGTTAATATTTGCCACGTTTGTCTGCAGTTCTTGTAATTTTTCGTTTTGCCCAGCATGTTCTGTTTGAAGATTATTGATACGTTCATGAACCTGTTGTTCCTGAGCAGGTGTAGCCGTGGTATCTTGTAATTTTGTGGCTTGTGTCTTGGTAACAGTTTGTTGGTTATTTTTATCTCTATGTTCAATTGAGTTGATAATCTTAAAAACAACATAAATGATAACGATAAAGCCTATCGTGACTAAAAGCCCTTTTTGCTTTGATAATTTGCCTACCATTGTTTGGAAAATATTGGTTTTCTTCACAGGGAATTCATTTGAATAAGCATCGCCAGAATAACTGTATTCTTCACTATCTTTTGTTTCTGTCTCTTGCACCATGGTGATAGCCTCTAGTTTAATCTATTGAGATGCTGGTAATACATCGTTTAAAAATAAAATCCCAATTCCTGTACCTGACTTAACGTAGACAGTGGGGGGCATTGTAAAGGTACTTCCTAAAACACTACTATAACGATCGCCTACTGTGCCAAGTGCCACTGCAAATTTTTGTTTTCCACTCAAAGACGGAAAAGAAAAAGTTGTGGTCCCGGTCGGTTGGATCGTAGTGGTAGCACCCGATTGCGTTAAAGCCTGGGCATAGCCTTCAAGGAAAGCAGACGCAAATAATGTACCATAACGCAATAAATAATGATGATCGGTGTAAGTTGATAACGCTGTTCTGGCCGTATCAGGATCGATGGCTACTGCGTTGATATCAATCGTGACTGGCACAGAGGGTAATGTCATCGAGCTAAAGGTAATAGTTAATTTATCAGCGCCCGTTGCCGTATTGTTGTTAGTCGGTTCAAATCGGCCTATCAGTTTTGCACCTTTAAACTTACCCGTAACAACTCTTGCCAAGACAGGACCATTTTGATCACTATTAACAGAAGTTATGAGCGCTCCAAAAAGAACTGAACCTGATTTAATGATAGGTGTTTGAGCTGATGCGCCTCCAGCACCACCATTGCCTTGGCCTGCGGCTGATTGACCTCCACTGCCCGCAGCACCCGCTTTCCCGCCATTTTTCTCTTTTGCTGGTGTACCTTCTGTATAAACTTGCGTTGGTGGCGGTAACCAAGCAGTAAATAGTTGCGTTGCTTGCGCCGCCATTGCGCTTTGAATCGCATCTTTTTGATCAGAAATCTGTTGTTGATTCATTTGAGCTAGCTGCTGATGCCTGATGCGATCAAGCTGGTTTTGATAATCACTGGCGGTATTTGCCCCACTATCTGCTGTACCTGGCCCATTAAAAGCTTGATTGCTTAAACTTCCCAAACCAAGCCCACCAGCATCAGCAGCAGGGCCTAACCCAGTTATCGCTGCGGTTCCCGCGCCGTTCACACCTCTCCCGTTGGTCCCAGCAGCGTTCGTGCCAGCTCCATCATTTCCCATGCCGCTTGCACCTGTGCCATTGCTACCAGTACCATTGGTTGTAAGACCAGTAATAGGAACATTGCTACTGCCACCATTAGCTCCCGCTTCTCTGCCTGCACCGCTTGCGCCTAAACCACTACCCGCAGCGCCTGTGCCTGCACCGCTTGCACCTAAACCACTGCCTGCAGCGCCTGTGCCTGCACC
>CAYGTS010000061.1:0-7488 GCA_964352905.1 uncultured Legionellales bacterium | reverse complement strand
CCCGCGCCAGTACCTGCTCCCGCACCAGTACCTGCTCCCGCGCCAGCACTTGCACCGCCTAAACCATAATTTAATGCTAATCCCGTATTACCGTTAGCAGTACTGCCTCCACCCAAACTAGAACCAGTTGTACCGGCGGTACTCCCTTGCGAGCCATTTTGTTGCGCTTGATCTGCTGAACCTTTTTTCAAGGATCCCGCTAAAAGGGCTTCTGGGCTTAAATAACTTGATTGCATGATAGTCGGAACAGCACTTTCACCGGATTTAAGGGCTTGTTCGGCATTATATTGATTTTGATAAGTTTGGAGCTTAACGTATTCTTGTGGGACATCATCGCCACCTGGGATTGATTTAATAGCACCTGCTACATTTGGCACATCAGCCCCACCACGTGGCCCTGCTAACCGATTGGAAAGCGATACGATACCGATAATAATAGTGAGCAACAAAATTACAATCGTAAAGATAATCACCACTCGCGTACGTGTATCTTTAAAAAGCCCTTTGATATTATTTAATCGTATACCCATAAAATTCAAAATCCTGATATTCTGATCGGAATTGTCTTACCATGCCCTGTTAACAAAACATAAGGTGTGCGTTGCAACTCATAAGCATTCGTGCCATCAGCGCTTGTCATGCTTGCTAGCCACCCTGGTGATATCACTTTAAATCGTGATCGCAAATAAAGCTTATGATCAATCAACCAAGCCTGGCAACTCGCACCCGTTACATGTAATACTTTACTTCCTAATGGCGCAATACCATTTAAGATATTCAATAAAACAGGGTTAGCCGCATCAGGTAGGCCATCACCACTCGGCATGGCATTTGCTTCCGGTCCTAAGCCAGGTACCCTTAAATCAACTCGATAATCCACCGCTTGTTGATCTGGCACTAACGTTATCATGACGGGCGTTTGTTGAGTGCGAAGCTTTACCATTAAATTTGCAACCGTCGCTAGTGTTAAAGCCTGTATCATCAGCATATTATTTTTACGATTCCAACTAATGTTAAATGCTTTTGGGTTACCTAAGTCATAAGCTTCGATCGGCCAAGGCGCGCCCGTAGAATCTACAAAAACTAACGTTGAAACAAAACCCGCATAAAGTCGTACCACCGGTGGTGTTGCACCGGGGGATAAATTAATGGTCACGGTGCGTGAAACAGGGCGAGGAGGCACACCAGGTATTGTTGATGCAGCGCGTTGCGTGGCATTGAACAAGCTATGTAATTTAACAATTTCCTCTGGTGTCATGGGTAATGCATTACTCACTAAATTACTAAACGCTTGCCCACGCAAATTAGTGCTGGTATTTTTGCCACGCTGTTCATGATTAGGCAACTGTGATTGTACTGAATGCAGGCCATTTAATGCTGTATTACCTTGATCTTCATTTGCTAAATGTTGCATTCGCTGTTGTACTAAATTAGAAAGCTGAGCACTATCAAAATCACTATCATCAGTACTATCACCACCATCTGCACCTACGGTTGGACCAGTAAATTCACTACCACCCGCAGTATCGGCATTTTGCCCTCCTGTTACCCAGGCTTCTTGTGCGAACAGATTATTGCAAAGACAAAGTAGCAGGATCGATCCTATGATCTGAGTCAGTATTCTCTTGCTACTGATTATTATACTTCTCATGCACCACCTGCCCGCTCAGCCGCCACAAACTGTGCAATAGCTATTCCTTTTGGATTATCCAAAACAGACACCCGCGTAATGAGCATGGTAATGTTTAATGACTGTTGTATCACTTGGCTTGCACTTTCCAAAGAAACCAGCATTGGCATTTGTACTTTCCATGAATAACGACCGTTTAATATGCCTTGTTCTAAAATAACCGGTGCCCCAGTTGCTACGGCATTCATGATTAACTTACGCGAAGTGATCGCAGCTAAGTTATTAGAACCTTCTAATTTTGATAGAAATTGCTCCCAACCATCCGGTGTGAAATAAGAAGAGGCATCTTGCAGCGCTTTGCGATAATTAACAAAGTTAAAAGAATAAGCAGCCACTGCAGCCGAATTTGCCCACTGTAAAACAGTTGCGTTAGATTGGTTAGGTCTATCGAGTGGCATGAGTTGGATAATTCTACCATCAGGTGTGGTCGCAAAATATTTTGGCTGGGGTTGGTGCGTAATCATGTAAAAGATGATACCCGCCAACACTAAAATAGCCAGAAAACAGATGAGCAAAGCTGAAATAACACGGCGATAATTATCGCGATAAAATTGGTTTCTCAGTCTTACAATTTCTACTGCATCATCTTTCACCCCTTAACTCCTCTCTGGCTGATAGGTTACGGGATTAATTGGTACCAGTTGCATGATTCTGCCATCACTGGTTGTTGCGTAAAATTTTCGCTCAGCAATATTGGCAACTTTATAAAATAAAGCAAAACATAAAAAAATCAAAATAATTAAGGCGATAATAAGCCCCACAACTGCGCGACGAAAATTATTGCGGTAAAAGTGTACGTCAGATTTTAATACTTCTTGCAAATTAACTGGCATTGATCAGCTCTCTGTCTGTTAGGTTGTGTAAAGCCTGTTCATGTTACCTGAATTTTAATTATTTGTCCCACTACTTTAGCAAGAATTATTAACCCGTTCCGCTACTTAAAATACAACATTTTGGTAACACACGTAAACGAATTTCAATGCGCCGATTTTGCGCTCGCCCATAGGCTGAGGCATTATTCGCAATCGGATGAGCGCTCCCATACCCTTTTGCTAATAAAATTCTGGTATCAATACCATTGGCCCATAAAAAATCAGCAATGTCTTGTGCTTGCTGCTGCGTTAAAGCAACGGCTCGCTGTGGTGAACGTGTTGTATCAGAGTAAGCGGTAACATTAACCGTAATTTTTTCATAGCGACGTACCAACTTGCTAATATCCATTAAAATTTGATCTGAAGAATGGATGCGATTCGGTGAGTTAGGATAGAAAAACTTATCGCTTGGTAAAATCATTAACAGATTATCACCAACAATTACGATTTGTACGCCTTGGTCTTGAATTTTTTCAAGCAAGGTTTGATTCTGCTGAATGAAGTGGCCTATCACGGTCCCGGCTAAACCACCCAGAATGGCACCAAAGCCTGCACCCAAGCCACCCGCATAATAAGCACCAATAACTGCACCCCCAGCAGTTCCTGCCAAACCAACTTGCGCTGTCTTGGAAACGTAAGGACCTGGTGGGTAAAATGTTCTAGAAGAACATCCGATTAAACTCAGGCAAATTATCAGCACAATAATAGTCGATCGATATAGCTTTGACATGCGTTGGTTATTACCTCGTTAAAATCTCTTAAGTTTTTTATTGTTAAACCAAAATAGCGTTCATTATTACTTGAATCAAATTTTCACGCAAATAATATCAACAGATAATAACGGCATGCTACTGGAGCGCACCATCGATAGGTACAGATGTGCTGAGATCACAGAGGGGGAATGACTTTTACTTTTTATCTTCCGGTTCATCATCAAACAGCGGATCAAAATCATCAAAGTCAATCGCATTTGATTCTTTCGATGGCGCAGGCTTATCATCGATTAATGGGAGATCATCACCAAAATGAGGTAAATCAAAATCGCGGGTGGCGCCTGCAGCTTGGTCCGTTGCAAAATCATCAAAACTTGGCATTGAAAAATCCAGATTTTCTAGATCTTTTAGGCTTGGTGGTTTGGGTAATTCATCTGAAGCTGGTTTACGCTGATTTGCAATATGCTGATTAACGCTTTCAATGGTTGCCACAATATCACCGGTATCCGGCATTTCAGGAATAACCGGCGGATAAAATGTTGCCGTTTGCATATCTTTAATAATTTCTTCAGTAATGTTAGTTGCATGTTGCGCTGTTTTTCCAGTTAACCGTTCAACAAATTCAATCTTTTCTTTACACGCCGTTTTTGTTAATAAGGGTGCGCTAAACGTTGCAAAATCATTGGTTAAAATATCTGTTTGCATACGTTTTCCTAACCGTAATGCAGTAAAAATATTTAACTGTTCATCAGCAATGTCTTCTTTTTCTTCTGGCATTGCTTCTTCTTCAGTGTAGTTCTGAAAGTCCATTAAGGCTGATACACCACGTTCAATTGCACCAACATCAGGGTTTCTTAATAATTTTTCGGCAACTTCGCTTACTTCTGCATTTTCAAAAACCGTTGGTGTAAAGTTTTGATAATTATCAAGGGCTTCTTCAAACCGTTGTAAACGCCTTTCAAATTCAACCAATTTTTTAAAATCAGGTTTTTCAACACGCAAGAATTGATTTAAACGCATGCGTTTAACCGGGCGCGGATTAGCATAAAAACATTTAGCACGCACAATCGTTGATTTAAAAAATACGTGCGCCTCTCCTTCACGTTGATCTTTTAAGTCTAATAAATCAATTCTGGCACGTTTTTCAAAAGAGGAGCTGCGCGTATCAAGATACGTATTAGTAATACTATCATTCTTGGTTTGGAAGGAATCCACTTTAGTAACGTAAGCTTCACCGGCTGTTTTTGAGAAAAATTCCCACGTTTCAACCGGATCTTCCAACTTCATAGCCACTTTAATATTGGTGTTAGCACCAATTGATGCAGCCTCTTCTTTAGATGCTTTTTGGAAAGCCGGTAAATCCTGTCCCGCAAAAATGGTAGAAAATCCGAGTGAACGTGCCTGCGCTGGTACAACCGCAAAACCTGGCACTGCATAATAACCATATTCATCTAGAATACAGAGGTAAGGTGTTGGTGCATTAGTCGGTTTACGCTCAATAATATCGTGAAATTCACCTTCAACCTCATCACCAAGACCGGCGGCCATCATCGCTTTTAAGGTCGCAATAATGACTTTGCCTAAATTTGATAATTCATCGGGAGATTTTTCCATTGCGGGCAAGAGCACGACTAAAATACGACGGTTTAACACGACATCTTTCATATCTACTTCAGCAAGATTAGTTCGAATAATATGACCATAGGTATCTGCAAGTGATGAAAACACCCTCGTTAACTGCATGGTAATAAAGCCATGCTGTTCTAATACTTGTGAGGATTGTTTACCTTTTTTAGTTCTATCATAACCAGGTAAATTAATTAAATAGTTTTTAAGTGGTTCTAAGACAACATCCGGTAAACCTTCTAAGCTCACGCCTTCTAAACCATTATCGCGTGGGAATACTTTATCGACTACGATTTGTTCAACCCGATCAAGCGTAAAATAATTTCGCACCGAGTTGGCATCTAATAAAATACTGCCACTATCACGCATGGCAACCAGCACTTTCATTAATGCTTCAACAAATGAAATTGCACGGCCTTTCCACATGTCGCCATCGGGCGTACCCGCAGATTGATCCATTAAGCTTACGACCAGTTGTGACAACATACTGGATGAACCGCTGGAAAAAGGATTCATGGTGTTTGATAAACGTTTTTCTTGTGGCCCAATAATATCTCTCGCACCCGTCATGAAGTTAACCAGCAAAATATCATCATCACGCCCCATGGAGCGAGCCATTGAGAAAATTTTGGCAAACAGTGAGTTGTCACCTTTACCATCAACATAAATAAAACCACTACCTTGAACTAACGAGTTATAGGCGAGCGATACTAACGCCTCGGTTTTACCACTACCGGTTGAACCAAAAATTAACATATGAGTTCGCATATCATCATTGTTAAACCACAATTCTTGATTGGTCCCGATTTCATTGCCAAAATATAAGATACCACGTGCTTTACGAGCTTTGTTTGAACCTGGTTGAATATCGTTGTAATCAATTGCACCAGAATGTAGCGGCATACGAAACGGTAATTTTGTTTTGCGTGTTAAGGCATAGAGGAAACTACCAATACAAAAAAGAAAAGCTAAATCAGCGCCTGCCGGTAATACCCACACCGCTACAGCGCCACACAACAACATAATCCCAACGGCTTGCGGGTTGTTGAAAAAATCATAAATTCGCTGGCCAAGTGTGCGGGTATCCCGCAACAACTGGCGTGGATCGAGTTCATGTTTTTTATCTAAGCCACGTAACATGTTAATTACCTTTGTCTTCTTCATCAGGAATATAAATCACTTCCTGAATAGCAAGTTCAAGTGCTTTCACTGCCTCATCCACCATCGGCACAGCGAGTTTGTGACCTATTTCTTTTTCTGATAGCCAATGTGCAAAAATACCGCCAACTTCAGATAATGAAGTTTGCCGGCCAACCATATTTAAAATATACCAAAGTGTGCGATCAACCGGTTTTAACCAGAGAAAATCAGCCGTGGCAAGCACGCCATCACTGCGCGCAAATTGCAACATCGAGGCCATCACAGTAAAAATATAACCGTGTTGTTGGATAATAAATTCTACTGCTTTGCTATTACCGTATTTCTCAAGTAGCTTTTCTTTGCCGCTATAGTCAAGCTGCCCTGATTTCGTCGAGGCTGAAATTTGGGATAATAATTTTCTTGCTGATTTATCATCGCCATTCCCTTTGGCAGCAAAAATAGCAAACAAGGCTTGTATGTGAGGTGATAATTTTTCTATACCTTGCCAACGCTTGCCTAGTTGCAATGAAAAAACCCGATGCGCAGCGCCCCGCATCACGGTAACAGTTTTGCGTTGATGGCGTAATAACATGCCTTCGGTGAGGCTTTTACGCTCTTCCTTTAACAGTTTATGTTTTTTAGCAAACTGCATCGGTGTTAATGCCATAGCCCACGGGCCTTTATCAATATCCGTTTTAACTAAATCAACATTCATGACGGGCGCGATTTGCGGCCAATTTTTCACTTCACTGGAAAATAATTTTTTCATGTTGTAAACAGTACGGAACCGAAAATCGGAAGAGCGCAGTAACAAAAACAAACCGGTAATAAATAAAATGGGCGCAAACGCATAGCGCAAGTAATTTCCCACCGCCGCACTGACTGCAGTGAGTTGATTAACAGTAACTTCGCTGTAAGATGCGTTCTGGATATACTCTTTTACTTTGGTTAGGCCATCACTAAAAAAGCTCACTAAATAAATTTCAAATAATTTTACTTGAAAAATGGCCCAAATAATTTGCGCGGAAAAAAAGTACCAGATAATGCCCAACACAATAAAAACCAGGATCATAATCCACAAGGGAGCTAAAGAATTATCTGCTGATTGACCCTGTTGTTGTGCTGCCATAAGAAATTGTTACCAAAATAATATCGTTATAATAAGTATAATCTATTTGTGTTGCCTTTCGCCAAACCAGATTTTGCGAAATGCCTAATTTAGAACGCTAACTGTAAGCTAACCCGCTGTTTTCCGCAAGTATACCGTCATCGCGAGCGAAGCGACGCGATCCAGGGGCAAGAGCCGCTGAATTAGATGTTAAGTTGATGGGTAGTTAATGCAGTGGTACAACTAGCAAGTTTTGTTAAATTTCAAAAAATCGAAGATCCTAGCCCTGGATTGCTTCACTGCGTTCGCAATGACGGCGATTTCCGTCATTGCGAGGAG
>CAYGTS010000060.1:6647-15142 GCA_964352905.1 uncultured Legionellales bacterium | reverse complement strand
ATCGCCAAATCTGAACGTTCTCAGTAAATTCGACTAAAATTTGCTGAATAGATACGATTTTCAAGAACCTAAAACCGCAACTCACTCGCGGCGAGCTGTCCTGCCAACGCGCCAATATTACCCGCACCTTGGGTTAATAACACATCACCGGCTTGTAATACTTGGCTTAACGCAAGACTTAAGGATTCGCCTTTGCCAACAAAAACGGGGGCTTGTTTCGCGACTTTGCAAATTGCTTGTAGTAAATCTTGGCCTTCAGCACCTTTGATCACCGCTTCGCCGGCAGGATAAATATCCAGTAAAACTAATTGATCAACGCTTGCTAAGACCGTAACAAATTCTTGGAATAAATCACGCGTACGCGTATAACGATGCGGTTGGTATGCCATCACTAAACGACGCTCAGGCCAGGCTTGGCGCGCTGCTTGAATGGTTGCCGTGACTTCACTTGGGTGATGCCCGTAATCATCTACCATTAAAACATTGCCGCTTTGATAGGCAAAATCACCGTAGATTTGAAAACGGCGCCCAATACCGGCAAATTTGCTTAAGGTTTGTTGGATCGATTCAACGCTCACGCCAGCTTCACGCGCCACCACAATACTGGCCAAGGCATTTAACACATTATGCTTGCCCGGTAAATTCAGGGTAATATTAAACGGCGGCGTGTTGTCTTTAGAGCAAACCGTAAAATGCGTTTGAATGCCATTTTGTTGGTAATCCATGGCATAGATATCGGCATTGTGATCAAAACCGTAAGTGATAATGGGTCGCGAAACTTGCGGCATAATTTCACGCACGACGGGATCGTCATAACAAAGCACCGCCAAACCATAAAATGGTAAGTTATGTAAAAACTCAACAAACGTACTTTTTAATTTAGCAAAATCACCGCCATAGGTGTCCATGTGATCGGCATCAATATTGGTAACAACCGCAATCATGGGTTTTAAATATAAAAACGAGGCATCGCTTTCATCCGCTTCGGCGACAAAATAATGACTGCGCCCCATGTGTGCGTGACTACCGGCACTGTTAAGTAAACCACCAATGACAAAGGTTGGATCTAAACCGGCATCGATTAATAGCGTTGCGACCAAACTGGTGGTCGTAGTTTTGCCATGCGCGCCGGCAATCGCAATGCCTTGTTCAAAACGCATTAATTCTGCAAGCATTTCCGCGCGTTTAATAACGGGAATTTTTTGTGCACGGGCCGCAATAATTTCAGGGTTATCGTCCTTAACCGCACTTGACATCACTACCGCATCGGCATGATGAATATTTTCGGCAGCGTGACCAAGCGCAATTTCAGCATTTAAACTGCGCAAACGTGCCGTGACCGCATTTTCACTCATATCGGAACCGGTCACTTTATACCCTTTAGCGAGTAATACCTCTGCAATACCGCCCATGCCAGCACCACCAATGCCAACAAAATGTAAGTGCCTAATCCGGCGCATCGCTTGCGTTTGTGGTTTGAGATTTGCCACAACATACCTCCATACAATAGTTTGCAACGTCCTGTGTCGCATTTATTTTGCGTAAACTGTAAGCCTTTTCGGCCATTTCAAGCAAGTCGCTCGAATTGTTCAATAAAAACACTACTATTGAATGAATTGCTTCAGCTGTCAACTGCTGTGGCGGAATTAAATGTGCGGCATGGTTGTTCACAAGATATAAAGCATTTTTGGTTTGATGATCATCCACGGCATAAGGATAAGGAATTAAGATGCTGGGCACACCCACTGCCATGAGTTCAGCAACGGTTAGGGCACCGGCACGGCAAATCACTAAATCAGCCCAAGTATAGGCCTCTGCCATATCTTCAATAAAAGGCGTAAGCTTAACCTCGCTATGTTGATAAGCCGCCGTGGTGAGCGCTAAGTGTTTTTCACCACATTGGTGCCAAACATTAATTTGCTTGTTCGCGATCAATTCTCGCAGGGCGTTGGGCACAGTTTGATTTAACGATAAGGCACCTTGGCTGCCACCTAGAATTAAAATATTGAGTTGCCCTGCTTGCATCCAAGAACGCACGCGCGGCGGTGGTAAATTTTGCAAGGCTTGGCGCACAGGGTTACCAACTAAAATGGGCTTGTATTTAGCCGCAAAAGCATTAGGAAAGGCTTGTAATACTTTTTTAGCAAAACGTGCTAAAACCCGATTGGTTAAACCGGCAATGGAATTTTGCTCATGAATGATTAACGGTTTTTTTAACAGCTTTGCCGCAATGCCACCCGGGCCGCTGGCAAACCCACCCAAACCAACCACCACATCTGGATTAATTTTTTTAATGATTTTGATCGCTTGTAAAACCGCTTTGGTGACACGCCACGGCGCCAATAACAGGCCTAGTTTACCGTTGCCGCGTAAACCCGTGATCGCTAAATAATGGATCGGAATGTTATGTTGTGGCACGATGTTTTTTTCCATGCCTGTGTGACTGCCTAACCAATAAATATTGCATTGCTGTTTTTGTAACTCTTTCGCCACAGCTAAAGCGGGGAAAATATGCCCACCGGTACCACCGGCCATGATTAAAACAGTTTTCATCGTGCCCTGCGTTTTTTAGTTAATCCATAATGCGTTAAGCGATTTTCATAATCGATGCGAATTAAAATTGCAAGCGTAATACACATCACAATTAAACTACTGCCGCCATAGCTAATTAACGGCAAAGTTAAACCTTTAGTGGGTAAAATACCGCTATTCACACCAATATTGATTAACATTTGTAAGGCTATCCAAAAGCCAATACCGTATGCGACAAACGCTGCGAAATTTTTCTCAAGTAACTGCGCTTTTTTACCCACCGCGAAACAACGAAATACCAACAACACAAATAAAGCGATCGTGACTAGCATGCCAATTAAGCCCAATTCTTCGGCTAAAACGGCAAAAATAAAATCGGTATGCGCTTCGGGCAAATAAAATAATTTTTGCACGCTTTCACCTAAGCCAACACCTTGCCAACCACCACGACCAAACGCAATTAACGATTGCGTGAGCTGGTAACCGTCTTGAAAGGGATGCGCCCAAGGATTAATAAACGCGGTTAAGCGATGCATGCGATACGGTGAGGCTATTGCGATCGCAGCCAGTGCCAATGCCACTAACGCAATTAATACCACGTATTGCCATAAACGCACACCGGCTAAAAACATCATACCGAGTGCGGTCACAATGATCACCACTGCCGCACCAAAATCCGGTTGCTTTAAGAGTAATAAACTTAATATACCTAAGACAAGCATGGGCTTGATAAAGCCACTAACCTGTTGCCGCACTTCATCACCACGCCGCACTAAATAACCGGCAATATAAATAATCATAAACAGTTTAACTAATTCCGAAATTTGCATGCCAATGGGGCCCACACCAATCCAACGCATACTGCCATTGATTTGCCGACCAATACCGGGAATGAGCACTAATACTAACAATATAAAACTAATGATTAATAATTGCGCGCTGATTTTTTTCCAGGCATTGATTTCAATGCGTAGTACGGCAAAGGCAACCCCCAGCCCAACCAACAAATAAACCGCTTGTTTGATTAAAAAATGAAACGGCGTGTTAAACATTTTGTAGGAAATGGTAATCGAAGAGGAGGCAACCATCATTAAACCCAACGCCATTAAACTTAAAACAGCTAAGAGTAGCCATTTGTCGTATAACGCCGGTAATTTTTTACCGCGCTGGTGGATCATCGCCATGGATTTTTTATTCATTGTGACTCTTCATTCCTTGAAATTTTGCGGTGGTTATGACAGTTACCTCGCAATGACGGAAAAAAATAACAAACATTACTTAGCATTAAAAAAACCCTTTACCGTTTGGCAAAATACTTCACCGCGGTGTTCAAAATTCTTAAACATATCAAAACTGGCGCACGCGGGCGATAGTAACACAATATCACCACTCACTGCAGACTGAGCGGCCAAGGCAACAGCATGCGCTAATGAATCCGCTTGCTGCATATTAACTGCGCCGTTTAAATCGGCCGCAATTTTGGGTGCATCTACGCCGATTAAAATCAGGGTTTTAATATACTGCTTCATCACGGGTTTTAACACACTAAAATCAACACCTTTGCTCATACCACCGGCAATTAAAATAATGTTACCGGCATGACTTTGGCCAATCCCAACAATCGCCGCTTCAGCTGCACCAACATTGGTGCCCTTGGAATCGTTATACCATTTCACGCCATGATACTCACCAACCAATTGGCAGCGATGCGCTAAACCCGGGAAACGACGCATAGTATCTCGCATCACAGCAAACGGTAAGCCCAAAGCCGTGCCCATTGCCCACGCCGCTAAGTAGTTCAACCAATTATGTTTGCCGGGCAAAGGCAATTCATTGGTAGCAATTAAATGATCCTGATAGGCTAAAAAAAACTGTTGATCGCGCTTTGCAATATGAAACATTGCGGGCGCATCACCAAAACTCAGCGCGTTGTGCTGATCCGGTGGATAAGTTAAATCATCGTTTAAATTATACACAGCCGTCTTAGCATGATGATAAATACGTTGCTTAGCCGCAGCGTAATCTTGCAAATTGTCATAACGATCTAAATGATCGGCCGAAATATTTAAAATCGTAGCAACCTTAGCACGCAATGAATAGGTGGTTTCTAATTGAAAACTGGATATCTCTAACACATACAGTTCAATGTCATCATTAAGCAATTCCAGCGCTGGCGTGCCTAAGTTACCGCCTACTGCCACGTTAAGCCCGGCCGCTTTGGCCATTTCGCCTACCAATGTGGTCACCGTACTTTTAGCATTGGTACCGGTAATAGCAGCAATCGGCGCATGTGCCTGGCGCGCAAACAATTCAATATCGCCAATCACTTCTATGCCGTGTTGCATGCATTGCTGGATCACGGGATGACGTAACGCCAACCCAGGACTCAGGATGATACAACGCGCCTTTAGTAAAGTTGCTGCCTTTAATTCACCTAATTCGATAGCTATATCTGGCAATTCTTGGCGTAACGTAGCCAAGCCAGGCGGGTTGTCACGCGTATCTGCCATCATAAAAGGAATAGCTTGGCGCTTAAGATGGCGCGCACAGGCAACCCCAGTTTGCCCTAATCCAACGATAATATGAAAATCTGCCACGATGGTTCCTATTGAAAATCTAGTTGTAGCTAATATAAAGCATTTTCAGGAAGTTATAAACACACCAGCAATTCGCTGTAGCCCATAGGCGTCAACTTAAGAAAATGAGCAAGCTACCGTTTCCCCAACGAAAGTTGGGGTCCAGGGAAAAAGACTGGGAAGCATGAAATCAAGATGAATTTAGATAGCTTTTGTACTAGAAAAGTAACTGCTCACTCCGTAGCGGGGAACGTCCATCTTTGGGCTAAAAACGGCGAAAATCTTTTATCGAAATGCTCATTTATAACGCATAAACTGCGCTTTCTCAAAAATATTTTCGCCATTTTTATCGCCAAATCTGAACGTTCTTGGTAAACAGCAAGCTAAAGGGGCGAGCAGTTACCTAGAAAATACGCATGTAAATTGAATAGGACTTACGATAAACGTCGTCTTTTTGGCTGTAGCTTTGTTGCAAATCTCTTTCGCATCCTCATTTATTCGCTTATAAACTGCGGTGCTCACTCGATTTGCGCCTCGCCACAGCACAAAAATACTCGTTTTTCGTAAGTCCTATTGAATTTAGTGGATTCTCTCCCTGGACCCCAACTTTCGTTGGGGAGGCGGTTCTTAAGTTGACGCCTATGAGCTGTAGCCGGGAACAGCCATATTTGGGCGATTTCACGTTACGGCGGAAATCGCTGTAAACACACTTACATTGTACTGGAATTATGCTAAAATCATAACAACGCAAATAAGAAAGGTATATTATGTTTAGCCAAAGCAAAAAAAAACCTTCTCCATTATCTTGCCTTTGTGGTGATTCACACTGCACTTATACGCTGCATCAAGACGCATCACCTGAAAAAAGAGACCGCAGCGATTCGTTTAGCCAGCAAGGCGATAATACATACACATTCAAAGAAGCAGATAAGGCTAGCACCCTTGGCAGCGGCAGTTATGGCATAGTGAGGGGCAATGATGGCAAACAGTACGCAGTGAAACGGCTTGTTTCTACCAGAATTGCACTTAAGAACTTTACTCAGCGAGACTTAGCTAACTTAAAGGCTATTTCTCAAGAATCCTGGCGGGCAATAGCGGGTTACCAGTTTACGTTTTATACAGAATTACAGCAGCTCACGTTAGCAAAATGCAAAGAAGTTGGCTTTTCAGAAGAAGAATTCAACTATTTAGAAAATTTATTAGAAACACATAACCCTGATCTCAAAGAAAAACTAAGTTCTGAAAAAAACTATAGCCCACATGAGTTAGTTACCTTGGTACGAGAATTTAAACTATTACAAATTGCTTACCCTGAGCAAGTGCATTTATATCATAACATCCCACCAAAAGTTTTAAGCCAAATTGATGACTCAACAAATTCGCAAATAAACCCACCACTGTCTCCAGAGCAAATTAACCAGTACTGTGAATCGCTGCGCTTAATGATGCCGCTATTTCCAGGTAAAACACTATATGAAGAATTAGCTGCAATTGAATATAATATGCACAAGCAAGCATTGCTTTGGCTTGCCGTGATTGCCGAAATTAATCGCTGGCATCATGAACTGCAAATCATGCATGGCGATATTAAACTAAGCAATATGCTTTGTTCGTGGGATAATGATACACAAAGCTATACAGTAAAACTGATTGATACAGCGCTTGGTGCAAGTTTGAATCCAGATCATAACACTTTTTTACGTACCGCAGCTCATTTTCATGATTACGATCCTCGTTATTACACTCATCCCGAACGCTATCAAGAAGCTATTCACAGTCCAGATCCTAAGTACGATATTTATTCATTGTGTGTTTTTTTGTTAGAAAAAAATCATCCCTCTTTATGCCCAAACAATGCTTCTCGTTACAAATTATTAACTGATAACGACGTAAACGCATTTGTTAAAGGTAATGGATACCTCCAGCAAGGGCTAAGGAACGGCTTATTAACAACAGGTAAACCTGAGGAAGCCTTTTCACACTTAACAAAACACTTTTTGAGTGAAGTACTTGCTGCACAAGTTAGCGACAAGGCCAAGCGTGCTGCAGTTGCTCTCGCTAGAACAGTCACAGCCCTCCCTGAATCCACCAACAACAAAGAGCATAACCCTGCTGCTACTAGCTCTTCAAAAACTCCTTCTACTAACGATAACGCTAGCACCACACAACCAACGTTAACACCATTATCCTGCCTTTGTGGTGATGAAAGCTGCACCTATACAACTCATGCAGAAGATAACAACCCTGCAGTTGCTGAAGCAGATCGAAAACGCCGTAATTCAGAAGCAACGATTGCTGGGGAAGCTCATTCTTTTGAGAAACTCACAGCTTCAAATAAGCTTGGCCAAGGTGCTTATGCCTTCGTTAGAAGCAGCACAGGCGAATGGCTTGCCGTGAAAACACTGCTTCCTAATGAAGGTAATTATACGCTACATGATATTAGCAGTTTTGTTAAAGAATTTGATTTGCTGAACATGGCTTATCCGGGCGAAGTACATTTTTATCATGGTTTATCAGCGCAACAAATTGCGCAATTACGTGAAGGGAAGTGGCCAACTAATGAAAAAAATCGAAATCTTGGTTTAAACAATATTGCTAAAAACATGCGCTTGGTGATGCCTAAATTTCCAGGAGAAACATTAGATAAGGCCTTAGATGAGGCTTGCTTACACCCCGGTCGCACGCCATTGTTATGGCGCAGTGTGATTGCTGAAGTCAAGCGTTGGCATGATGAATTAGGCATTGTGCATGGTGATATTAAACCAGCTAATATTTTATGTCATTGGAACGAAGAGCTTGGGTGTTATGACGTTAAACTCGTTGATCTTGGCTTGGGCGGTAGTATTAAACAAGAGCATGCAGCTACTTCCTTAGCTAAAATAAAAATGTTTCATGAGCAACCGGCATTCAATATGCCGCAAAGCCGGTACACAGAAGATCAAGCAGTCACTGCCATGAAGGCCGATCGCCAGGTTGATATTTATGGGTTGTGTGCAACGATGCTTTATTTAACAGATAGGCTAAATTTAACAGATAGGCTAACTGTCGTAACAAAAGTTACATTGGACGAATTTAAAACGATAGAAAATCACAGAGAGGCATTAGCGATTATGGAAAGCAAAGCAACAATAAAAGCTAATGCGTTTATTACTGAACAGCAGGTAACAGAAATTGTTCCAGCAGATCCTGCTTTAGCAGGCTTGTTAAGGACAGGCTTGGGTTTTGCTGGTGATCCAAACCAAACACTGGTACAGCTTGAACAATATTATTTACAAAATCACTTAAGAATTATTTGCAACAGTAGTAGCATTGAAAATAAGGTTAAATTTGAACCCTTACACATCGCTGCTAAACAAGCTGCTGGCATTACGCATGACCAAACACTCA
>CAYGTS010000060.1:0-6547 GCA_964352905.1 uncultured Legionellales bacterium | reverse complement strand
TGAAATACTAGGCGATAACCATTCAGAAGACTTTGCACAATGGCGGGCAACAAATCATCGTGCTTTTACGATTGCGCATTTACAGCAACACGTTGCAGTAAGCAAGGACGATCAAAACAAATTTAAACCCTTACATACCGCTGCCAAACAAGCTGCTGGCATTACGCATGACCAAACACTCAATGCAGATCAGTTTAAACAGTACCAAGCGTTTGTTAGCGAAATACTAGGCGATAACCATTCAGAAGATTTTGCACAATGGCGGGCAACAAATGATCTTCAGTTTGCGATTAAACATCTTGATTTAGCAGCTAAACAAGCTGCTGGTTACACCCAGGATACAACCGAACCTAATCAAGTCACAAAAGCAATGAAGCAAACCTATATTCAGTATATACAAGCCAACCTTGGCACGATTAATACAGCTGAATTTAAGACATGGTTTAATCACCAAAAAGAGCACCTCTTGTGTGTGGAACGTCATTATCGCCCCGGTTTGTTTACACTAAGACCACAGCAATACTCACAAGGCACACGCAGCTCTATACAGTTACTTGATTTATTGAGTCCTACAACTGACCAAGATAATAACAGGATTGGCTGTCAAAACTCATAACACTCGATATTTACTTGATACTATACAATAAATTAACAGCCTATTTAATAATTTACGCAATTACTGTATAATAACCGCATACTATCTAACACTCCGTTACGGAATAACACTGCGCTAAAAAGGACTTGCTTTTATTCAAGATTAATAATAACGATCAACATCGTTACCGTTATTGCTCATCTATATGGGATAATATAATATGTCACAAGAACAAAACCATACTGAGCTTGCCGAACAAGTTGGCACCGTATCCGATGCCCTACAAGGCAGTTTATTTGCTGGGATTTTTGATTTCCTACAGAAATTAACCGTACGCATTCAGCATGTTATTTTCCCACTCGGTACGTTGTTTGATGTCATTCGAGTTTTTGTATATGGCAACAAACTTTACCATGCTGAAAATAGAAACCTAAAATTTAAAGCTAATTTCTTAATTAAATTGCTTGCCGCTTGCAGTATCATGTTTGCCGTTATGACGGGTAATTTTGCACCTATTCTGGGTAACGCTGCAACACCCTGGATCTTTTTTGGCACGATGCTCGCTGAAGCTGCAATTAATCTTGGGATGGCACTTTATCATCTCGCTGCGTATTACGCCGTTGATACCGCAGAAGAAAAAGCCAAGCATTGGCAGGGTTTTAAGGAACGCATAACCGGGGCTATCATTTTAGGCGTGCTAAGTGCCACAGTGTTTATGCTAATGATTAGTCCCGTTGGTATGACAGTGGCTGCTACTTTAGCGGGAATTGTGTTTGGTGGGATTGCGTTAAAAGCCATTTATCACTTGGGCATGGGCTTTTATAATCTGTTTAAAAATTATAGTAACGCACAGGATCAACAAGACAGTAGAGCTGCTGCTAAAGAACACTTTAAAAAAGCCTTCCTTTGCGCTGTCATTATTGGTATCAATGTAGGGCTTGCATTCACACCTATTGGCTGGAGTGCAGCCTTCTTAGTTGCATCGATAGCTACCACGATGTTAGTGACAAATGCTGTGAAAATGCTTTACCACAAGTTTTTTGCGAAGAAGGCCGAAGTAACCCCTGCTGAAAAAATGCAGGAAAACTTGCCTGCTGATAGTTCCGCAACACCAGGTGCAACTCCAAGCAATCAGTGGTGGCGCTTTTATGAAAATAAACCTAAACAGGCAATGCAACAACCAGATTCTAACGCCGAAGAAAAATTTAAGTTGTTGATAGGGCTCTTAGATACAAAAAAAAGAGCATTACAAGGACAAATTAAAAACGAAGAACAACGCCGCTTTTGCTTTTTTAGCGAAAAGGATAAAAGACAGCAAAAGCAAAATGTATTAAAAGCGCTAGCAGGTTATTTAGGTAATAACACTTATAAAACTACAACCGTTGAGGATTACCTTAACAGGCACCCACTGCTTAACTGGCGCAAAATTCATACATCACATTTCCGCGAAACCGGTGAAACCACTGCGCTTATTAATGAAGTGAAAAAAGCGGTTGAACAATGGAACAATTCACCATCACCTAGCCGCAAAGCTACAGCAGCTTAAGTTCGCCAATAATGCGGATCCATGATTTCGTTGAGCGTGATAATCGCATCAAAATAATGCTGATCAATTAACGATTGCTCAGCACCTGAAGCTGTGATTAACACTTTTTGCAAGGTTTGATTATCTTTTAGTGGTAAGTTGGCAATTTTTTCTTCAAATTCATCAACCACTTTCTTCTTAACCTTGGTTTGTAAATATTTTATTTCGCAAACCGTGATCACATTATCCGCGCGATCAAATAATAAATCGATTTGAAAACCGGGCTCGGTTTGCATCAGATTGCGATTGTAAAAAGCACCGGAAGTATAGCGAACTGCACTAAAGCCTAACATTTTTGCTAACACATAGTCATAGCGCCTGCAAAAACGTTCAAACGCATATCCTAACCAAATTTGATATTGCTGATTATTTAAAGCCGTGGTTGGGGAAAGATTAAATTTCCCTTTATCAATATCTGCCTTAATCGGCTCAATGAATTTAAAATAAAATTGTAAATAAGCATCGAAAATACTATAGCGGGCTAGGGTGGTGTTTTTTGTCGCATTATAGGGTGTATACTTTTGGATAAAACCTGATAATTCTAAATCCGTTAATAATTCCGTCACATTTTTTCCCGAGCTAATTTTTAAACGTGCAATAATTTCTTGGCGTGTTGCAAAACGTTTTTTACTCAAAAATTCAATAATTTTTATATAATGTGAATTGTTAGCCAAGCTACTCACAAAAATGCGCTGATATTCTTCAGCAAAATACGCTTTTTGCGTAAAACTCTGTTGACATAAACTCAGCAAAATCGAAGAATCCATTTTTAATTTTAATAAATATTCTGGAATACCACCCACTGTTAAATACGCCTGCAATGCATCTTTAGCTGAATATTTACCGAGCAATGTTTTTGCTTCAATCGGATTTAATTCTTGCAGCGAAAACTCAAATTGTGAACGATTGTAAAGTGCATTCGAATGAACAACTTGATTAAGCATGAAAGATGGCGATGATCCACATAAAATAAGAATGAGCTGTTGATTATGACGGAAAAAATTATCCCACGCATATTTTAATTCACTAACAAACTCATCTTGATAGTTTGCTAACCATTGCACCTCTTCAAAATACAGTGTCCAAACACCTTGGTGGGTATAGTCTGCAATTTTTCTAAAAACATCAACCCAAGTATCAATACGCACTTCACGTAATAATGGGTTCTCAGCATAAACTGCTAATTCCGTCATAACATGATGGCGCTGCTCGGATTCACTTTTACCATAGATCCCTTCAAACTTAAGAATATTACGCTGATTAAAGGTTTGCTCTAATAACTCCGTTTTTCCAACACGGCGTCGCCCATAAACAATAACAATGCTTGCTGCATTTAACTGCGCAATATGGGTTAGCTTTGCTCGCTCAGCTTGCCTGCCAACAAAGTATTGATTTTCTTGACTATGATATACGCCCATACTTACCCCCAGCTATAGGTAATTTTAGCCCTAGTTGGGGGTGAAATCAAGAAAGCACCCCCCAAGTACAGCGATTCCCGCCGTAATGTCTGATTGCCCAAGAACAGTCAGATTTGAGGCAAGGTCACATTAAAAACACTAAAAAATAGCGGAGTTTATGCATAATAAATGAGCACATTTTTTATGTGTTTTTAATGTGAGATTGCCCAAATATGGCTGTTCCTCGCTACACCGGGAATTGCTGGTCACACTCGCCCACTTACCGCAACTTCAACGTAGCAAGACCGATCATCACCAAAATCACGGTGATGATCCAAAAACGTACGATCACGCGCGGTTCTGGCCAGCCTTTTAATTCAAAATGATGATGCAAGGGCGCCATGCGAAAAATGCGCCTGCCGGTCATTTTAAACGAGGCAACTTGTAAGATCACCGAAATGGTTTCAACCACAAACACACCGCTCATTACAAAAAAAACTAATTCTTGGCGCACAATCACCGCAATCATGCCAAGCGCCGCACCCAAGGCTAGGGCACCCACATCACCCATGAAAACTTGCGCAGGATAGGTGTTAAACCATAAAAAGCCTAAGCCCGCCCCCACAATCGATGCGCACACAATGGCCACTTCACCCACACCCGCAACATAGGGAATTTGCAAATATTTGGCGAATTCCACATTACCTGCAGTGTAAGCAAAAATAGCGAGCGCACCGGCAATTAACACGCACGGTAAAATCGCTAGCCCATCTAAACCATCGGTTAAGTTCACGGCATTGCTACTGCCAACTAATACAAAATAAACAAAGACAATATAAAACGCGCCTAAATAAATGCTAATATGTTTGAAAAATGGCATTAATAAATCAACTTCTGCAGGTGTTTTAGCAGTGAAATATAAAAATAATGCAGCGCCTAAAGCAAATACGGATTGCCAAAAATATTTGGCTTTGGCAGATAAACCTTTGGAATTTTTCTTAATCATTTTGCGATAATCATCAACCCAACCCACAACACCAAACCCCAAAGTAACAATAAGCACTAACCAAACATAACGATTGCTTAAATCACCCCATAAAAAAGTAGATAAAGCGACTGAAATTAAAATTAATGCGCCACCCATGGTGGGCGTACCGGCTTTGCTTAAATGCGTTTGTGGGCCATCATCACGCACTTGTTGGCCAATTTTATATTGGGTTAAACGGCGAATTAAAAGCGGCCCGCACAGCAAGGCAATCGCTAATGCGGTTAAAACACCTAACACCCCACGAAAAGTTAAATAGTGGAAAACGTTAAAGGGATGATAATATTGTTGTAAATAATTGGTAAGCCAAAGTAACATTTAGCGTGTCTCCTCATTCGTATGCATTAACTCTTCAATGACTTGCCACATTTTCATGCTGTAAGATCCTTTAACGAGTATTACGCTGTCATTGCTTATATGTTCATTGAATTGCTTTTTTACGGCAGCGATTAATGCTTCATGGGTGCTAAAATGCTGGGCATTTTCACCAAATGCACTCACCGTTTGTGCCGATAATTTACCATAAGCGTATAACTGCGCAATACCCTTTGCACGCGCATAATCGCCGATTTGCTCATGATAGCTCTCTGCTTTTTCGCCTAATTCTCCCATATCTCCCATTATTAACAGGGTTTTTTTATCTTGATAATGGCTTAATAAATCAATGGCCGCACGCATCGAACGTGGGTTGGCATTGTAACTGTCATCGATGATAAGTGCACCATTGCCCGCTTTTTTCAGGGTTAAACGATGTTGTTCAGAGCTTACGTTTTGCAAACCGGTTTTAATCGTTTCAAGCTTAATCCCTAAAACTGTCGCTGCTGCTGCTGCTGCTAAGGCATTACTAATATTATGTTGTGCAAGTAACGGCAAATGAATTTTTGTTTGTTGATCTTTGATATGTAAATTAAATTGGTTTGTGCCATCGGGTTGTTGTTGAATCTCATCTGCCCACACCATTGCTTTTTCAGTAAAACCAAAAGTTATACGATGATGCTGGCCAATTTTATTGTTAAAGGTTGCTTGATACGGTGAATCGTGTTCGTAAATGGCAAAACCTTCTGCCGGTAATTGGGCAAAAATATCTGATTTTTCACGCGCTACACCTTGTTCATTTTCTAAAAATTCTATATGCACAGGACCAATGCTCACTATCATGGCAATGCTTGGTTTAGCAATGGCGGTGAGTTTAGCAATTTCACCAAAGTGATTAGTGCCTATTTCAACGATGGCAATTTCATGCGCTGAAGTTAATTCTAATAAGGTTAATGGTACACCAATTTCATTATTAAAACTTTTTATACTGGCTAAGGTATTAGCGGTAAGCTGGCAAATACTTGCAAGCATTGCTCGCGTTGTCGTTTTGCCACAGCTACCCGTAATACCCACAACCGGTAAGCTAAATTGTTGGCGATGATAGCTTGCTAGTGCAATTAATGCATGGCGGGTATCGCTTACGATAATGTGTGGAATGGGTAATTGAGTTGGGCGCGAAACAATTGCAGCAATAGCACCTTGTTTAATCGCGGCTTCAACAAATTGATTACCATCAAAGTTTTCACCTTGCAGCGCTAAAAAACAATCGCCTTGTTTAACTTGGCGTGAATCGATTGCAAGATGATCGATAGTTAAATCACTGCCGTGTAATTGACCGGCAATGATGTTTGCTATTGTTGATAATGTGTAATTTAATTTCATTTTCTATCGGCCCCACTGTTTTCAAGCATCACATTGGATATCAGTCGCAATGACGAAAATCCTGTCATTGCGAGCACAAAGTGCGAAGCAATCCAGAGAAAGGATCTGTGATTTTGCAAAATTTAGCAAAACTTGCTAGTCGCGCCACTGCATTAAGCAGTATCACCTTTACTATCTCACACACTGCCACTCACTCCTGGATTGCTTCACTGCGTTCGCAATGACGG
>CAYGTS010000059.1:0-15191 GCA_964352905.1 uncultured Legionellales bacterium | reverse complement strand
TTCGCTGTTTTTAGCCCAAATATGGACGTTCCCGTCTACTTGGTGAATAGTTACGTTCAACTTAACTTTGTTTAGCAAATTTTTGAACGATTGTTAACCTTTTAAAAAATATAGGAAATTTCTTTAATTTATTGTCTTAGTTTAGCTTCATCTGGTATTATTTTTACCGTGGGGACAGGGCTTAAGGGATGATTTCACGTGTGGCTTTAATGAGAATAATAAAACCTAATATTCACACCCAACTTTAGCCGATCAAAGATGTGATTTTTGCATCGTATGTTATTTCTGCATTTTTAGCAGAATTCGGAGAAATATTAAACATTGAGGCTATATAATGACCAATAAAATTTACATTGGAAACCTTCCTTATGACTTGGATGACATTTCATTAAAAATGGCATTCTCTCAATTTGGTGAAATTATTGATGTGAAAGTAGTAAAAGATCGCGATACGGGTCGTTCGCGCGGCTTTGGATTTATCACTTTTTCTGCGCCAGATGAAGCAAGGCGATCATTAGTAATGAGTGGCCAACCTTTGCAAGGTCGTAAGCTATTTGTAAAATTTGCACGTGAAAAACAGCAACCAGTGAATTATGCTGAAGTTGACAGTAATTCCAGGCATGATGTTGAATTACTCAAGAACGATCAGATTTGAGGCAAGGTCACATTACTTCCCAATACAAAAACTTGAAAATATTTTCCCTAGTAAATCATCTGTGGTGAACAATCCGGTTATTTCAGCTAAAGCATAATGAGCCAACTTTAATTCTTCCGCGATTAATTCGCCAGCATGATACTCTTGTAATTGTTGCAACGCTAAATCAATATGAAGAGAAGCTTTTTCCAGTGCCAGTAAATGTCTTCTTCTGGCAATAAAAGTACCTTCCCCAGCCGTTTGATACCCCATTGTTGCTTTTAAATGTGTTTTAAGTAACTCTATTCCTTGTGCTTGTTTTGCAGATAAATAAATCACGGTCTGATTATTTTCTTGGACAAGCTTAGGCGATTGATGACTAAGATCAATTTTATTTTTTACTATCGTTACTTTATTTTTATACTCATCTAAAATAGTGAAGATTTCGTTATCTAGCGTTTCATGTTTTATACTATCATCGCACACAAATAAAATTTGATCGGCATTTTTAAGGGCTTGTTTAGTGCGCCGCATCCCTTCTTTTTCTATTTCATCCTGACTTTCGCGCAGGCCGGCGGTATCTAAAATTTTAACCGGCATGCCATCAATTTGAATGATTTGTTGCACGATATCCCGGGTAGTACCGGGAATATTACTCACAATGGCGACTTGATCGCCGCTAATTACATTTAATAAGCTGGATTTTCCTGCATTAGGTGCCCCACAAATAACAACTTTCATGCCTTCGTTTAAGACACTTCCAATACTTGCTTTGTTGATTGTTGCTTGTAATTGTTTTTTAATATTTTCTATTTTTGTTAAAACAAGTTCATCTGCTAAAAAATCGATTTCTTCATCGGGGAAATCAATCGCAGCTTCAACATATAAACGTAAATTAATAATTTCTTGAT
Source organism: uncultured Legionellales bacterium (assembly GCA_964352905.1). Taxonomy (GTDB): domain Bacteria; phylum Pseudomonadota; class Gammaproteobacteria; order JAHCLG01; family JAHCLG01; genus CAYGTS01. The sequence continues at coordinate 13,646 of CAYGTS010000059.1, read as the reverse complement.
CAAGTATATTAATATATTCTGAAAACTGACCTTGTAATGAATTAATAGCTGAGCGCGCTGCTTGTGATGAGGCACTATTAATTAAATCAGCTATCGCTTCTGCTTGGGTTAAATCAATTTTATCATTCAGAAATGCACGCTCACTAAATTCACCCGGTTTTGCTAAGCGTGCACCTAAATCAATTACTGTTTTAACAATATCATCTAAAACAATAGCACCGCCATGACCTTGTAATTCTAAAATATCTTCGCCAGTAAAGGAATGTGGTGCTTTAAAATAAAGTGCAATTCCTAAATCTAAAACTTGCCCAGCTTGATTTTTAAATTCACAATAAGTTGCATAACGTGGTTTTAAATTTTTTTTAAGTATTTTTTTTATAAGATCTGGAACGAGTTTACCGGAAATACGAACAACACCTACGCCACCGTAACCCGGCGGCGTAGCAATTGCAACGATAGTATCATCATTATGATGTGGCATTTTTAGCTTTAGTTGGTTGTTTCTTTGGTTTCGTAAATTCTTTTTCTAATTTTTGCGTGATATACCATTGCTGCAGCACAGATAAAACATTATTAACCAACCAATACAAGACTAAACCTGCTGGAAAAGTTGCAAACAATACCGTAAATACTACAGGCATAAGCATCATGATTTTCGCTTGCGTCGGATCAGGTGGTGTAGGACTTAATTTTTGTTGTAAAAACATAGAAAGCCCCATTAAGATTGGCAAAATATAGTAAGGATCTTTCGCACTTAAGTCATGGATCCACAAAATAAAAGGCGCTTGCCTTAATTGCACACTTTCAACCAACACCCAATATAAACCGATAAAAACTGGGATTTGGATCAGAATTGGTAAGCAACCCCCTAATGGATTAACTTTTTCTTTTTTATACAACTCCATCATTGCTTGGCTAAATTTTTGTTTATCTGAACCATAACGTTCTTTTAATGTGGCAATCCGTGGCTGTAAGCGCCGCATTTTTGCCATAGAACGATAACTGGTTGCTGAAAGTTTATAAAAAATTAATTTAATTAAAACGGTAACTAAAACAATAGACCATCCCCAGTTGCCTACAACCGAATATATTTTTTGCATTAACCAAAAAATAATACTGGATATAAACCAAAAAATACCATAATCAACCGTAAGATCTAACCCAGGTGCTACTTGCTTTAAACGTGAGGTAATTTCAGGACCGGTATATAAACGAGCACTAATATTTTTAGAACTGCCAGCTGCAACGACAATCGGATTACTAATCATCCCAATCGTATAAACATTATTATCAACGTTGGAATAATAGTGATAAGGTGCGGTTGCAGACGGTATCCAAGCACTTAAGAAATAGTGTTGCACCATAGCTGCCCAACCACCCGTAATCTGCCTATCAATACGAACTTTATCTAATTCTGAAAATTTTAATTTTTCAAAGCGTTTATCAGGGCTTGATATGGCAGCCCCCAGGAATGTCATAGAGTGTAATACACCAGAATGTTTAGGTTCAACTTTAACACGTGATAATTGTGTAAACATTCCGCCGCGCCATTCTTGCTGCGACTGATTATTAATATTGTATTTTACATCAACAACATAACTATCTCGGGTAAAAGTAAATGTTTTTGTGAATTTAACGCCTTTTTCTTCTCTCGTTAAATTAACAACCAAAACTTGTTGCCCATTAGCAAGTTGATAACTATTTTGCGTACTTTGATAAACCGCCGGTGTTTGGTTTACCGCCTCTTCCGTTTTTAAACCACTTTCAGCAACGTAGTATTGTGACGGATTATCGTTAAGTAATGTAAAAGAAACATTTTTTTGTTTAAGGCTTGCAGGATAATCTAACAACTTTGCTTGCACAATATTACCGCCAGCTGTATCAATAGTAAGATCAAGCAGATCTGTTTTAACTGTCACTAAACGATTTGCGGGCTTCGTGGTTGTTTGCATCGAAAATGGCTTAGCTTGCGGCAACTGCGGAACATGGCTATAAGCATCTTGGGATTGATTATTGGGTTGCGTAGAGCTTGCAGAATGCTGTGATGTTTGCAGAGGTTGTTTGGTGTAGTCTGCCTGCCAAGCGGTCCAAAGTTGTACTGCGACTATCGCTAACGCGACATAGAGAATCAGCTTTTTATAATCCATTTTAGGGTTACCTTTTATTTTGAAGTATCGTTGTTGATATCACAAGGTTGATGACAGCTACGCTTTGCTCTAGGAACTTCATCAACGCCTCCCGTATGAAAAGGATGGCATCGGAGTAAACGACGTATTATTAAATAGTTACCATAAAACAAACCGTGCCTTGTTATTGCTGTAATGGCATAACTTGAGCAGGAAGGATAAAAACGACAACGATTAATTAAAAATGGACTTATAACATATTGATAAATCTTTAAAATACCAACTAAAACGCAGCTAATTATTTGCCCAACTTTAGCCATAATTTATCCAAATCTATGCGCAATGTTTTATTTGTTTCCAATAAAACGCCACTGCGCGCTATGACAACAAAATCACGTGGTGGTAACTCATTTTGATTATGCCTGAAACTTTCACGAATCAAACGCTTAAGTCGATTTCTATCTACCGCTAATTTAAAATGCTTTTTCGCAGCAACGATACCTAATCGACATATTTCGATTTCATTATTCTTTGATAAAACAACAAAATACTTTGACAATACTTTTTTACAAGTGTTATCAAAAACCTGTTTATGTTCTCGGTATGTTAATAACCTACTGTTTTTAAAGTATTTCTTATCTTTCAATACGATTCTTTAAGCAGTTAAACGCTTACGACCTTTGGCACGACGAGCGTTAATTACTTTACGGCCATTTTTAGTAGCCATACGTGCACGAAAGCCATGAGTACGTTTACGCTTTAAATTGCTGGGTTGAAAAGTTCTTTTCATGATTTTTAAGCCAAATATAATTAAACAAATTTATACTGAACGCGCGATTTTATGTGACTGAACCGCGCGTGTCAATCAGTAATTTTTAGTAGTAACTACTTACTTCGTAGCAGGGAACGCTCATATTTGGGCTAAAAAGGGTAAGTAGATGCCTTTAATAAAAATATGAGGTTGCTAATTATAATATATTTATATTATTAAATATTAGTTGTTATTATTACTGCCGCTATTATCTGTGGATAACTTTACAAAAAGGATTTTTTTTCAATTGGTTAGTTATTAATTTTGTTGTGTTTAAGGCTTGGTATAGATTGCGTATTAGTTGCTAATAAGCTTTTAATGGTTTTAGCGTGTTCTCGATTTAGATAAAGTACTAACACCTTCTTCCTCTGGTTGTTAATAGTTTATTAACAGGTTGTTAGGTTACTCACATTGTCAGTTTTTAATAATTTAACTTTTAAATTTAACCATCACTTTAAAAGAGGGGTGATTATATCGTTAGTTACAGTGTTTCTAAGTTGGTGAGAATTTGAACCGTTTAATATTTAATTAAAAAAAAGGTTTTTTAACTGTGGATAACTTAAGCAAACAAGGATAGAATTATCAGCCCTGTTGAGAGAGGTTTTTGGGATGGATGTTTCTTCGGTAGAAAAATTTTCACTATGGCAAGAGTGCTTAAAGAGTTTGAAAAAGGAATTTTCAGCGCAGCACTTCAATACTTGGATATCACCTTTACAAGCCGAGTTAAACAATAATCACCTAAAGCTGTTAGCACCGAATCGTTTTGTTTGTGAGTGGATCCAACAACATTATCTTGCGCGCATTCATGAATTATTGAATCAGCTTAGTGGCGAGCAAGCAATTGAGATTGATTTACAAATTGGTAGCCTATCGAATAATGAAGGTAAAAAAACTGTAACAGAAGTGTTGCAAGCATCTGTGCAAACTGTCTCTGAAAAAGTTATTAACGCTAGTATTAAAGCGCCGCAACACCGTAACAATCTTAACAAAATGTTTACCTTTGATAATTTTGTTGAGGGAAAATCGAATCAATTAGCGCGAGCTGCTTCAAGCCAGGTCGCTGAAAATCCGGGTAAAGCCTATAATCCGTTATTTATTTATGGTGGGGTGGGGTTAGGTAAAACCCATTTAATGCATGCTATTGGTAACCTTATTATTAAAAATAAAAATAATGCCAAAGTTGTTTATTTGCATTCTGAACGTTTTGTCGCTGATATGGTGCGCGCTTTACAAACCAACTCCATGAATGCTTTTAAGCAATATTATCGCTCAGTTGATGCATTGTTAATCGATGATATTCAATTTTTCGCGGGGAAAGATCGTTCACAAGAAGAATTTTTCCATACCTTCAATGCGTTACTTGAAGGGCAGCAGCAGATGATTTTAACCTGTGATCGTTATCCACGTGAAATTAGCGGTTTGGAAGAGCGATTACGTTCTCGTTTTGGCTGGGGGTTAACGGTTGCTATTGAGCCGCCTGAACTTGAAACACGTGTAGCTATTTTGATGAGTAAAGCCGAGCAATCAAAAATTGAATTACCTTATGAGGTTGCCTTTTTTATTGCTAAACGCTTACGTTCAAATGTAAGGGAGTTAGAAGGTGCGTTAAAACGTGTGATTGCGAATGCGCATTTTACAGGTAGAGAAATCACCTTAGATTTTGTTAAGGAAGCTTTAAAAGATTTAATCGCTTTGCAAGACAAGTTAGTGACTATTGAAAATATTCAAAAAACCATTGCACAATATTATAAAATTAAACTTTCAGATTTGTTGTCAAAGCGACGCAATCGATCGCTTGCAAGACCGCGGCAAATTGCAATGGCGATTGCTAAAGAGTTAACAAATCATAGTTTACCTGAAATCGGTGAAGCCTTTGGTGGTCGTGATCATACGACAGTGTTACATGCGTGCCGTAAAATTAAAGAATTATTAAGTAATAATTTAGATATTAAGGAAGATTATAAAAATTTATTGCGTATTTTAACGACTTAAAGGATTTGTGTTATGAGATTTATTATTCAACGTAACGAACTTATTAAGCCATTGCAAATGGTAGCCTCAGTGGTTGAACGTCGTAAAACTTTTCCAATATTAGCCAATATCTTATTACAAGTTAAGCAAGGTTTATTATTGCTAACTGCAACTGATCTTGAAGTTGAATTAAAAGCAAGCGTTAATCTTAAAAATGAGGCGAATGATGGCGCAATTACCGTACCCGGTAAAAAGTTTGTTGATATTTGCAAAGCCTTACCCGAAGATAGCGTTATTGATTTTATGTTACAAGATGATCGTATGATTATTCATTCGGGTAGTAGTCGCTTTACTTTAATGACGTTACCGATCGATGAATTTCCCAGTATTGATGATCAACCGTTTTCGTTAGAGCTATCATTACCTCAAAAATATTTAAAATGCATTATTGATAAGACGTATTTTTCAATTGCACAGAAAGATGTTCGCTATTTTTTAAATGGCATGTTACTGGAAATTGCTGCGGGCAAATTGAGCGCAGCAACAACGGATGGTCATCGTATGTCTGTGTCGCATATTAAATTGCCCGCCGTTGCTGATCAGAATAAAGCAAATGTTATTGTGCCACGTAAAGCCGTTATGGATTTAATGCGCTTGTTAGAAGATTCTGATGAAAATGTGACCCTTGCTATCAGTGATAGCCATTTAAAACTGGTGACACCAGATGTTATTTTTGTTTCGAAATTAATAGAAGGCCAATTCCCTGAATATAATAATGTTATCCCCAAGCATGGCGATAAACTTATCACGTTAGATCGTGAAATGTTTAAGCAATTATTAGCTCGCGCGGCTATTCTAACGAATGAACAATTTCGTGGTGTTTGTTTTCAATTGCGTGAGAATCGGTTAAACGTGATTGCTCATAATCCAGAACAAGAAGAAGCAGAAGATAGTATTAGTATTGATTATACAGGCAGTGATTTGGATATTGGTTTCAATATTACCTACCTACTTGATATTTTGAATGCCAGCAACAGTGTAACTGTTCAATTAACGTTTAGCGATGGCGATCACGGTGTTGTGATAGAAGAAAGCTGCGATGACGTTGATTGTGTTTATGTGATCATGCCCATGCGGCTTTAGCGGTATTATGAGCCTATTAAATATAAAAATTCAAAATTTAAGAAACTTGATCGAAGTTGATTTGCAGTTTCATGCACAATTTAATTTAATCTTTGGCGATAATGGCTACGGTAAAACCACATTTCTTGAAGCGATTTATTTATTAAGCCGCTGCAAATCATTCCGCACAACACACTTAGAAACCGCTATTACCCATCAACAATCCTTTTTTGCCGTTTTTGCTTCACTTTTAGCGAATGAACAAAACTATACAGTAGGGCTTTTAAAGCAATCGCAACAGCCTAAAATTAAATGCAAAATTAATCATGAAAGAAATCAACGGAGTAGTGAGTTATCAAGTTTATTGCCAGTATTACTTATTAATCATACTAGTCATTACCTTGTTGAAGGCGGCCCTGTTTATCGCCGCCAATTAGTTGACTGGGGAGTGTTTCACGTGAAACCTCTTTTTTATGGTTATTGGCAAAAAATGCAACGGATTTTGAAACAACGCAATGCTGAATTAAAAAATAAGTCATCGCAAGCGCTCATTAATAGTTGGAATGAAGAGTTTGCGAGCTATGCGACTCAATTAGATAATATGCGGAAAGCTTATCTCCAGGATTATATTCCACTGTGTGAAGAAATTATCTCGCAATTTCTGGGTGAAGTGAGTATTTGCGCTGTTTACGAGCGAGGCTGGCCCAATGATTGTGATTTAATTAGTAGCTTGGAACATCATTATCTTAAAGAAAAAGCACTTGGTTATACCACGGTTGGCCCGCATCGTTTTGATGTAAAATTTTATGTTAATGATTTGCCTGCTGCGCAAATCTTATCGCGCGGGCAGCAAAAAGTGTTTGTTTGTGCGTTATTACTTGCGCAGGGTTTATTATTGCGGCAACAGTTAAATAAAAACAGCATCTTCTTGATTGATGACTTGCCTGCAGAGCTGGATTACGAAAAACAGGCCCTCTTGAAAACTAAACTTACCGAAATTGGTGCGCAAACGTTTATAACGGGGATTAATCGCAATGACTTAATCGGAAACTTTAATTCAGGTGATTATAAATTGTTTCACGTGAAACCAAATAAGCAAAAAGTAGAGATGCAAGAATCAATTTAGAGAAAATTTTAACGTGAGCACAGTGGATTTTAACTCCTTGTTTTAGTATGGTTTTTAACTGCTCGCCCTTTTAGCTTGTGGTTTACCAAGAACGTTCAGATTTGGCGATAAAAATGGCGAAAATATTTTTGAGAAAGCGCAGTTTATGAGTTATAAATGAGCATTTCGATAAAAGATTTTCGCCGTTTTTAGCCCAAAGATGGACGTTCCCTGCCACGGAGTGAGTAGTTGCTATGGTTTTTAATTGATTTAAAATGCTCACAATAGGGCGTTTTAATGCTATAATAACGCACATTTTTGGCTAATTTTAGATAGAGTGATTGAGATAGTATGAGTAATCAAGCAACTTACGATTCATCCAATATTAAAGTGTTACGCGGTCTTGATGCGGTGAGAAAACGCCCTGGAATGTATATTGGTGATACCGATGATGGTACGGGGCTGCATCATATGGTATTTGAAGTCGTTGATAACTCTATCGATGAAGCGTTAGCCGGTCATTGTACTACTATCCACGTTGTTATTCATAGTGATGGTTCTGTGTCAGTTAAAGATAATGGCCGTGGTATTCCTGTTGATATTCATTCAGAGGAAGGTCGATCTGCCGCTGAAGTGATTATGACCGTGCTGCATGCCGGTGGTAAATTTGATAACAGTTCCTACAAAGTATCGGGGGGGTTGCACGGTGTTGGTGTTTCCGTGGTAAATGCGTTATCAGATGACCTGTATCTCACGATAAGGAAGGGTGGTAAAGTTTACGAGCAAACCTATCATCTTGGCGTGCCGGAAGAAGCCTTAAAAATTACAGGTGATACAACTCAAAAAGGTACAGAAATTAGATTTAAGCCTTCGCTCCAAATTTTCTCCGATGTTGAGTTTCATTATGATATCTTAGCTAAACGCCTACGTGAACTTTCCTTCTTAAATCCAGGTATTTGCATTTACTTAGAAGATGAGCGTAGCGGAAAAAGCGGTACCTTTGAATATGAAGGTGGTATTAGTGCTTTTGTTGAGCATTTAAATAAAAATAAAACCGCCATTAATAAAAAAGTTTTGCATTTTACGGTGACGAGAGATGAGATTGTGGTTGATTTAGCCATGCAGTGGAATGACTCGTTTCAAGAAAACATTTTCTGTTTTACCAATAATATCCCTCAACGCGATGGCGGAACACACTTAGCTGGTTTTCGCGGTGCTTTAACGCGTACGGTTAATAACTATATTGAAAAAGAAGCTGTTGCTAAGAAACAAAAAATTGCAACGACTGGTGATGATGCGCGCGAAGGATTAACGGCCGTACTATCGGTAAAAGTGCCTGATCCGAAATTTTCTTCACAGACAAAAGATAAACTAGTGTCATCCGAAGTTAAAGCGGTTGTTGAATCAGTTGTGGCTGAATACGTTAACGATTTTTTATTAGAAAATCCGCAAGAGGCCAAATCAATTATCTCTAAAGTGATAGATGCGGCGCGTGCGCGTGAAGCAGCACGCAAAGCCCGCGATATGACAAGACGCAAAGGCGCGTTAGATATGGCAGGTTTGCCGGGTAAGTTAGCTGATTGCCAAGAACGTGATCCAGCCTTGTGCGAATTATTCATTGTTGAGGGTGATTCAGCAGGCGGTTCAGCAAAACAAGGTCGCGAGCGAAAAAATCAAGCAATATTGCCGCTCAAAGGTAAAATCTTGAATGTTGAAAAAGCTAGATTCGATAAAATGTTAGCTTCTGCAGAAGTAGGTACGCTGATTACTGCGCTGGGTTGCGGCATTGGGCGTGAAGAATACAATCCCGATAAATTACGGTATCACCGCATTATCATCATGACCGACGCTGATGTGGACGGTGCGCATATAAGAACATTACTGCTAACCTTTTTTTACCGGCAAATGCAAGAATTGATTGAACGTGGTCATATTTACATTGCACAGCCACCGCTCTATAAAATTAAAAAGGGTAAACAAGAACAGTATATTAAAGATGATGATGCGCTAAACGAAAAATTAGTGCAGCTCGCTCTAGAAAATGCCGAACTCTATCCTTCCCAGGATTCACCTGCCATCTCAGGTGTTGCCTTAGAAAAATTAATTCATGAGTATCTTAGCGTGATGCAAATCATTAAACGATTAGCACGACGTTACCCGCAAGATGCGCTAATGCAAATGCTAACGCTGCCTAAGTTAACTCAAGTTGAGTTGAGTGATCAAACTAAAGTTGCGACTTGGTGCCAACAATTGCAAGATCGTTTAGCACTGTATGCAGGGGATCATAAGCAATATCAGGTTAATGCTTCAACAGAAAATGAAAAGCATGTATTTTTACCCGTTATTCAATTAAATGAGCATGGTGTCACACAACCGATGACGATGAATTATGAGTTTTTTACTAGCAACGAATACTTGCAAATAACGAATCTTGCCGAAAAATTAACTGGCTTATTGAGCGAAAGCGCTTCTATTAAGCGTAGTGATCGCAGTAAAGCCATCACTTCTTTTGCAGAAATGTTAGATTGGCTCATGAGTGAAGGTAAGCGCGGTTTAAGTATTCAGCGCTATAAAGGATTAGGTGAAATGAATCCTGATCAATTATGGGAAACCACCATGGATCCGATTCATCGTCGTATGCTACAAGTGACGATTGAAGATGCAGTTGCGGCTGATCAAATATTCACAACCTTAATGGGCGATCAAGTCGATCCACGTCGTATCTTTATTGAAACCAACGCACTTGAAGTTGAAAATTTAGATGTGTGATATAGCGTTGTATAATTTTGACTAAAGGTCTTAGCCGGCATGAAAAGGGACGTTTAACGAATTTGCCTTGACAACATTTTACCCCCGAGCCAAGCGATAGCGAAAAAAGTGATAACTCAGCCAGCCGGTTAAAGTGATCACCATAAAAGGAAAAGTCACGCAAAACAAAATACCGATCGTAAAATTGGCGCTGCCGCAGAACCAGTTGCCAATGCTTGTTATGCCGCTAAACAAAGCATTATCAGATAAACCAACGTTATTCCCAGAAGAATGTACTAACAATACCATAAAACACGTTACGAATAAGCCAGTGAAAGACGCGATAGTTTTGCCTAAATGCCGCGCTTTGACTTCAACTAAACCATGACCTACTTGATGACGTAACAAAAAACGGTTAACAAACGTAATTGCAAATTGCAGGGTTAACACTAATAGTAAAATAAATAAAACCGCGCTAGTTAAGTTATTACGAAAAATTTCCACAGCAGTGAGTGAGCTAGAAATTTCGCCAAGTGAAGAGTTAATAAAAACTAGGGCAATATTGGTATTTAAGGCAAAAAAAATGCGATTAAATTGGCGGCTCTTATGTTTGCCTGTAATACACCATCGCACAAAATGTTCGCAGTTATTATTCACAATCGAGTAATAATTCTCGCCCACCCGATCAAGCGCGCGCTGTGCAATTTCATCGCGTGTAAATTTGCGCTGTTGTGGCGAATATTCTTTAAGATAGATTGTACGACCTAGAGAAAATTCCTTCAGGCTAACAATTTCAATTGGCGCAGCACAAAAACGCTTAGCTAAACCAGCATAATGAATGACTTTGCTATTACCAACATAAAGCCCATGATGAGTATAAGTGCCGTAAATACCATAACAATAGATGTGATCGCCTTTTTGCAAGCGATGTGTGGTATGAGCTTGGGAGCGCTTAAAGAAAAAGTATAATAATTTTTTGATCCCCAACATAATTTTTATCCAGAGGAAACTGATTTTAATTATAGAGTTATTATCATGGTATACTATATGCATTTTAGCTGCTTGTCACGCCATGTGCTATTATCTTTAAAACCACAGCGCAGCAAGGAGCTAAGTGTATGAACATTACAACCATCAATCCTGCCACAGCAGAAGTACTTGCAGATTATCCTATCTTAAGCTTCAATGAGATAGATCAAATCATCGCCAAAACTCACCAAGCTTTTCTGGAATGGTGTAAAACAAGCTTTCAGCAACGCCAACAAAAGCTTTTAGCGGTTGCCGAAAAGCTTAAAGCACAAAAACAAGCATTAGCCAAAAGCATGGCATTGGAAATGGGCAAACCGATCTTGCAAGGCATGAAAGAAATTGAAAAATGTGCATGGGTTTGCGAACACTTTGCTAAGCATGCAGAAGGCTATTTACAGCCTGAGATAATTCAAACAGAAATGGCCAAAAGTTATGTGAGTTTTCAACCACTTGGCGTGGTGTTTGCTATTATGCCGTGGAATTTCCCGTGTTGGCAAGTTTTTCGATTTTTAGCGCCAACATTAATGCTAGGCAATGGCGCACTCTTAAAACATGCATCAAACTGTGTTGGCACGGCATTAGCGATTCAAAAGATTATTCAAAGCTGCGGTTTTCCCGAAAATATATTTCGTGTATTAGTGATTGAAAATGAACAAGCTGAACATGTGATTGAACATCATCATGTTGTTGCCGTAACCTTAACCGGTAGCGAACGAGCTGGTAAAATGGTGGGTTCACAAGCGGCTAAAAATTTGAAAAAAATTGTTTTAGAACTGGGTGGCAGTGATCCCTATGTGATACTTGCTGATGCTGATCTTGAAAAAGCCGCAGATATTTGTATCGAATCACGCTTAAGTAATGCAGGACAAGTTTGTATTGCGGCAAAACGTTTAATTCTTGTGCCAGAAATTGCTGAAGAATTTAAAGCCTTAATCATTACCAAGGCCAAACAATACCAGTGTGGCGATCCACTTGATGAAAAAACGAAATTAGGGCCCATGGCGCGTGCTGATCTGCGCGACACGGTTCATAAACAAGTACAAGATTCTATCAATAAAGGAGCTGAACTCATTTGCGGCGGCATAATACCAGGCACACCAGGCTTTTATTATCCCACAACTATTCTGGATAATGTAAAACTAGGAATGGCAGCTTTTGATCAAGAAATTTTTGGGCCAGTGATTGCTTTTATTAGCGCCAAAGATCAATTACATGCTATCGAACTCGCTAATCAAACTTGTTACGGTTTAGGTGCGGCGGTTTTTACCCAAGATCTTAACAAAGGCGAAGAGATCGCACGTGATCAATTACAAGCAGGGGCATGTTTTGTGAATGCCATGGTTGGTTCTGATCCGCGTTTACCTTTTGGTGGAATAAAAGGATCGGGTTACGGGCGAGAGTTAGCCGCAGAAGGTATTAAAGAATTTGCAAATATTAAAACGGTTTGTGTTGCAAAATAGCTAACTCGTATAGGGTTGAACATATCTGCGAGAAACTAAAGAAATGAAACTCAATGCCAATAAAATGAGTGCTAAAAATAATTGTTGATCGAATTTAATGATAGCGGCAATTAAACCACAAATAATCGTACCAAAAATCTGCATGCTACCGTAGAGAGCGCCAGCACTGCCTGCAATATGACCAAAAGGAGTAAACGCAGCAGTCATTACGTTACCAAAAATTAAACCATTACCCAGCATGATGATAGTCATTGGTAAGACAATAACCCAAGGTTGTTGAAGTTCAAAAAGAGTAAGTATTAACAATAAAAAACTTGCAAACGTAGTGAGTATGATACCGATCGATAAAACTTGGAGTGAAGAAAAAGAGCTTAATAAAAACACATTTAAACTTTTACTAATAAAGTTAGCGCCCATAAAAAAGATGGCAAGCCAACCAAATGCGACTGCGGTTAGCCCCATTTCTTTTTGCAGAATAAAAGGGCTCATGATGTAATAAATGAGAATGCTACTAAAACTTGCACTGCTAATAATACAGCAAGCAATAAAATGACGGTGCCTGATTAGCTCATAATAATTTAGTAACATTTGCTTAATATGAAAAGGTTTTTTATTACGAATGGTTTCCGGTAAATATTGCCACGCAATAAATAACAAGAAGGCAAAAAAAACGAGCATTAATAAAAAATTCATGCGCCAATGGGAATAATAGGAAACATACCCGCCAACAATTGGCGCCAATACCGGTGCTATGGAAGTTCCCACGCCAACATAGGAACTAAACTTTGCCATTTCTTCACCAACGTAACAGTCACGCAACATGGCACGCATTAGGCTAGGTAAAGCACCACAGCCAATTCCTTGTAACAACCTTGCTAGCAACAAACTTGTAATAGAATTAGCCAAGAAACAAAATAAACTACCAATCACCGCAATCAAAAGACCACTCAGTAATGTTTTTTTACGCCCAAAGACTTCTGAAAGTGGCCCATAAATTAATTGCGATAGCGAAAAACCAATCAGGTAAATAATGATCGTGTATTGCACTAAAGAACGCGTCGTAGACAAGCTGTGTTTAATCTCAGGTAATGAAGGAACATAGAGATCGATTGCGAAAACCGATCCCGCAGCTAATAAAATAATAATGATCACAAAAAATAACGGTTTAATGGTTAGCTGATTCATGCTATGAAGCAAGCCCTAAGTTTTTAAAAATCAAGCCAGCAATTCCCGCTGTAGCTGGGAACAGCCATATTTGGGCAATCTCACGTTAA
>CAYGTS010000058.1:0-15368 GCA_964352905.1 uncultured Legionellales bacterium | reverse complement strand
TTTCGCTCAATGCCACAAACCCCTGGATTGCTTCACTGCGTTCGCAATGACGGAAGAAGAGATAGCCTACTTTACTACGAAGTGAATTGTTAACCCGGTGGCCAATGCATCTGCCTACCGGCCAACAAATGACAATGAATGTGGAAAACCGTTTGCCCGCCTTTTGCATTGCAATTCATCACTACACGATACCCTTGATCGGCTTGTTCGAATTCGTAAGCGAGATATTTAGCTGTGTGAATGATATGACCAATTAAAACCGTGTCATCGATAGTCATATCATTCAGCGTGCTAATGTGTTTGCGCGGAATAATTAATTTGTGGATCGGCGCTTGTGGATTAAGATCATCAAACGCAATCACTTTTTCATCTTCATAAATAAGGTTGCTTTTAATTTCACCGTTGGAAATTTTGCAAAAAATACAATCCATTTTATTCTCCTGTTTACAAGTGACACTATTATAACGCAAGGGGTCGTTACAACCAAAGTAGCTTGCTAAAAGTAACTTGCTAGACTATACTACGACCATAGTTGCATGACCATGGTGATATATGAAAGAAAAAAGCATAGCAGCGGGTGAGTTTAAAACCCATTGCTTGAAATTAATGAGTGAAGTGCATGACTTGCACCGTTCCATAGTGATTACTAAACACGGTATTCCGATAGTAAAATTAGTACCTTACGAAAAAGAGGGCAAACCTCTTTTTGGTTGTTTGCAGAATACTGTGGAGTTACAGGGTAATATTCTTGATCCGATTGATGAGCAGTGGGATGTTGATAATGACTAGATCAATATTATTAGATACACACGCTTGGATTTGGCTTGTTAATGGTGATGCAAATTTATCAAAAAAAGCAATTAATTATATTCAAAGTTTTGTCGCTGAAAATAATATTTTCCTTTCAACTATTTCAACATGGGAGTTGGCCATGTTGGAAGCAAAAAAAAAAATAATTTTAACTTCGCCTTGTTTAGAATGGATTAATAAATCCCTGCAATTAACCGGTATTCAGTTGCTACCCTTATCCCCCAATATTGCCGTTGAGAGTAGCCGCTTACCCGGTGATTTTCATGGTGATCCTGCTGATCGCATTATTGTTGCGACGGCAAGAATTGAAAACCTGACACTGGTTACCAAAGACAGTAAAATAATTGAATATAGCAAACAGAAATATCTGGTAACCTATTCCTTGTAGGGTAATGGTACTTGATCGTAACTGCTCACCCCTTTTAACTTTATATTTCCCAAGAACGTTCAGGTTTGGCGATAAAACCGGCGAAAATCTTTTATCGAAATGCTCATTTATAACTCATAAACTGCGCTTTCTCAAAAATATTTTCGCCGGTTTTAGCCCAAGTATGGATGTTCTCTGCTACGGGGTGAGTAGTTACATCAATTCTTACATTTGTCCCAATTCACCTTAACAGGATTTAATCCATTGTTTTTTATTGTTAAAGAATAGCGTAAAAGAGGAGGTTTATCGAAGTCGAAGAGGGTGTCATACATCCCGAGTTCTTGAGTCTGTCCTGATTGATCGAACTTAAGCACGCCTTTGTAGCTATTTGAATGCACAGAATCAAAGTCAACATCAGGGATTAGAGTGATCAAGAAAGCCCAGGTAGGATAGTGAGGACTATAGAACGCAGATTCATAGCCAACCTCAACATTTTTTGCTGTTACCTTAGCAACGCACCTTGAAGTCTTTTTTGTTACCCAAACGATTGTTTTTGATTCCCCTTTTTTTAGTACAATGGAAGTCGCGAACACATTAACGCCAGAAAATAAAAGAAAAAACAGAGCAACTACAACTACTAATAGCCTAGGCATAAAATAACCCCTTTTTATATTTTTACAATGGATTGCCATTATAGATCAACCATGAATATTTTGGAATACTGTATCGCGTAATTCCCGGCGTGATGTTGAATGACTCAAGAACGGTCAGATTTGAGGCAAGGTCACATTAAAAACACTAAAACACGCGCTTTATGAATAATAAATGAGAATTTCGATAAAAGATTTTCGCCGTTTTTAGCCCAAATATGGATGTTCTCTGCTACGGAGTGAGTAGTCACACTTGATCTCATCCACGGTTGCGATTAACACACCCTGTGCTAATTTTGCTTTAATTTGCGTGCCTATTTTTACAACGTTAGTTTCACGAATAATATCACCACTCGTTGCATCTTGCACAATTGCATAACCACGTTGCAAGGTGGCCAGTGGACTCACTGCATTTAAGGTGCTGGCTAATTGCTTTAGCTGTTGTTGTTTATTGTTTAATTGTGCCTGCATAAAATAACTTAAATTTTGCTGTAGTTGTTTCATATGCTGTTGTTGATGAACAATTTGTTGTTGTAAACTTTTAGGGATAAAGTGTTGCGCGATTTTTTGCAGCAATAATTGTTTAGCCTGTAACTGTAGCTTAATAATATTGAACAAACTCAATTCAAAATGATCTAATTGCTGCTGATAATCTTGCAACAATGCGCGCGGATGACGCAGGCGTTTTTGCAAATGATGTAAAGTGTGTTGCCCGTGTTGCAATAACTGTAATATCAGCTTGCTTAATTTCTGTTGTAAATAAACTAAACTTTGTTGTAATTCAGCTTGATTGGGTGTGGCGAGTTCTGCCGCTGCTGTTGGGGTTGCCGCGCGCAGATCAGCCACGAAATCGGCAATCGTAATATCCACCTCATGACCAACACCACTAATAACCGGCAGTTGGCTGGCAAAAATTGCTTGTGCGGTGATTTCTTCATTAAACGGCCACAAATCTTCAAGCGATCCACCGCCGCGGCATAGAATTAATACATCACAACTATTATGCTGATTGGCTAATTCTAGTGCGTGTTTAATTTCACGTGCTGCGGTTTTACCTTGCACGCTACAAGGATAAAGAATAATTGTGGCAATGGGGTAGCGGCGCTTTAGTGTTGTTAATACATCACGGATAGCAGCGCCACTAGTGGAGGTGATAATCCCAATTTTTTGCGGATAACGTGGAATAGGTTTTTTATGGGCTTTATCAAACAGACCGGCCTTTTGCAATTTATTTTTTAATTCTTCAAACGCTTTTTGTAACAACCCAAATCCAGCATCTTCAATTTCTTCAACGATTAATTGATAATCCCCGCGATTAGGGTAAAGACTCACTTTAGCGCGCACAATCACTTGCAAACCATCTTTAAGTTCAACACGGCTGCGGTGTGCATGCCCACGAAAAAAAGCTGCACGGATTTGCGCACCTTGGTCTTTTAATGAGAAATATAAATGCCCAGAACTTGGGCGTGCCAAATTGGAAATTTCACCCTGCACCCAAATATTTGGGAATTGATTTTCAAGCAATGCGCGTGCGCTAAAGTTTAACTCTGAAACCGAAAGTATGTGTTTTTCTTTAAGCATGGTAGTACCCTTTCAATAGAGAAAATGCTATCCTCTCAACCTTTATAGCAAAGTGATTATTCGGAGAACAATAGCATGTCCTATCAGCATATCAAAATTCCTCAAGGCGAAAAAATTACCGTTAATTCAGACTTTTCAATCAACGTACCGAAAACACCGATTATTCCTTTTATCGAAGGTGACGGTATTGGGGTTGATATTACCCCTGTCATGCGCAAGGTCATTGATGCCGCGGTTGTTAAAGCTTACGGTCATGATCGCAAAATTGCCTGGATGGAAATTTATGCTGGGGAGAAAGCCTGCGAAGTTTATGGTGACAATCAATGGTTACCAACAGAAACCTTAGCAGCAATTAAAGACTATGTGGTTGCGATTAAAGGACCCTTAACCACGCCAGTTGGTGGTGGTATTCGCTCATTAAACGTGGCCATTCGCCAACAACTTGACTTATATGTTTGTTTGCGCCCGGTGCGTTATTTTGCAGGCACACCTAGCCCTTTAAAACAACCGGAAAAAACCAATATGGTGATTTTCCGTGAAAATTCTGAAGATATTTATGCGGGAATTGAATGGCAAGCTGATACACCCGAAGCGAAAAAAGTCATTCAATTCTTAGAAAAAGACATGCAGGTTAAAAAAATTCGTTTTCCTGAACATTGTGGCATTGGCATTAAACCGATTTCCTACCAAGGTTCCTCGCGTTTAATCAGGCAAACCATTCAATATGCTATTGATAATGATTGTCCTTCTGTAACCTTAGTTCACAAAGGTAATATCATGAAATTCACCGAAGGTGCGTTTAAAGACTGGGGTTATCAAGTTGCGAGAGAAGAATTTGGTGCCAAACCTTTAGATGGCGGTCCTTGGCATGTTTTAAAAAATCCTAAAACCGGCAAAGATATTATTATTAAAGATGTGATAGCTGATGCCTTCTTGCAACAAATTTTATTACGCCCAGAAGATTACAGCGTGATTGCCACCATGAATTTAAACGGTGACTACTTATCCGACGCACTTGCAGCACAAGTGGGTGGTATAGGTATTGCACCTGGCGCTAACATTGGCGATGGCGTTGCCGTATTTGAAGCCACACACGGTACCGCCCCCAAATATGCGGGGCAAGACAAAGTTAATCCTGGCTCGTTAGTTTTATCTGCTGAAATGATGTTACGTCATTTAGGTTGGGTTGAAGCCGCTGATTTGATCATTAAAGCAATGGAAGGAGCGATTGCCGCCAAAACCGTGACCTACGATTTTGAGCGTTTATTAACCGGCGCAAAATTACTGAGTTGTTCACAATTTGGTGATGCATTAATTACACACATGTAGAAACATTCCGCTAACTTTGAACCAGTAATGTTGGCTATTTTTTGTACAACATTACTGGGTAACTACTCACTCCGTAGCAGGGAACGTCATGATCCCCGCTTATCAAGAGGACTGGCGTTTTTATCGCCAAATCTGAACGTTCTGGTCAATATAAAGCTAATGAACCCACCAGGCCTGCCCCAGTTGGTTCAATATGAACCCATCAGGGCAGGCCTGGTGGGTTCATGTTGCGACAATTAGCCATCTTAAAAAAATTTTTTAATTATTTGCGCAAATCACAGATTTTTCGACTATGTTTAGTAATAGGGAACAATAATTTGCGAGCGTATGCAAGGATTATGGATACCCAGTTTTAGTGAAACCAATCTAACGGGGGATTGCAGTCATGTTAAATAAAGAACTTGAATTCACGCTTAACTTAGCGTTTAAACAAGCACGAGAAAAACGTCATGAATTTATGACGGTTGAACACTTGTTGTTAGCATTACTCGACAATTCCGCCGCTGCAAGCGTGTTAATCGCTTGTGGTGCTGATGTGGGTGCATTGCGCGCAAATTTATCAAGTTTTATTAATGAAACAACACCGCTGATCCCTATCTCAGAAGGGGTGCGTGAAACTCAACCCACTTTGGGTTTTCAGCGTGTTTTGCAACGCGCGGTTTTTCATGTGCAATCTTCTGGCAAAATGGAAGTTAATGGTGCGAATGTGTTAGCGGCAATTTTTAGCGAACAAGATTCACAAGCGGTGCATTTTCTTCGTGAACAAACTATCTCACGCTTAGATGTAGTTAATTACATTTCACATGGCATTTCTAAAGTGCACGACAATGATGTTGAACAAACAGGCACGATGGTCGATGATGAAAGTAACACGGATAATGAAGCACAAACCCCGCTCGAAAAATATGCGACTAATTTAAATGAAATGGCACGCTTAGGCGTTATCGATCCATTAATCGGCCGGCATGAGGAAGTGAATCGCGCCATGCAAGTGTTATGCCGCCGCCGAAAAAATAATCCCCTCTTTGTAGGTGAAGCAGGTGTGGGTAAAACCGCAATTGTGGAAGGTTTAGCAAAACGCATTGTTGATGGTGATGTGCCTGAAAATCTAGCTAATTCGACTATTTACTCATTAGATTTAGGCGATTTGCTGGCAGGCACTAAATACCGCGGCGATTTTGAAAAGCGCTTAAAAGCGGTGATCCAACAATTGCGCAAAGAACCTGGTGCGATTGTGTTTATTGATGAAATACACACCTTAATTGGTGCGGGTGCGGCATCTGGTGGTGTGATGGATGCCAGTAATTTAATCAAGCCAATGTTAACCGGTGGCGAATTAAAATGCATTGGCTCGACCACTTATCAAGAGTATCGCCAAATCTTTGAAAAAGATCATGCGCTATCACGACGTTTCCAAAAAATTGATGTTGATGAGCCGAGCGTGCCAGAAACTATTATGATTTTACGCGGTTTAAAAAGCCGTTTGGAAGAACATCATGGTGTAAAATACACTAATCGCGCATTAGAAGTTGCTGCAGAATTATCGGCTAAGCACATCAATGATCGTTTTTTACCTGATAAAGCGATTGATATTGTTGATGAAGCAGGGGCCTTTCAAAAATTACAAACGCCGAATAAGCGCAAAAAAATCATTGATGTTAACGAAATTGAACAAGTGATTGTTAATGTCGCGCGCATTCCTGCAAAAACTGTTTCAGCCAATGATAAAGAAGTGATGCGTTCACTTGAGCGCGATTTAAAAATGTTAGTTTACGGCCAAGATGATGCGATTGAAACCATGTCTTCAGTAATTAAATTATCACGTTCGGGCTTAAGTCATCCTGAAAAACCGGTAGGCTCATTCTTATTTGCAGGGCCAACCGGGGTTGGTAAAACTGAAGTGACGCGCCAATTGGCTAATATTTTAGGCATTGAATTATTACGCTTTGATATGTCGGAATATATGGAACGTCACACTGTATCACGCTTAATCGGCGCACCACCCGGGTACGTGGGCTATGAACAAGGTGGTTTATTAAGTGATGCCGTATCAAAACATCCGCATGCGGTATTATTGCTGGATGAAATTGAAAAAGCGCATCCTGAAGTCTTTAATATTTTACTGCAAGTCATGGATAATGGTTTCTTAACCGATAGCAACGGCCGTAAAATTAACTTTCGTCATATTGTTTTAGTTATGACCACGAATGCCGGTGCAGATCTCATTAGCCGCAATTCAATTGGCTTTTTAGAACAAGATCATACGACAGATTCCAACGGTATTATTAATCGCACGTTTTCACCGGAATTTCGTAATCGCTTAGATGCAATTGTTCAGTTTAATGCGTTATCGATGGATACGATTGGCTGTGTGGTAGATAAGTTCATTTGTGAATTAGAACAACAATTGGAAGAAAAGCATGTCAGCATTGAAGTGGATAACAGTGCGCGCGTGTGGTTAGCCCAAAATGGTTATGACAAAAACATGGGTGCAAGACCAATGGCACGCTTAATCCAAGAGCGTTTGAAAAAACCATTGGCTGAAGAAATTTTGTTTGGCAAACTGGCCGCAGGCGGGCACGTGCGCGTGATCGCTAAACACGGTGAAATTAAATTAAAAATAAGCGCCGAGCAGAATGATGACATCGTTGCATTGTAATTCCAAGATGCCGCCATCGCGGTTTTTGCCAAGGACGACGGGTAGAATGAATTAGGTACGATCACGAAATACAATGCGACCCTTTGTTAAGTCATACGGCGTTAGTTGTACGCGAACCTTATCGCCGGTTAAAATACGAATATAATTTTTGCGCATGCGCCCAGAAATGTGCGCGGTTACGATATGCCCATTCTCTAGTTTAACCCTAAACATCGTATTAGGAAGCGTATCAACCACGGTACCTTCCATCTCTAAATGTTCTTCTTTAGCCATAATATCTCTTAAATAAAGTTAATCTCGTTGCGGATAATGCCTGAAAAATCCTCAAGTAGCAAATAGATACTGAAATTGAATTGCTGATTAAAATAGGCCTTGCAAATGAATTATATTGAGTTTACCCTAGTTTATAGTTTAAGTGTAAACCTTGTAAACTTAGTATAAACTATGAATCCCATTGATAATCCGTACACACCTGGCGCTGGCACACCACCACCCGAATTAGCCGGGCGCGATGAGTTGCTCAATAAAGCCTCGATTGCCCTACAGCGTATCGCTGCAGA
The DNA here is from genome assembly GCA_964352905.1 of uncultured Legionellales bacterium. Classification (GTDB taxonomy): domain Bacteria; phylum Pseudomonadota; class Gammaproteobacteria; order JAHCLG01; family JAHCLG01; genus CAYGTS01. The sequence continues at coordinate 7,412 of CAYGTS010000058.1, read as the reverse complement.
GCGTTTTGAGCGTAGCTTGATTTTAACGGGTTTGCGCGGAGTCGGTAAAACAGTGCTACTCAATCGTATTTGGCAAGATGCACAAGCACACAAATTGATTACCGTGCGTATTGAAGCTTCAGAAAACCGTTCTTTGCCATCCCTACTGGTGCCAGCTTTGAAATCGGCTATTCTAAAACTCAACAAAGGCAAAGCTGCCACTGATCTTGCTAATCGTGCATTACGAGCATTGGCGACTTTTGTCAAAGCCATGCGTTTAAAATATGCTGATCTAGAAATAAGCCTTAACATAGAAGCGGGATCCGACAAACTCATCACGCCAGATTTGGATGACAGTTTAACCCAACTGTTTCAAGCATTGGGCGCGTCGGCTAGGGAAAAGAAAAGCGCTTTGGTCTTATTTATTGATGAATTGCAAGTATTGGATGAAAAACAATTAGCAGCCCTAATCAGAGCATTGCATTTGGCTGCGCAAGATCAATTACCCATCACTTTAGTTGCCGCGGGATTACCGCAAATTTTAGCTAAAATGGGTGAGGCTAAAACGTATGCAGAGCGGTTATTTGAGTTTCCTGAAATTGCGAGACTGGATGATCTTGCGGCAAAACAAGCCTTAATTATTCCAGCCAAAAAGTTATCCGTTAGTTATAGTGAAAAAGCTTTAATAGAAATTTTACAACAAACTAAAGGTTATGCGTATTTTTTGCAAGAATGGGGTAAGCATGCGTGGGATGTTGCTACAAAATCACCGATTACTGAGCAAGATGCCAAAATAGCGACCCTTTATGCCTTAGCTGATTTAGATGCCAGTTTTTTCCGAGTGCGTTTTGAACAACTAACCTTGGCGCAAAAGCGTTATTTACGAGCGATGGCGGAATTAGGCCCACAGCCACAGGCTTCTGGGCAAATTGCTAAAATACTCGGCAAAAAAGTCACAGCACTTGGCCCCATACGTGAGCAATTAATCAGTAAAGGTCTTATTTATAGTCCAATGCATGGCACTACGGCCTTTACCGTGCCATTGTTTGATAATTTCATGAAGCGGATTATGCCGATGTGAACCGCTCCCAGCGATTCTCGCCGTAATGTCTGATTACTCAAGAACAGTCAGATTTGAGGTAAGGTCACGTTAAAAACTTCAAAAAATAGCGGAGTTTATGCGTAATAAATGAGCACATTTTTTGAAGCTTTTAACGTGAGATTGCCCAAATAGGGCTGTTCCTAGTGACAAGGGAATTGCTGAACCGCTCCCATTGGCGTTGTATCTTACCCACCCTGCCGCTACACTAGCGTAAGCTTAACCATTCTCTTAGGAAAAACCATGCAAGCCATTCAATTCGCACAATTTGGGCCACCTGATGTATTAAAACTTGTCGATATTGCGATTCCGCAATGCGCAAACAGCCAAATCTTAGTAAAAGTGCGTGCGGCGGGTTTAAATCCGATTGATTATAAAACCCGCAATGGCAGTGGTTTTGTAGCAACGCACTTGCAAAATCATTTACCCGCTAGCTTGGGCTATGATTTTGCCGGCGAAGTGGTTGGCGTGGGGCATGATGTGCAAGGCTTCGCTGTTGGTGATCACGTCATGGGGTTTGCTGGTTTTCCGTATACCCCCTGTTGTTATGCCGAATATCTCTGTGCCGAAACGCAAGGTGTGATCAAAAAGCCTAATAATGTATCGTTTGCGCAAGCGGCAGCGTTACCCACTGCCGGTTTAACGGCATTACAAGCGCTTAATTTGGCCGCGATTAAACAAGGTGATCGTGTACTGATTCATGCTGGTGCGGGTGGCGTGGGGCATTTAGCCATTCAATTAGCCAAGCAACAAGGTGCTACGGTTTATACCACGGCATCTACGCAAAACCATGCTTTTTTAACGCAGTTAGGAGCTGATTATTGCATTGATTATCACGCGCAAGATTTTACACAAGCGTTGCAAGGATCGGTCGATGCCGTGATTGATTTAGTAGGCGGCGATGTTGGTTTGCAATCGATTGCTTGTTTAACTGAAAAAGGTTGCATCGTGACCGTGCCAACCATCACCGCGGAAAAAATCATCACTGCCGCGCACCAACAACAACGGCGTGGCATGGGTATGTTAAAAGAATCGAATATGAATGAGTTACGAAGCTTAGCGCAATTAGTTAATGATCAAAAATTGCTAGTGGAAATTTCACAACAATTTACCTTAGCCAAAGCCGTGCGCGCGCATCAACAATTAGAAAGCGGGCATGTGCGCGCTAAATTAGTGTTTGTAATGGGGGAGGGATGACAACAATAAAAGTGACCCACGTCGCGGTGGGTATTATCTTTAACCAGCAACAGCAAGTGTTGATCGCCAAACGCCAAGCCCACCAAGAATACAGCGATTATTGGGAATTTCCCGGTGGCAAACAAGAGCCTGGCGAAAACGCTTATCAAACCCTATGCCGTGAATTAGCCGAAGAAATAGGCATTAGCGTAACAAAAGCACAAGCGTGGCAGCAAATCGAACATCATTATCCTAATAAAAAAGTGTTATTAGAGATTTGGCTGGTGAGCGAATTTCACGGCTCAGCCCATGGTAAAGAAAAGCAAAGTGTAAAATGGGTAGCGGTAGATGAATTGTTAAATTACCAATTGTTACCGGCTAATCGGCAGGTTGTGGAAGCGCTTATTGCAAAAGAATTTTTGGGTAAAACCTAAAAATTTATCATTTGACTTTGTATGCTAGATTTGTGAGTATCGTACGGTTTTTAATAATAGTTAATTTTAAAAAAGGATAAAATAATGAGTTTTTCAGATAGTTCATATATAAGAGACGAAACTGAAAGCGACACAACACCATTCCAAAAGATAGCCATAGCCCTACTCGATATGAGTGATGGTGAAGGTGATGATGTTACTAGATTAGCAGCCTCAATACTTAAGTTATATAAAAAACTTGGCTTTGTTGTTTCTGAAGGTAATCGTGATTTTGACGACACAATGGATGATAAAGTTAAGAAGCTTACAGCATTAGCCGCAGCGCAAGGTATTAAATTACAGGAATTTGATCAAAAAGGTAACGGCCATATTATTAGGGGCTTACCTAAGAATGACAAACCATTTTCACGAGACGATCGTAATGCGCATGCCGACAAGGTTTTAAAGATGATTAAAAACCTTGCTAAAGACGTTGAAGAGATACATGTTAAAGTATCTGATCATATGTATTCATTGTATTTGGCATATCAAAGAGCCCTGGCTACCAACGATAATGAAGCGTTAGCTAGTTTTGCAAAGATGAAAATCTTTTCCTATGCTTCTGCAAATGCGAGATGGTTTCAGGGTTGGATTGTAAAAAGTAACGTAGAAGATGGCAATCAAGAATTCCACGATAACTGCGTTGTTGAACTACAAAAGCAAAAAAAAGAATTGAATGCTAATCTATCTAAAAAGCAAAAAGAAGTAAAAAAATTAGCAGAAAAGATTGCGCAATTAGAAGGAGAGGTTAATCAAGCTGACGAAAAACGGCAAGCTGAAAGTGAGCAGCCAGGTGAATCAATCGCAAAATCCTTAGAGAGTTTTGCTGCCGAATTACAGAAATTTGCTGAAATTAAACCTAAGATTGAGTCTGAGATGAAAAAAAGAAGCGATCAGCAGTCAGAATTAGAAGGCGCTATCGATTTCGATTACAAACGACTTTTTGATCGGGCAAGCGAACTTAAAGCAACGGCAAAGAAACTTTTAGGTGCACTTGAGCTTGTAGAAGGAGTGCCCGAATCTGTGGGCAAAACTAAAAATGAGGTAGCTAACTTATTGCATGAGTTATCCCAGGATAAAACTAACCCACAAACAAAGAATGCTGGCGCTTTGAAACATTATGTTGGCCAGATAAAAGCCTTAGCTGAAAAATTAAAAACACCTACTGAAAAGCAAAAGGAACTTGAAGCACTTAAGGAAAAAAGCAAAAAAACAGCCAAAGAAATAACAAGCTTGGAAAGTAAGATTGAAATACTCGATACCCTAGATGGGCAAGATCTTTATAGCTGTTACACAAACCCTGGGGAAGCTGAGGAAGAGGTCTTAGACAACCTATTCTCTGTCGTAGGACATCAAGAGATCACCGATTTTCTAAAAGGTGAAAATTTGGGAGAAGTATACCAACTAGATGGATATCATGTATTTGGAAGCCGGCCTGATAAAGATTTTAGCTCAACCAATACGCCTTATTTATATCGCTTAATGAAGACACAACAAGATTCAGATGTTGTTAAAATAATCATGGCGTTAAACGATATAAAAAATGGGCCGGTTTTTACAAGCAAAATGCGCAAACTCAACAAGTATTTTGGTGAGAATAAAGAGCATTTAGATGATGTTAACAGAAAGCTTGCAGCTCTTTTTAATGCTAACGACTGTCCTAAACGAGTAAAAGAGAATTTTCAGAAATCAGGAAAAACAGCGGTTGAATTTTTAACCGATCTAGGCAATGCAGATTATTTTGAAAGTGCTGAAGAATTATGTCGTAACATAAAGAAAGAGATTTTTGAGGTTGTAGGTAACAATATCGAACAAGTTCGCAATTTCCTTGATGTGGGTGTTTCCTCTATCCTGCCTCAAAAGAGATTGCAATTTCCCTTTTGTGATCCCGTGTTACAAGCATTTTACGATGACATAGTAAACTCTGAAGAAGGCAAAAGTTTGTTTACACGGGTCATGATGAGAGTTGATTCTTCATCACTTGCGTACGGCAATCGCCAATATACTGAAGATACAAGTGGGCAGAGTAAATACTGGGTCGTTGACATGCGAAAAACTGACCCTGCTAAGCCAGATACTTGTGTTCTGCCTGGTGGAGCGATTGCTGCTTATGCAGATTGTTATATAGCGCAAAAAATCGCAACTAACAGCTTCCCTGCAAACAGTCCTTATAGAAAATTTATGGAGCGTAAAGTACCCCAATTTGAAATGATGTTATGGTTGTTACAGCATCAATTCGATAAAGCTAAGATGTCTTGTGAAAATGTAAGAGATTATTTTGCGCGCGAGTTAGAGTTTTTACGAGAAAAGCAGCCTGAAAAAATGGCAGACTTTTTACTTTATCTTGAACAAAACAACGATGACAACAACCAACTGCTGGAAAAGTTTAAAAAATATAGAACAATGCTAAAACAAGAGATGGTTTCTGGTTCCTTTGACGAACTTCAGAAGAAATTTGTGGAAAAGGATTCCTATCGGGAGCTAGCTGGCAAGAATCATTACGCTTTTGTTATGCAGCAAGCCAGGAGTAAGAGTGCTCTTACTCCTAAAGACTATGTTACCGCTATCCTTGAGGCCTATCGGCGTGATAAAAATGCTGTAGTTTCAACTCTTGAAAATGCTGGTCATCGTTTAGCAGCATACAGATTTTTTGGTCCATCGCATGAGCGAAAATTAACCAAGCGTGAAGTGGCAAAAGAGATTATTGATGGGTTGAATAACGGAGATACTTGGGCAAAAGCTTTACACAAAGTACAAGAAATCACTGACAAACATGCGCTATCAATTAATCAAGATGGTACCTTCGCAAATCTTGTAGAGCATTTGCAAGATCGTGCTAATGATGAACTTTGTAAAGAAGCTAGAACAAGATTTAGTAGTGTTCGGTAGTGTTCACAGAACTGTGTTCGAAGTGATCTACTAAGTCTGATCCAAATACTTTTCATGCAACTGCAACACTTGCTGTTTTAATTCAGCCAGTGTTGCATTGTTTTCTATCACATCACCAGCAAGTGCGCGTTTTGCTTGGCGTGAGGCTTGGGTTTCAATAATCCTTTTGATAATCTTTTCATGTAATTGATCACGCGCTTGGGTGCGTTGAATTTGGTGTTGCTCGCTGCTATCAACCAGCAAAATGCGATCGACTAAAAATTGTAAATTTTTTTCAATTAATAACGGGATCATGATAATGGCATAAGGCGATTGGATCTGCTCTTTTTGTTGTTGAATTTCCTCAATCACCAGTGGATGCAATAATTGCTCTAGCCAGGTTAGTGCGTTTGGATCGTTAAAAACAAGGTGTTGCAATTTTTTGCGATCAAGATTGTTTCTAGTTAAAATGCTAGCGCCAAAATGATCAATGACTTTTTGCTGAATGCTTGGATTATTCATTAATAGCGTTTTAGCAATTGCATCTGCATCAATAATAGCAATATTAAATTGTGCAAAGAGTTGTGCGACCGTGCTTTTACCGCTGCCAATACCGCCGGTTAAGCCCACAAAAAATCTTTTTTTCATAGATAATAACAAACCTTTATTTGATATAACCTTTATCAACAGCACCACCCGTTAACATCCAGTTAATTTGTTTATTCGCTGTGAGAGTGGGTGTGGCAACTAACGTATCTTTTTCAGTAATACCATGCGCAATCAGTGGGATGATCGTAATTTCACCATTTTTTACGGTGAGTGAATTTATGCCGCCTTGTTTATCAATCGCGGCGGGCACACCGTTTCTGCCGCTGGTACAGCCCTGCAATTTGCCTAATTTTTGCACACATGTTATGACTGATGATTTAAACGGCGCCATTGCCAAGACAATTTCTGAGTAATGCGCACGCCGAGTATAGTTTTGATAAGCAGGTATGGCAATCGCTACGATAATCCCAATAATGGCAATTAGAATCATCACCTCGATTAAACTAAAGCCACGTTCTTTCATAATTTCTCTCCTTGTGCAAAAAGCCGCTACCTAGGATCAATTATAGTTGAAATTTATGTATGGTCACTGAGTTAGCGCTGATAAAGTTTATATACCATACAATCACAGGCACAAAACGACGATCCACGGCAGGGCTGGATCGCCACTTGCGAAATGGGGCGTTAGCTGAAATAATCCAAATCTAAATGAGAATCAACTTTAAGGACAATTTAGTGAGCGATCAAGAGTTAAGAGCGGCGGGTTTGAAAGTGACTTTGCCGCGCGTGAAGATTTTACATATTTTAGAAAAAGCCAAGCAACATCACATGACCGCCGAAGATGTGTATAAAGCCTTAGTTGAAACCGGTGATGATGTGGGTTTAGCCACGGTTTATCGTGTGTTAACCCAATTTGAAGAAGCAGGGTTGGTTAATCGCCATTATTTTGAAGGCGGTAATTCCGTGTTTGAATTAAACCAAGGCGAACATCATGATCATTTAGTCTGTGTGAAGTGTGGTCATGTTGCCGAATTTGTGGATGATATTATCGAGCAACGCCAACGCGCGATTGCTAAAGAAAATCATTTTAAAATGACTGATCATTCGCTGATTATTTATGGTATGTGTGCTAAGTGTGTGTAGGTGATTTTGTGACGGATTCTATACCGAAAACGATTAGAAATTAGGTTATTTCCTTTTCCGTCATTGCGATCGAAGCGCGGTAGGGTTAGGATCTTCGATTTTGCAAGATTTCACTGCCATTGCTA
>CAYGTS010000057.1:0-15492 GCA_964352905.1 uncultured Legionellales bacterium | reverse complement strand
ATCGCCAAATCTGAACGTTCTGGTCAATATAAAGCTAAAGGGGGTGAGCAGATACTAATATTCAATAATTTGCTGATTGTATCAGCGATTCCCGCCGTAATGTCTGATTATTCAAGAACAGTCAGATTTGAGGCAAGGTCACGTTAAAAATTCCAAAAAATGTGCTCATTTATTATGTATAAACTCCGCTATTTTTTGAAATTTTTAACGTGAGATTGCCCAAATATGGCTGTTCCCAGCTACAGCGGGAATTGCTGTGATTGTATACAGATTAATGACGGGTTACTATACGCAACATAGTATAGGAGAATGTGATCGATGCGAATTATTTTATTAGGTAGCCCAGGTTCTGGGAAGGGTACCCAGTCGCGTTTTATTGTTGAAAATTTTCACATACCGCAAATTTCCACTGGTGATATGCTGCGCACTGCTGTGCAAGAAGGTTCAGCATTGGGGCTTGCCGCTAAGCATGCTATGGATAAAGGTGAGTTGGTCACTGATGACGTTATTATCGGCTTGGTTAAAGCTAGAATAGCGCAACCGGATTGTAAAAATGGTTTTTTATTTGATGGCTTTCCGCGCACCGTGGTGCAAGCGCTCGCGATTGAAGATCAGCATATTAAAATCGATCATGTGATTGAATTGGTTGTTGATGACGAGGAAATTGTTAAGCGTTTAAGTGGTCGTCGTGTTCACGCCGCATCTGGGCGCACTTATCATGTTAACTATCAGCCACCTGTAACAGCCGGTATTGATGATGAAAGTGGCGAGGCTTTGATCCAGCGCGAGGATGATAAAGAAGAAACTGTGCGCAAACGTTTAGAAGTTTACCACCAACAAACGCGCCCACTGGTTGAATTTTATAAGAATTTAGCGAGGGAGCAAGCTTTGGAATATCACGAAATTAATGGTACTAATGATGTTTATGCGATCCGTGATCGCATTCATGCAATTTTGCGCAATAGGTAATGCTAATGGCAATGATTAACCTTAGTCATGATAATATTGATAGCCTGCTTTCGCAGCATGATTTTATGGTAATCGATTTTGGCGCGAAATGGTGCGGCCCTTGCCAGTCTTTTGATAAAATTTATCAGCAAATTGCCGATCAATATGCGGATATTGCTTTTGCTAAAGTCGATATTGAAGAGCACCCCGATATTGCTCAAGAATTTAATATTCGCTCTGTACCCACCATTGCGATATTACGTTATCGCACCTTAGTGTTTCTTGAATCCGGCGCCATGTCAGCAACCACCTTCGCTGATCTTATTAAACAAGCACGTGAGATTACTAAAGAGCAAGCGAGTAAGCAGTAAACAAAAAAAGGCATCATTTGATGCCTTTTTTTGCGCTTAAGTGAGAGTGTGTTAAGCCGCTTTACGTAGTTGGCTTCTTTTAGCACTGCTGCGACGTGAGTGAAGTGAACGTACTGTTGCACTTTTTCTCTTTTGAGCAGCAGGTTTGCGGCGTTTTGCAGTCGTTTTTCTTTTAGCAGAAGTTTTTTTCTTGCTAGAAGATGATTTTGTGCCAGCTTTTTGTTTAAGCTTAGCAACTGCTTTTTTCTCAAACTTGTTGATAGCATTTTCAATGGTTTTGAAACGGCTAGCACGAGTTTGTTGTTCAAGTTTGATCATATCTTCAATAGCAGCAGCATAAGCTTGCTTTTTGATTTGTTCAAGCGCATTTTTGTGCTCTTTCTTGAACTGTTCAAACTTATGTTTATGTTGCTTTTTCAATTGTTCAAACTTTTTCAGCTGTTCTTTTTTAACAGCTTGGACTTTTTGTAAGCCAGCTTTGATTTGCTTACGTAGATTTTGCACAGTTGCATTGCTAGCAGTTGAGCTTTTACGTTTAGCAGTAGTTGTTCTGCGTTTAGCAGTTTTACGTTTAGTGGGCATGGTTCAATCTCCTTTGATTAATAACCGCAAAGTGTGGCTTTGCTGGTTACAATATTGTTAGGAAAATTTTCCTAACGTATCCCTAAAGTCGTTTAGTGTGGTGACTAAACGTGATGTTCGCCGATAACTAGCGAGTTAATTTATAGTTTAATTAGTTTTCGGCAAAATTCCATATTTTTTGTAAAAATAGAATTGATTTGTGCGGGATTTGCGGTGTTTTGGCAAGTTAAGAAAAATTAAAAAAATCTTAGCAAAGCTTAAAAATACTATATCTTGGGTCATTACTGGCGTTTATACTACATTAAGCACAAGGGTGAGGCTTTTAGGAAAAGCAAGATGGGCTGTAAAAAAAATCATGATTTTTTTAAAAAAGAGAGAAAACAGGTAATCAAATCGGGCGTATTTCTCAAGCGTTAAGTTTTTTTATTGCGTGATGTTCCACTGCGAGATAACTATACATGGTTGGTACCACGAATAAAGTGAATAACGTACCAATAGTCATACCGGTTGCAATGACTAAACCAATGTCGTGACGGCTCACCGCACCCGCACCCGAAGCAAAAATCAGCGGGATCACGCCAAGTACCATCGCGGCGGTAGTCATGAGAATAGGACGTAAACGAATGCTTGCTGCTTTTTCTATTGCTTCGAGTTTTGAAAGTTTTTCATGAAGTTGTAATTGATTAGCAAATTCTACCATTAAAATACCGTGTTTACTGATTAAACCAATTAAGGTAATCAAACCAATTTGGGTATAAATATTAATCGTAGCAAAGCCTAAATTTAAGAAAATGAGTGCGCCGCAAATCGACATTGGCACACTGATTAAAACAATAAACGGATCACGAAAACTTTCAAACTGTGCACTTAACACTAAAAAGATAGTGATTAAAGCAAAGATAAACGTGAACACCAAGGTATTGCCTTCTTGTACGTAGGAACGTGATTCGCCGGCAAAATCGTAAGTCATGCCTTTAGGAAGTGTATCATCTGCCAACTGCTTTAAGTAGCTAATCGCTTGTCCTATGGTTTGTCCTGGCATCGGTACGGCTGATACAGTTGCCGAATTTAATTGTTGGAAAGTGGTTAAACTATTCGGTTGCACCGTCATTTTCAAATTCACAATGGTTGATAAGGGGATCATGTCGCCTTTGGCATTATTAATATAAAGATTATTTAATTGTTGCGGATATTCGCGAAAATTACGCGCGAGCAATGGAATGACTTTATAACTTTGGCCATAAAGATTAAAACGATTAACATAATTGCCACCGAGTAGGGTTGCCAATGACGTTCCAATTTGTGCCATGTTAATGCCCATATCGGCTGCTTTAGCGCGATCGATATCAACATCAAGTTGCGGTTTATTAAATTTGAGTGAGCTATCTAAATAAATAAAGCGGTGGCTGGCTTTAGCTTTTTTCAAAATTTCTTGCATGGTTTGAAATAATAATTCATAACTACTGGTGGTGGTCACCACAAATTGGATTGGTGGCCCAGAATTACCCGTGGGTAATGAGGGTAATGGGAAGACGACGGTTTGTAAGCCTGCAACTTGAGCGACTTGTTGTTGCACTAACGGTTGCAGTTGCTGCTGAGTACGGGTGCGATCATCCCACGGTTTTAAAATTAAACCGGACATGAGCGCATTAACAGGTCCTGAACCATTTACCACGAAATAATCTTGGGTTTCCGGAAAGCTTTCAAAAATTTTATTAAATTCCTGGCTAAAAGAAGAGACATAATCAATGTTGGCATATTCTGGCGCGTTACCCATCATGAATAAAACGCTTTGATCTTCTTCTGGTGCTAACTCACTTTGGGTATGGGTATATAAATAACCAATGCTTGCTAAGACTACAATTGCTAAGACTAAGATCATGCTGCGATTGACCAGCGTATAGTGCAATACTTTTTGATAGCGATCTTTTAAATTATTAAATTGAGTATCGATAAAATGCACGAATTTATTTTGTGTGATATTCGCATTGAGCAGCTTGGAACACATCATGGGTGATAAGGTGAGTGCGACAATCCCTGAAATGATTACCGAGCTTGCTAAGGTAAAGGCAAATTCTTTAAAGAGAGCGCCGGTTAAGCCACCCATAAACCCGATCGGCGCATACACCGCCGCCAGTGTGATTGTCATCGAAATCACAGGCGTGGCAATTTCACGTGCACCGGTAATTGCTGCATCAAACGGTGTTTGTCCTTCTTCAATGTGGCGATAAATATTTTCCACTACCACGATCGCATCATCAACTACCATGCCAATTGCTAAGACCATGGCCAACAACGTTAACAAGTTAATCGAGTAACCCAAGAATAGCATGAAGGTACAAACACCGATCAGCGAGAGTGGAATGGTTACAATTGGAATCAGCACCGAGCGTAGTGATCCTAAAAATAAAAAGATCACAATAATCACGATAATAGAGGCTTCCACAATGGTTTTTAACACTTCTTTGATCGAGCTACGAATATAAACGGTGGCATCATAAACTACTTTCATGCTGAGTGAGGGCGGGAAGGCCTTTTGAATTTCGGGTAATAAATTGCGAATTTCGGTGATCACGGTTAATGGATTAGCTGTAGGTGAACCATTAATACCCACGAAAACTGCTTTTTTACCATTAAATTTAACGTTAGAGTCATAGCTTTCCGAGCCTAATTGAACTGTTGCAATATCTTTTAAACGAATTAAGGTATTGTTGCGTTCTTTAACCACAATTTGTTGAAACTCTTTTTCTGTTGCGGTATTGGTTTTGGCATTTAAATTATAGGCAATTAATTCACCCTTGGTGCTACCAGCTGCTGATTGATAATTATTGTTGAGTAGGGCATTGGTTACATCGGTTGGCGTGATTTGCAAGGCTGCCATGCGCACGGGATTTAGCCAAACCCGCATCGCAAAGACATTGCCCCCTAAAATTTGTGCATTGGCAACACCAGCAACCGTTTCCAGTTTGGGTTGCACGACACGCGAAATATAATCCGTGATTTGGTTCGGTGTCATTTTATCGCTAGCGAAACTAATATACATGAGTGAAATTTGTGAGCCAGTTTGTTTCACTATCACAGGTGATTCCGATTCAGTCGGTAATTGGCCTTCCACTTCCGCAACTTTACTCATGACATCAACAAAGGCACTATCAGGATCAAAGTTCAGTCGTATATGCGCATCAATGGTGCTAAGGCCTTGGGTACTGGTGGCGGTGAGATAATCTAAGCCGCCTGAACTTGCGATCGATTTTTGTAAAATGGTGGTGATGAACCCTTGAATTAAATCAGCATTGGCACCAGGATAAGCGGTTGTCACTTGGATAACCGTATTTTTGACTTCAGGAAATTGGCGCACGGTGAGTGTGAAAATCGATTTCATGCCAAATAATAAAATTAATAGGCTAATAACCGAAGCTAAAACGGGGCGTTGTATATAAAGATCAGTAAAGCGTTTCATTCGATTTAATTGTCTCTGGGTTCACTGTATTGTTAATAATCACATTGGTGCCATCAACCAATTTTAATTGCCCGGATGTAACCACTTTGTCACCGGCTTTTATTCCTTGTGTAATAACCACTAAATTATTACGCTGTTGCCCAGTTTGCACATATTCGCGTTTTACGGTTAATGGTGGGGCATTGGTTTTGCTGTCATCGGTTTTTTTAGTTGTTACTGCTTTTTGATTATCACTCGTTTTTGCAGGATGGATCACAAAAACAGAATCACCATAAAGACTAAACGTAACCGCCGTGACTGGAACGACGACCACATCTAAATGTTCTGGTAATAAGACATTCACATTGGCAAACATACCGGGCACAAGTAAACCATGATCATTTTTTACACCGGCGCGGACCAAAATATTTCGAGTGGCCTGGTTAACGTTGGAATTAATGGCCGTGATTTTTCCATCGAAGGTTTTACCAGGAAAAGTATCAACTGTAACGGCAACTTTTAGGCCCACTTTCAGTTGACTTAAGGCCTGTTCGGGCAAATTAAAATCCACATACATGGGATTAATGGATTGCAAGCTAACAATTGCTTCACCCGGGTTAATGTATTGTCCTAGGTTAACTTTGCGAATACCAATTTTACCGGAAAAAGGCGCTTTAATATTTTTATAGGAAATTTGCACTTGGGTTTTATCAACATCGGCTTGGGCTTGTTTTAATTCGGATGCAGCTTTATCAAAATCGGATTTTGCAGCGGATTGTTTGGCGACTAGGGTTTTCATGCGCGCGTAATTAATTTTATCGAGTTCTAACTGTGCTTCTTGGCTTTTTAAGGTTTGTTGATCAACGTTATCATCTAACTGTAGCAGTGGTTGGTTTTTTTCAACCATTTTACCGGATGTGAAATAAATTTTAACTACTTCACCGCTGACTTGTGAGGTAACATCAACGCCATTCACGGCTACCAGTGAACCGACTGCCGCAATGCGATCTTGCCATTTAACCGTTTTAGCGATTGAAGCGGAAATGGCTACAGGTGGCGTTTTCATATTTGCTAAAAATTTGGCAATCATGTTGCTGCGAATAATATTCCACAGCACAATCCCGCCGAACACAATAGCAAGCGCAATGAGCATGATTGTCATACGTTTTGACATGAGATAACCTTAAAAAAGACGGGCGTAGTACCCTGCCACATTATGACATAAGTTAATTAGATTGCTCAATTATTGTTTGTAAGTAATACTCACTGAAAATCTTTTATCGAAATGCTAATTTATAATACATAAACTGTGCTTTCTCAAAAATATTTTCGTAGTTGTTTGTCAAATCTGAACATTCTTGGTAGATTCACAGTTAAATTTACTGGTAACTACTCACTCCGTGGCAGGGAACGCTCATCCTTGGGCTAAAGGGGGGTGAGCAGATACATTTACTGAATAATTACGTGCAGTATTTAGCTAGTCTCACGAATAGGGAAGCCAAATGAGAAAACACATTACTCGATTTTTACCTATTTTTTTTATTGCTATCGCTATTTTTGCAGTATTTTATTTTCGATTAAATACCTATTTAAGTTTTGAAGCGCTAAAAACCCATCGCCATCTTTTACTCGCTTGGACACAGCAACATTATTTATTAATGGTGTTAGCTTATATCGGGATCTACACCGTAGCAGTCGCTTTATCTGTACCGGGTGCGGTATTTTTAACCTTAGCGGGTGGTTTTTTATTTGGCTTATGGATGGGCACGCTTTATGTGATTTTTAGTGCGACTTTAGGTGCAAGTTTACTTTTCCTCATCGTGCAAAACGCCCTCGGTGACTGGTTTGCAAAAAAAATGGGGCGCTGGATCAGCAAAATGCAACGAGGCTTTCAGCAAAATGCATTACAGTATTTATTAATATTACGCTTAGTGCCCTTATTTCCATTTTGGGTTGTAAACATCGTTCCCGCGCTATTAAATATCAATAAAATCACTTTTATTGTAGCTACGTTTTTCGGCATCATTCCGGGATCGTTTGTTTATGTCATGGTGGGTAATGGTTTAGGCCACATTTTTGATAGTGGCCAATCTCCGAATTTGGGTATTATTTTTGAGTTGCCGGTGTTACTACCATTAATAGGTTTAGCATTGCTTTCATTAATTCCTATCTTTTATAAACGGTTAAGGAAAAAACCTCGTGATCAATAAAATAGAAACGGACTTAGCGATTATTGGGGGTGGCGCAGGTGGCCTGAGTGTTGCGGCTGGTGCCGCGCAACTTGGAGCGCGTGTTGTGCTTGTTGAATCCGGCAAAATGGGTGGCGATTGCTTAAACTATGGATGTGTCCCATCCAAATCGCTATTAGCTGCTGCAAAAGCCTATTACCATTCCAATCATGCTAAACATTTTGGAGTGAGTCCGCCACAACAGCCAGTTCATTTTCAACAAGTCATGCAACATGTAAAAACGGTGATTAACACCATTGCGGTACACGACTCTGTTGAGCGCTTCGAATTACTGGGTGTTAACGTGATTGCGGACACGGGGAAATTTCTTGATGCTACTACCGTGATAGCGGGTGATAATCATATTCGAGCAAAACGCTTTGTTATTGCAACGGGATCGATGCCGTTTATTCCTCCTATTCCTGGACTTGCCGAAGTGCCGTATTTAACCAATGAAACGATTTTTGATTTGGCAGATCAACCTGAACATTTAATCGTGATTGGCGGTGGTCCAATTGGTTGTGAAATAGCACAAGCATTTGCAATGCTGGGCAGTCAAGTAACGATAATTGATAACGCTACCTTGCTGCCCAAAGATGATCCTGATTGTGTTGCGATTATTAAAGCCCAATTTGATCAGATCGGTATTGGCTATTTTGAACAAGTGCGTATTAAACAAGTTACATCCTCCGAACAACGTACTTCGGTGGTATTGGATGTAAAGGGACAAACTCAAACTCTTAGCGGCAGTCATCTTTTTGTCGCAACTGGGCGGCGCCCCAATGTTACGGCATTAAATTTAAAAGCAGCCGGGATTACTTATGATGAAAAGGGCATTCAGGTGGATAGCCGCTTACGTACGAGTGCTAAAAAAATTTATGCGATAGGTGATGTCATTGGTGGCTATCAATTTACGCATGTAGCAAATTATCACGCAGGGATTATCATTAAAAATGCACTATTTCGTTTGCCAGCCAAAATAAATTATCGTGCTGTCCCGTGGGTAACGTATACCGATCCAGAAATTGCACATGTAGGATTAACTCAAAAAGATGTAGAAAATGATCCGCAGGTTAAAATCATTGAGAGTCTTTTTTCTGAAAACGATCGCGCACAAGCTGAGCATATCACGCAAGGAAAAATAAAAATCATGACGGATCAAAAAGCACGGATTTTAGGTGTCACTATCGTTGGCGAACATGCGGGTGAGCTTATCTTGCCATGGGTAATGGCAATTCGAGAAAAGAAAACGTTGCGTAGTTTCACTGACGTGATTGTGCCTTACCCAACGCTCAGTGAAATTAGTAAGCGGGTAGCAGGTGCGTTTTATACGCCAAGCTTATTTTCAGAGCGAACACGCCGTTTGGTGCGTTTTTTGTTATGGTTAGGGTAGAGTCATATGATAGAACAGTATCTCAGGCCAAATTATCAGCAATTCTTGGTTGAGCCAGTAGCAAAGCAACTCAATAAGCGGATCTCAGCCAATACCATAACCGTTTTGTCGGGCTTAGTTGGTTTAGCTATCATGCCTGCACTCTATTATCATAATATAGGCGTTGCACTGTTTTTATTAGTACTATCAGGTTATCTTGATACGCTGGATGGCACGCTGGCGAGACTTTCTCACCATACCACACCCTTTGGTAGTGCACTGGATATTTCCAGTGATCGTTTAGTTGAAAGCAGTATTATTATCGGACTTTATTTGTTAGATCCTACCCATCGTGGGTTGGCATGTTTGATCATGTTAGCGAGCGTATTACTCTGTGTCACTAGTTTTTTAGTGGTAGGTGTTTTTACCGAAAATCAGAGCCAAAAAGGGTTTCACTATAGCTCAGGATTAATCGAGCGCTTTGAAGCGTTTATCTTTTTTGCATTGATGCTACTATTTTCTAGCTACTTTTTGATGTCAGCTTATTTATTTTCCACACTGGTGTTGCTCACTGCATTCATTCGGTTAAAGCAATTTTATATTGGTATCTGCTCATCCCTTTTAGATTTATAATTACCAGAACGTTCAGATTTACTGAATAGTTACAATTAAAAAAATAATTGCAGTTATGCCTGTGGGTGTGTGGTCGAGAAGACAGCGAGTGTGTGTAAGTTGTGGTAAACACACAGTGTTTTCCATCAGCTTAGGCACACGTCCCGAAGGGTGCTGTCTGGTGCGAAGCACTTGTCCACATATTTACAAGCTTCCCGCTCCTGTTTAAAATAAACACAAGCGGGGGTTTTATAATCAAGCCCGATAAAAAATTAAAATGAGGACGTTCTATTATTATGAATGGTTTACCACCTAGAATATTAAGCATGCTTCGATCATTACCCGGAACAGACTTATTTGAAACACAAACAACGGCCTTAAAGAATTTACTGGATATTTTCTCCAACGCTGGTCATTTTACAAAATACAGTAGTGTGCTTTATATAACAAGATTATTACAACTGGCATATCGTGCTAATCCAACAGCTACTAGTAAGCTAATCACAGAATATCAATCAAAGTGCTCGATTGAAGACTCCAAATTCCTTGTTATATTGAGTCAAATCGCAAGAATGCGGGTAGGTCTTGATGCAAATGCATTATCTACACCAACAACTTCAGAATTTGAAACTAAAAAAGAAGCTGAAAATACATCTAAAGAAATGGATGAGATAGTAAGGAAATTAAACAACTTACAACACCCTTATGCTGATTTTACCCGAGCTGTATTGCTTGTTGAAAAAGGCGAGCTGCAACAGGCTGCTAATATATACTTAAACATACTAAATATTCCTCCTCAAGAGGACGAGGAGCTAAAAAGACGACAAGGTTTAGCTTATTT
Organism: uncultured Legionellales bacterium; assembly: GCA_964352905.1. GTDB lineage: Bacteria > Pseudomonadota > Gammaproteobacteria > JAHCLG01 > JAHCLG01 > CAYGTS01. The sequence continues at coordinate 5,099 of CAYGTS010000057.1, read as the reverse complement.
CAATCTTGCCTCTCTTCTTTACCGTTACCAAGGCAAGTTTGAATTATCTGCTGAAGAAGGCAGCATAATCAAGGGGTTAGTCGAAGAAAGTGAGCGTGAATGCAAGGAAAGATTGCATTTTATCGATAGAACTAAAGTCACAACTAACCTCTCTGATTCTGCTGCATATGAATCTTTTGTATTCAATATGATGTATAGTGACAACCCCTTGTGCAAAGAACTACCATTTAATGCTGAAGATATAGAGCTTAAAAATGCCTTAGTAAGAGGATTGCAAGACCTACATGAGAAAGAAATTATTACCAGTGGAATATTTTCTGAAATAAAAGATAAAATAAATCAACCTTCTAAGCTTAGAGACATGAGTTTTACTCAAAAGCAACGTAATATAATATACGATGCTTGGCAGAACATTGCTGCTAAAAACCTTGTGGAAATTTTTATCCCAACAAGTACTGGGATATTAGTGCGGCGTTTATTAGAAGAATCGGTAAAGTGTAACTCCCCAGAAGGGCTTCAATTACTGGCATCATTCCATGACAGCCGAAAAGGTTATCAACCTGGGAGTATCATAAAAGATCCTAAAAAGGCTACTATACTTGCTACCGAAGCTCGCTCAAAATTACCTGATAAGTTAGTGGATATGGGGCCAGGTTCAATATTTGAACGTTTAGGACCCACGCGAATATCTGCAGCAAAACGTATTTTGAAAAAATTAAATGTATTTGGTAAAGATCTTGCAGGTGATTGCAGTAAAAAAGAGTTTGAAATGCTAGCTGCTTATATCAATAGAACTTTGCAGGGCTGCCTTGGAGAAGAAGCGATCTTTGCTCAAATTGAAGACATTACCACTCTCTCTGAGGAGGAAATGAATATTACTAATGCTACCACATTAGTATTGAACACACTCGCTGTAATGTTAAATCCATCAGTGACTTTGGAGGAAGGGGTAGCACGCATAGAAATCCCAATAAAAACGCGAAAGTATCTGAGTAATATAAAGAATATAGAAAATGAAAGAGAGCTACAAAATGAAGTCAAGCGTCACTTAGAAAATTTTATCGAACAGCAATCTATCGATTCAGCTATTGATTATGGCCATTCAGGAGCTATGTTGCATAGAGCCCACAAGTTACTTGAGAGGCCAACGGTAGAAAATCAAAGAAAAGCAGGAAGCCTCCTTCATCAATCTATTATGCTTAGAAATCCACATGCACTATATTTTTGCGTAGAAATTTGTCGTTTCCATAAACGCGAGTATTCTGAAGCAATAAAACCCATGTGGACAGAAGCAGAGCTAAAGGAAGTTGAAGCGCATCTCGAACGGCTAGGCCACCCTATTAAACTAACAGTACTCACCATACAGCAGAAGCTAGAAGAGGTTATTAAAAGACGTTACGAAGATGGCGATCTCACTCATTCTAGAGAAAAAGATGTTGCTTTGCGAATTATTGAACTTCATAAAACGATTGAATCTAACACTGTGAACACTGATTGCCCCAAAGGAATACTATACCAGAAAATTGCATACTGTCTTGCTAAGACTACCACGCCTCTTGATTTAAAAAAAATTGCTACTCTTGTTAAATCAGAATTTAATTTAGCTATAACTGAAGAAGAAACTTGTTTATATGAAGTTGAAACTTTTCTAGCTTTAGTTTCTTTTATGAGTAACCCATCTAAAAAGGCTTATAGAAAATCTTTGGTAGTAACGGAAGAAAAATTAAATACTGTTGTAGCAGGCATATTAAATCAACCTAATAATTTTTCTATCCGTAACCACCCAAGAAGAGCAGTTGCTGCTACCGTTCTTTGCTTTGCAAGATCATTACAAAAGCAGCCATTAGCACACGAAGATCTTTATAGTGCCAGTTATGATTTAGTAGGATCTCCAAAAAGGCTTTCTATTTTTTATCCAAAACTTTCTAGAAGTCATTTGGTAGAAATAAAATGTGCAATAGCAAGAGCTCATCCTGAATTTAATCCAGATATAGCTTTCGATGACGATGGAATGGTATATTTGAAATTAGATATAAACTATTTTTTACACACAACACTTCCTGAAATTACAACAGAAGTAGCTAACACTATTACAGAAGAATTGGAAAAACTGGTAAGGCTGGAAAAGTTGTATTATCCTGAGAAAATGGATATATTTAAATTCTGGTTAGAGCAACAGTTAAAGCAATGTAATTTACCACTTCTCACTCCACCACAGTTAATTTTAAATCACATTAAGTTTCTTAACAAAAATAATGCCTTAAATATTTCCAACCCTTCTACACAGACTAGTTTTAGGCTCATAGATAATTTACCCCGAATACTTTCTATTACATTCGAAGCTTGTAGTGTGGAACAATTAACAAATATTAGCGCAATATTGAATCAGCAGTATCCTATGCTTAATGCTACTCTATGTGACGAAGATGGGATCGCTTATGATGCAAGCAATCCGCAATTAGAGAAAAAGTTATATTTAAATATGCGGCTAGATGATTTTAAAAAAATTGTTCTTCCAAGTATTTTACTTCAATCAAGAAAAGAGCGAGAAGAAAAACAGAGAGAAGAGCGAGAACGGCAAAAAAGAGAAGAGCAAGAATGGCAAAAGGAAAGAGACAAAAGAATGCAAGCAAGGCAGGATGCACAAGCTGAAGAGGATCAGCTTAGATGGCAACAAAGAGAAGCGTGGAATAAAACACAACAGGGTTTAACTTTCTTCACACCTTCAGCTGAAGATGATGATGTTTTAGCTGAAGATGATGTTGCTTTAGCTGTGCGCAAATTGTTACAGTGCACAGATGTGATAGAAAAAATATTAAATGAAGAAAGTGAAATAAAGGTTTACATTCACCTAAAGCACAGGGAAGAACTCAATCGACTTTTACATGTATCAAGCTTACTACCTAGTGATTGCATGTTCTGGCTAGAGAGTGAACAGCCTATCATTGTTATAAAAAATCCAGAAGCCAACCAGGCGAAGTTACGCGGGTTACTGAGTTGGGTTGGGATAATTAATAACAAGCAACACTCAAAAGAATTAGAGGAAAGTAAGCAGCAAAAGCCAAATGATGCAAGCAATAAAACGCTACAAACTCTATTGCAAATAAATAATACCGAAGGAGAGGCAGTTGTTGCCCGCGCTGAATATACTGAACAACCTATGCAACAATATAAAATCATTTTTAAAAACCAAAATGAAAAGCAGTTATTAATGGATCATATTAAAAAACAAAAAAACAGTTTGCTGTTAGGTAAGGTTATTGTTAACGATAGCAACTCCATAACTATACAATGCAATAAACCGATAATCATGTCTTTGTTCATAGCTCAAATGAAGCTCTGTTACAAAACCAAAAAATCACCTGTATTACGCATGTAAAAGTCACAGCTTGATCTGACAGCTTACATTTATCAGGCAGTAAGAGGTGCTACCAATCGATGTTGAAGTGGCCCTGCTATTAACGAATTAAATAGTCCTGAATGTTAGCAATCGTCTTGGCATTACAATGCAAACCCAACTTACTGCGTCGCCACAGTATATCTTCGCTGGTTTGTGCCCACTCATGCTGGCAATAATAATCAATTTCTTTTTGATAAACGTTCTGGCCAAAATGAATGCCAAGATCGTTTAGCGATTGGCAATTTTTTAATACGCGATGAGTACGTGTACCAAAGGTTTTAACGTAGTGTTGGCAAAGCGAAGCGGGTAACCAAGGATATTGCTGAGTTACGCTTTTGATAAAGTGAGTAAGATTTTCAAAATCACCGCCAGGTAAAGCCGTTTTAGCTGTTTTTCCAGCCGCTAGTTTGGGGAAAATCTTTTTCAATTTTGTTAGTACTTCTTCGGCTAAAATGCGATAGGTGGTAATTTTTCCGCCGTAGATCGTTAATAATGCCGGTGTATCAGGGCTTAAATCTAAACTGTAATCGCGCGTGACTTCAGATAAACTTTTATTTTTCTGTAATAATAATGGTCTTACACCAGTATAAGTATGTAACACATCGTTAGAGTTTAAAGAAAAATTAAAATAGTGATTAACACTCTCTAATAAATAATCAACTTCGTGTGATGAAACTGTGGCATTACTTGGATCGCCGATATAATTGTTATCGGTGGTGCCAATTAAGGTGAAATTATTCTCGTACGGAATGGCGAAAACAATACGCTGATCGTGATTCTGGAAAATATACGCATGTTCACCTGCAAAACATTTTTTAACAATAATGTGACTGCCCTGCGACAACAAGGTGTGATGTGCGGCGGGTTGCTTAATAATACTATCGTTAACCTGGTTAACCCATGGGCCACTGGCATTGATTAATACTTTTGCCTTGATAGTATAATGATGATGCGTTAATTGATTTTGAATAGTTAGCAGCCAATGCGTAGGATGTTTATCCACCTTAATGACCTTATGCCGCGTGGCAATGATCGCACCGTTTTCACGCGCGGCAATCGCATTTAAAACGACAAGTCTGGCATCATCCACCCAACAATCGGCATAACGAAAACCGTTGCGATACTGTGACTGCAAGGGCTTACCATAAAGCGTATTGGCTAATTTTAAAAATTTGCTATTAACGAGTTTACGATGTTTAGCCAAATGATCGTAAAGAAATAAGCCTAAACGAATTATCCAAATCGGGCGCAAATGTTTGGCATGCGGTAACACAAAATCTAAAGGTTGAATAATATGTGGCGCATTGTTTAATAAAATTTCACGCTCTTTAAGCGCCTTGCGCACAAGCCGGAATTCAAATTGCTCTAAATAACGCAACCCACCGTGAATTAATTTAGTGCTGGCAGAAGACGTACCACTGGCTAAATCATGTTGTTCGCACAAGAAAACGTTTAAACCACGTTGACTGGCATCATTGGCAATGCCGCAGCCATTAACACCACCACCAATAATTGCTAAATCGTAAACTGTGTCTGTGTGCATAATGATTCCATTAAACAAGGTGTTGCGGTTATTGTGGCTAAACGCTGATTGAAGTGCAAGGGGGGATATTGAATGTATAAGTCGTTAGTACAAGGTTCAACAGTCAGCAATTCCCGGTGTAGCGAGGAACAGCCATATTTGGGCAATCTCACATTA
>CAYGTS010000056.1:0-15509 GCA_964352905.1 uncultured Legionellales bacterium | reverse complement strand
TCGATAAAAGATTTTCGCCGTTTTTAGCCCAAATATGGGCGTTCCCATCTACAGGCTGAATAGTTACCATCAATCATGATTAACACTTCTGCTAGTAAATAAAATGATCCAAACACCACGATTAAATCATTTTCGCGCACCTCTTGCAGTAATTGTGCTAAGGCTTGTTGCACCGATTGGTGTTTTGTCACCGCGTTAACATTTAACGCACGTAATACATTAAGCAATTGTGTGCTTTTTGTGACACGTGGGTGGGTAAATTCACACACGTGCCAAGCATCGATTTGCGCGAGGAAAGGCTTAAAACATTGCGCATGATCTTTATCACTCGCCATCGCAACCAATGCAATTAATCGGTATTTTTTTTGATACGTTTTTAACTGTTGGCTTAAATGATGACACGCTGCTGGATTATGTGCAACATCTAATAAAAGATTACACGGAAAATCACGGAATTCGCAACGACCTGCTAACGCCAATTGCGCAAATACCGTTTTGATAACATCATCGCTTAGGGTTACTTTTGTTTTTAAGTGTTGCCACACCATTAACGTGATTGCAAGATTACTCGTTGCTAATTGCGATAACGGTAAATCAGAATACGCTTTATCAGGCGTGATCCAACTCCAATGCGAAGCTGTAATATGATAATCAAAGTCTTGTTTTACGCGATATAAAGCAACGCCTAACTGCTGCGCATATTGCGCAATCACAGCAGGTGGATCTTCATCACCTACGACCACCACCTTGCCAGCGCGCATAATGGCCGCTTTTTCTTTCGCAATAGCATCACGATCAGGGCCTAACCATTGTTGGTGATCCAAAGCAATATTCGTGATCACAGAAATATCATTATCAACAATATTGCATGCATCTAACCGCCCACCAACCCCAACTTCTAAAATAATCACATCCAAAGCTTGCTGTTTAAAAATGAGCAATGCGGCCAGCGTGATAATATCAAAGTACGATAAATCAGCAGCCGGTTGATGATTCATAATCGTGGTAAAAGCGTGAATGAGCGCTTGATCACTAGCAGGATGGCCATTAATACGAATACGTTCGTTAAAGCGAATCAGATGAGGAGAGGTATAAACCGCAACCTTTTTGTGATTAGCAAGTAACAACGCTTCAAGCGCACGGCATACCGAACCTTTGCCGTTGGTACCCGTTACTGTGATCACGGTACTATCAAACGCTTGGCAATTCAGTTGCTGCGCTAAGTTGATAACCTGTTGCAGCTCACGCGGCTTTCCTGATTGAAAGTGCAACTCGATATAATTTAACCAACCGGCTACATCATACAACAACATGATCTTGGTGATGCGCCGTTAATTTTGCCAAAATACCTGCAATTTTGTCACGCAATTTGCGGCGATCAATGATCAGATCAATAGCGCCGTGCTCTAAAAGAAACTCACTGCGCTGAAAACCTTCAGGCAACGTTTCACGTACAATTTGTTGAATCACACGGGGGCCTGCAAAACCAATTAAAGCGCGTGGTTCGGCAATAATAATATCGCCCAACATGGCCAAACTTGCCGAAACACCGCCCATGGTTGGATCGGTCAGCACAGAAATAAAGGGAATACCTAAACGATTTAATTGATTTAATGCAGCCGCCGTTTTTGACATTTGCATCAATGAAATAATCGCTTCTTGCATGCGCGCACCACCACTGGCAGAAAAACAGACTAAAGGGATTTTCTTTTCAGCGGCAATACTAACTGCATGCACAAATTTTTCACCCACCACAGCCCCCATGGAACCACCAATGAAATGATACTCAAAGGCACACACAACAATCGGTTTTTGATGCAAGGTACCCTGCATTGCCACCAATGCATCTTTTTCGCCGGTTTTGCGTTGTGCACTGGCGAGTCTATCCTTGTATTTTTTTAAATCACGAAACTTCAAGTAATCAATTGGCGCCAGATCTGCGGCAATTTCTTGAGTACTATCGGCATCTAAGAAATAATTCAAGCGCATCCGTGCACTAATATACATGTGGTAGCCGCATTTTGGGCAAACATCGAGGTTGCGCTCCACTTCCGCTCGATAAAGCACAGCATCACAAACAGAGCACTTTTCCCATAAACCTTCCGGTACCCCTTTTTTCTTAGCAGCAGTGGTACGGATTTTAGACGGTAATAATTTTTCAAACCAACTCATAGTCTTTACATCTACTTACAGTGAATAAAAAAAGTGATTATAAAGCATCGAATTGTCTTTGTCGCCACGAAATTAAACATTTCAAATGAACCCATTAGGCCTGCCCTGGCGGGTTCAAAGTGAGCCAACTAGGGCTGGCCTGGATGGTTCAGGGCGTGTTATAGTTTTTACGTAACTAATTTAGTTTTAGGAATTATTGAATGAGTGAAGCATTGCATTGTAGTGGGTTTGCTAATTATTTATCACAGGAAGCGCTTGTAGGCGCGCTACCGAAAAATCAAAATAATCCGCAACACGTGCCGTTTGGATTGTATGCGGAACAATTAAGTGGGGCGGCTTTTACCGCTGCGCGTAAGTTTAACTTGCGTAGTTGGTTGTATCGGATTTTACCTTCCGTTAATCACACTGATTTTAATCCTTATCCGGCTAATCCATACTTGCTTTCACCTCCCTTTGCGACGCAAACGCCTCCTAATCAAATGCGTTGGCAACCCTTACCTGTGCCGAAAACGGCTACCGATTTTATTGATGGTTGGATTACGTGGTTAGGTCATGGTGATGTGAGTCAGCATCAAGGTGCTGCGATTCATCTTTATGCTGCTAATAAAAATATGCAAAACCGTTTTTTTTATAATGCTGATGGTGAATTATTAATTGTAGCGCAAACCGGTGAGTGTTTGTTTAAAACAGAATTTGGTCATTTAACACTAATCCCCGGTGAAATGTTAGTGATCCCGCGCGGCGTGAAATTTCAAGTGGATATTTTATCTGATTATGCGCGTGGGTATATTTGTGAAAATTTTGGCATGCCTTTTACGCTGCCTGATCTGAGTATTGTTGGACCGAATTGTTTAGCGCAAGAACGTCATTTTCAAGCGCCTGTGGCGGCGTACGAAGACAAATCGGGTGATTATCTTTTATTAACGAAATTTCAAGGCAAACTGTGGCAAGCGTCGCTTGATCATTCGCCATTAAATGTGGTGGCGTGGCATGGTAATTATTATCCGTATAAATATGACTTGTCGTTATTTACAGTGATTAACTCGGTGAGTGTTGATCATCCCGATCCATCAATTTTTACCGTATTATCCTCACCTTCAACTACCCATGGTTACGCCAATGTTGATTTTGTGATTTTCCCAGAACGTTGGCTAACCATGCAACACACCATGCGCTTGCCCTATTTTCACCGTAATGTTATGAGTGAATATATGGGCTTGATTAAAGGCAGTTATGATGCCAAAGATGCGCAAGCCGAAAAAGGTTTTGTAGCGGGTGGTGGCAGTTTACATAATTGCATGAGTGCGCACGGTCCAGATAGCCAATCTTATCAAAAAGCCATTAGCGCCGAGTTAAAACCGGAATATTATGCGAATACCTTAGCGTTTATGTTTGAGTCTTACGCAGCATGGCAGCCTAGCAAGTTTGCCCTAGAAACTGATTTACTGGAAAAAAATTATCTCGCTTGTTGGAAGTTACCGAAGACGTTTAAGGCATAAGCCCGCTAAAATATTGCCAAAAAGGAATGATTTCTATGTGTTCAGAAATCTTTTCCGCATGATCATAGGTTATTAATAGCCCTTTAGAAATAGTTAAACTTTGCATTGCTACGTTTAAACCTTGCAATTCCCTATCACGATTAGCCGGTGTTAAATCATAACAAACTTGAATAGCTTGTAGATTTTGAGGAGTATGTAAAATAAAATCACATTCTTTATTGGTATTATAATAAAAAATTTCATTCTCATGGGCTTTGCGCAGTTCACTAAAAACGAGATTTTCAAATAATTTACCTGAGTTTTGACTAAATTTAAAATTAATGGCAGTGATAATACCATTATCAAGCGCATACGGTTTTTTGTTCGCTTTAGCTTGTGCTTTAAGTGAGTAAGAAAAATTTTTTATCTCATGAATAAAATAAGCATTTTGAAATAATTGGATAAAATCCTTAATCGTGTTTTCATTACTCTCCTGTACTTTACTTAAACTATTGTATGAATATAAACCACCAATATTACTAAGCAAATAATAGGCTAAGTTCATTAAGGTTTTCGTATCGCGCACGCTATTATTCGCAATACAATCTTTTAACAATAATGTTTCATAGTAGCTTTGCAACAGCTGCACCCGCAACTCATTATCTTTGATGCAATAAATACGCGGAAAACCACCGAATTGCATCATATAATCGACAAGCTGTAATGCCTTTGCTTTATTATGAATTAATTCTCGATAATTATTGATATTGTTATTCATGATTAATTCGGCAAAACACAGCGGATAAATATGTGATTCAATGTAACGCCCTGATAATAGGTTGGCATAATCACTATTTAAAAGATCAGCATTAGAACCTGATAGCACAATTTTTTTAAAACGGTTGCTATCATAGGTGCTTTTAATATACTTTTCCCAATTAAGGACATTTTGAATTTCATCAAAAAAAATGTATTCAATTTTGCAGTTAGTCAACTTTTCTGCGGTCGTAATTAACTGGCGTAATAAACTCGCATCTTGATAAATCAGTGTATAATTTGGATCATCAAAGTTAACATACAAAATTGAGGTCGCGCTCAGTGTTGTTTTAAGATGATTAATTAAAGTTTTCATCAGAGTTGATTTACCCGAGCGGCGGATCCCAGTAATAATTTGAATTTCTTCCAGTGCCAGTTTTTTTATAGTCGCACTATCATGACGCCGTTTTAAAGGATGTAAGTAATCTGTACCTTCCCAATGGCTATTTTGTTCGAGTAGGGCTTGTTTTAAATCTTGGTTCATAGCTAATAACTATACTAATTATAATTAGTAAAAACAAGCTGTTTTACTAATTATAATTAGTATAGATTAAAATATATTAATTATCAATTAGTTATAGCAAAGCTGGTGTATAGGGGTAAGTGATCAGAGAGCTTATTCCACGGTGCACCGTTTAAACATTTGACCACGAGCGGTTCAAGCCCGCGATAATAAACACGATCGAGTGTTAAGAGTGGAAACAAGGCGGGAAAGGTGCGCGCAAAAGCACCAGTGGTTTTAAAATGTGCCTCATGCAAATTTAAATCGGCATGTAAGTAACGGTGTAGGCGCCTTTTTAAATCATTGGAATCACCGGCAATAATTAAAGGATCAGCAGGATCAATTTTCGCCAAAACATGCTCATTTAATAATTGAGTTTGGCGTTGCCGTTCTTTTTCACGTAATCCAAAATGAAAACAAATCGTGTGTAATTTCCTAGTGGAATGCGGTAACTGCAGCGTGCCGTGCAATAAACTACGGCTGAAATTACTGCGCTCAGAAAGATTAACGTTTTCCCAATCAATAATAGGATGCTTGCTTAAGATGGCATTGCCGTGATGACCTGCGTCATAAATGGCATTTTTACCATACGCCACATGTGGCCAGAGCTGATCGGCCAAATAATCAAACTGCGATGCTTCAGGCCAGGTGGCGATTTTTTGCTGGTGCAAGCTGTGTTCGCCCTGCACTTCTTGCAAGAAAACCACATCACAATCAAGTGCACGCAAGGCTTGCCGCATCCCTGCCAAATTAAAACGCTTTTTGGTCGCACCAAAGCCTTTATGCATGTTAAAGGTGACTATATGAAGTTCAGTCTGATTGGTCATGTCACTATCTTGATTTTCATGAGCTTAGATAGTGAGTTTAACATAGTTTATTAGCTTCTGTATTTTTCTCACGAATAAAAAATACAGCCAGTACTACAGCAACAAAATAAGCTGCGAAAATAATATAACAACCTTCACGATACGCTTGTTGCTGGCCTTGGTGTTGAAAAAATTGAATTAAACCACCCATAACTGGTTGAAAAACTGCGCCTGAAATAACTACCGCCATATTGTTAAACGCAATTGCGGTCGATTTTACGGAATAATCATTATTATGACGAACCACTGCGAAGCTCAATGCTTGCCCAGCACAGGCTGCACCCGCAAAAAATAATGTAATATACAACCAGAAACCTAGCAACTGTGCTTTTAAAATCATGAAAAATGCTATCGCGCCCATTGCCGCAGAGATCCATAAGAAAATGACACGTTTATCAAAATAGTTAGCGAGCACACCTAAGGCAGTGCTGCCAAAAGCCAGTCCTAACCACATCAGTGAAATCGCAAATGCAGCATGGCTTAAACTGAAATGATTAATATGCATAAAAAAAGGTACGCCCCATAATGAAGCAAACCCAGACATCGGCGCCCACAGTAAACAAGCATAAAAAGCCACAAACCAAGTTTGCTTATTTTTTATAATAACTTTAATGTCGTTAATAATATTTGTCGTCACCGATGAGTTAGCTGCGATTACAGTTTTCACGGTTACTTTTTTATAATTTAAATATTTTAAGATCACTAAAGCCAAAACAAAGCCAAATAACGCAAGCAAGAACATAGTGGTACGCCAGCCAAAATGCGTTACCGCAAAACTCACTGGGTATTGCCCTGCCATCGCGCCTAAGGCGGCTAAAGCTTGCGTGATCCCGGTAATCAGTGCGAACTTTTTCTTATCGAATAAATCAGCGGCAACACTTAGCACCGAAACAAAAGCAAACGCCGATCCAAAGCCCATTAATAAGCGCGCAAGACAGCCCAAAAAAAAATTACTGGCAAAGATAAACGTAACCGCACCAATCGAGCATATCATTAAGGCAGAAAATATGATTAACTTCGCGTTAAAGCGATCAAACAATAATCCTGATGGAATTTGCATGGCTGTATAAGTGTAAAAATAAACGCCTGACATGATCCCCAGCGCCAATACACTCATGTTAAGATCGCGCATTAAGCTGGCTGCCATGACGCTCGGTGAAACTTGCACCGCCATTTCAAATACTAAGAACAGTGCTACCATAATGTAAATCAACACCGCTTTGCGGGTTGAGAGTGAATTTTTATTTTTGATCATAAGTAACTACTCAGTAAATTTTAACGTACACACTCACCCCACCCACGCGCGTGCATTGTAAAACATTTTCAACCATGGACTAAAACGCCCACTTTGATCGCTCCAAGAAAACTGCTGATTTAAAATCACGCGTTCAGGATGCGGCATCATAATTAAAACCCGGCCATCACGACTAGTTATCGCGGTAATCCCTGTTTGGCTACCATTCGGATTATAAGGATAGGTTGTGGTTGCATGCCCCTGCAAGTCAATATAACGCATACTCACGCTATCAAAATCCGCAAGCTGTTTTTCAAATTTAACTTTACCCTCACCGTGCGCCACCACTATCGGTAATTGCGCGCCATGCATATCTTTAAAAAATAATGAAGGACTTTTTTCAATTTGCACCATCACTAATCGTGATTCAAATTGCTGAGAATCATTCTTCACAAAACGTGGAAAATGAGTGGCACCTGGAATAATCTCGCCTAAATACGCTAACATTTGGCAACCATTGCACACACCTAACGTAAAGGTATTCTCACGCGCAAAAAATTGCTGAAATTGTTGCCGTAGTTTTTGATTAAATAAAATGGTTGCTGCCCAACCACGACCGGCATTTAAGACATCACCATAGGAAAAACCACCACATGCCACTAAACCATAAAAATCGGCTAACTTAGCATCACCATTAATTAAATCTTGCATGTGAACATCAACACAGCTAAAACCGGCTAAATCAAAAGCTGCCGCCATTTCCACATGACCATTCACCCCTTGTTCACGCAGAATAGCCACTTTGGGCCTGGTTTTGTTAATCAAAGCGGGCGCTTTTATTTTAAAATCATACTTAAAATATAAGCCACGATCGTTTTCATCGCTTAAACGCTGGGCTTCTTGTTTCACAATTACCGTATTATCACGCAAGCATTGCATGTTTTGGCTAACACGCGACCACACTTGTTGCAACTCAATACGGGTGGCTTGGTAAATAATTTGATCGTGTAATCTGATACTGAATTGTTGATCGGTAGCAGGTTTTGCGATCACATGTGCCACTTGATTTAAATGATTTTCTTTTAAAATAGCTTGCAGCGCTGCTAATTGATTTTGTTTAACTTGCAGTACAACCCCGATTTCTTCATTAAACAAACTCGCCAGTGCATCATGCCCCAACACGCTGATATCAATCTTTAGTCCCGTATGCGAACAAAATACCATTTCAGCAAGCGTTGCAAGTAAGCCACCATCACTGCGATCATGATAGGCTAAAATTAAATTTTGTTGCTGCAAAGCGATCATAGCCTTGGCAAAATTAATTAAACTTTCGCTCGCAATATCCGGGCACGCGTGACCGAGTTGCTGGTAACATTGCAAAAAAATTGAACCACCCAAGCGTTGCTGCCCTGATGACAAATCGATTAATACCAATACCGTTTCTTGATCTAAACACTGCAATTGCGGGGTTAAGGTTTTGTGAATATTGGCAACTGGCGCAAAGGCTGAAATATTGAGCGATAAGGGTGACACCACGTTGTGTGTGCCGTTGTCATCTTGCCACTGCATGCGCATCGATAATGAATCTTTACCCACCGGAATCGCAATATTTAGCGCTTGGCAAAATTGCGATACGGCTTTAACACCTTCAAATAATGCCAAATCATTGTCATCATCACCGCACGCTGCCATCCAATTGGCAGATAATTTAATATCAGATAATTGCGCAATATTCGCCGCAAAAATATTAGTGATCGCTTCTGCTACCGCAATTCGTACGCTTGCAGCAGGATTAATTAATGCCAGCGGTGGCCGCTCCCCTAACGCCATCGCCTCCCCAGTATCCTTTACAAAATCACTGGCGGTAACCGCAACATCAGCCACAGGTACTTGCCAAGGCCCTACCATTTGATCGCGCACCGTTAAACCACCCACGCTGCGATCACCAATCGTAATTAAAAAAGATTTATCGGCAACACTGGGGTGCTGTAAAACATTTTTGATTGCACTGGTTAAATCAATCACTGAATGATCAAATGCCGTTAAATTCTTGGTTACCGTTTTAACCTCACGCAGCATAGGTGGTGTGTTACCGAATAATAATGACATGGGAATATCAACTGCTTGATTGTTGAATTGCTGATCACTAACGGTTAGTTGGCGCTCATGGCGCGTTTTACCCACCACTGCAATAGGACAACGTTCACGTTTGGCAAATTTTTCAATCACCGCTATATTTTCTTGCTTCGTCGCCAAGACATACCGTTCTTGTGCTTCGTTACACCAAATTGCAAGTGGGCTCATACTTAAATCTGCATTCGGGATCGCGCGTAATTCAATGACACCGCCTAAATTGTTATCTTGCAAAATTTCTGGAATGGCATTCGATAATCCACCGGCACCCACATCATGAATCGATAAAATCGGATTCGCATCACCCAAATTAACACACGATATGATCACTTGTTGTGCACGGCGTTGCATTTCAGGATTGCTGCGTTGCACTGAAGAAAAATCTAACTGCCTATCACTTTGGCCACTGGCTAAAGAAGATGCTGCACCACCACCTAACCCAATTTGCATCGCGGGTCCGCCTAAGACGATGATCAGGCAATCGGCGGTGACGGTTTTTTTATCACAATTTTGTAATTGAATATTACCCATGCCACCCGCCAACATAATTGGCTTATGGTAGCCGTAGGATTGATTATTATGTTGTAAATTAAAACTACGAAAATACCCGCATAAATTAGGGCGACCAAATTCATTATTAAAACTTGCAGCACCTATCGGCGCTTCTAACATGATTTGTAGCGCAGAACTAACGTGTGGCGGTTTACCAAAATCGTATTCCCAAGCGGCTTTAAGATCGGGTAAATTTAAATGCGACACGGCAAAACCAACTAAACCCGCTTTAGTCAAACCGCCGCGCCCGCACGCTGCTTCATCACGAATTTCACCACCGCTGCCGGTCGCGGCGCCCGGATAGGGTGCAATCGCGGTGGGATGATTATGTGTTTCGACTTTCATGAGAATGGGCATGACTTGTTCTTCATTAACATAGCACTGCTGTTGATTAGCATAAAAACGTGTTGCAAGTGCACCATTAATAATCGCTGCATTATCGTGATAGGCAGAGAGAATATTCTCGCTATAATGTTGCTTGGTATGTTTAATCATGGCAAACAAACTATCGGGTTGCGGCTCACCGTTAATGATCCAATGTGCATTAAAAATTTTATGACGGCAATGTTCAGAATTGGCTTGTGCAAACATCATTAGTTCGGCATCAGAGGGATTACGCTTTAAATCACGGTAGCTATTATTGAGATAATCGATTTCATCGTGTGATAAGGCTAAACCTAATTTCACGTTTGCTTGTTGTAAAGCGCAATCATCTTGTAATAACTCAATGTTAGTAAGTTTAGCGGGTGAATGATGTTGAAATAGATTCTCAAGATCTTGCAGGTTGTAAAAACATGATTCAGTCATAGGATCATATAAATATTCTGCTAACTCTTGTTGCAACGCCACGCTGATTTTTTGTGAGGCCGTTATGTCATAAACTAAACCGCGCTCGATGCGTTGAATATTTTCTAAGTGACAGTGTTGTAAAATATCCGTGGCCTTGCTTGACCAAGCAGAAATCGTACCGCGGCGTGGGGTTACAATCCAATGCGGCTGCAAAAATTGGTGATCATAGCGTGTTATGTTTGGGATCAGTTGTGATAATTTTTCTAAATCAACTTGGCTTAATGCACGATCGCTTTCGATTAAAAATAATTCATAGATTGTGAGTTTTTCAGCTGCTTTGAAAGCTGTTTGTAATTTTTTAAGTGTATTGGCAACCAGGTGTGTTGCGTCCTGTAATGGTTTGTAAAAAACTAACATTTATAACCCCAGTATTTCTTTAATAAATGGAATGGTTAATTTACGTTGCATTTGCCAAGAAGCTTGATCAAGGGTCACTAACGCTTCAAACAATGCATTCATATCGCGTGACCAACGTCTTAATAAAAACTCACCGACTTCCTGGGGTAAGACTAAGCCGCGCGCTTTGGCACGTAACATTAAGGCGGTTAATTTATCTTCATCGCTGAGTGGTTTGATTTGGAAGGCTAATCCTGCAGTTAAGCGTGAGATCAGATCAGCTAATTTTAAATTTAATTTTGTGGGATGATGATTAGCAGCAATAATTAAATAATTATCTGTTGCAAGAATTAGATTATATAAATGAAATAGCGCTTCTTCCCAAGCCGTATCACAGGCTATTGCTTGAATATCATCCAAACAAAGATAATGAACATGCTGCATACCTTGCAATAGCTCGGGCTGCATATGCTTACTTTCTGTAAGAGGAATGTAACTTGATGTTTGGTTACGCAGCATCGCTTGATGACAGATGGCCTGTAATAAATGGGTTTTACCAACCCCCTGCTCACCCCATAAATAAATGAAACGCTGATTATCATCTAGGTGTTGTAGGCAATGCAATAAGGCTTGATTGTGATCGCTCACTAAATAATTAGCAAAGGTTGCTTCGTCTTCGAGCTGCACCGAAAGTGTTAATTGTTGTTGCATGACTTACTCTAATAATTCTTCATTGTCATCTGCGACTTCTGTATAAAAATCACTGCTTAAATATCTTTCGCGCATATAACGCACCAAAACCATAATCGCTGCAGCAACCGGTAATGCCAGTAAAATGCCAACAAAACCAAATAATTGTCCGCCTGCTAGAATTGCAAAGATTACAGCAACGGGATGTAAACCAATTTTGTCCCCAACTAAGACCGGCGTAAAAAACATACTTTCTAAACTTTGGCCCACACCATAAACTAACACTACATAAAGAATATGTTGCCAATCGTGAAATTGGAAAAAAGCAGCAATCGTTGCTGCTACAATCCCAACGATAAAGCCTAAATATGGCACGATACTAACCAATCCTGAAATCATACCAATCAGCAAAGCCAAGTCTAAGCCAATAATGAATAACCCCACGGTATACGTAATGCCTAAACACAACATCACGATTAATTGGCCACGTAAAAACGCCCCTACCACTTCATCACAATCACATGCTAAGCGTTTAATCATGGGTTCTTGTTTACGCGGTAATAGCTTATTAACACCGGCAACTACTTTGTGCCAATCACGCATTAAATAAAAAGCCACCACTGGGATTAAAATTAAATTAGCAATAAAAGCAATAATTGCTAAGCCGGAACGTGTGATCATGGAAATCGTTACTGCAGCAATATTGCTGATTTGCTGCAAGTGCGTGGATAAGGCGGTTTGCAATTGTGATAAATCAAAATTAATTTCGATATCAAAGTATTCATGCAACCAGGGTAGTAAGGTATTTTGGATCCAACCGGTAATGAGCGGAATTTTGTTAATCAAGGTTACAATCTGCCGGGTTAACATGGGCACAAGAATAAGAAGTAATATCAGTAAGATTACCGAAAAAATCAAAAATACAATCGTAACAGCAAGTGTGCGTGGAAATTTAAACTTCACGAGATAATTAACAATGGGATCACCTAAGTAGGCAATCAATGCGCCGGTTAAAAAAGGCGTTAAAACCGGTGATAAAAGGTAAACTAAAACCACAAAAAGAATAAATCCAATCATAAAGATCCGTCGTTGGCTTACGGTCATGGCTTAAACTTCCTTACGTTATGCGCTTGCACTTGTCTTGCTTATCCTATCCATTTGTAGAGTAGCTTAGTGGTTGTATTGGTTTGTTGTTGTAGCTGATTATCAGGGTTGGCTTGCGCAACTTGCTCTTGGGGTTGTTGTTCAAGTTGCACCTTTTGTAAGTGTTCATTAACGTTGATAGACTTCTGTAACTGATTTGGATCACCGATGAGCACGAGTTTTAAAATCACGTAATCGGATCCAACTGACTGTGTTTCAACTTCTTTGATACTATCAAGATTGGCTAAATAATTTTTAAGTTTTTCTAAATCATCAAAACTATTAATATTGGTAACAGTCAGGGTTACCCAATCATCATGCATTGGCTGGGTTGTAACGATTTGCAAGGCTAGGTTATCAGCAAAATGAGCAATGCTACTATTTAGCATAGTATCTAATTGTGTATTTTTAACATCCCAATTACTAACGGCTTGATCCAGTAACATATGCCAGTTTGATTGCCATTCGTTTTGATCATTAATATTTACCGTTGCAACTAAAATCGCTTGTGCCCCATAACGCAATGAAGCTTTTTTAATTGCAGCAAGATTAAAATCCCAAATGTCTTTAACTGAAATTGCATTTAAATCTTGTAAATCCATATCGGGCAGCAGCATTGGAATGCCGCGTTGTTGCATATCGTCTTTTAAATCATCTATCACCTGATCATGATCATTGGCACTAATGATTTTACGCCCATCAGAAGTTTGCATTGCAAGCCAGACTAAAGTTAAGGGTCTTGCTCGCCCCCAAACCGTTAATCCAGATTGGGTTAGCAATTCATCAACGGTAATTGGATCAAATTGAATCTGCATGGCCAGTTGCTTGCTAATTTGCCCATCACTTGCGGTTTTTTTCAAATCAAAATAGCGAAATTGATCGATATAATCTTGCGCACTTTTTAATTTAGATTTTACAACATCATTTTGTAAAGTTTGTGAGTTGCCACTCACTTTGATCAGCACTTTTTTAAAAGCCTCCGCCATTGCCGTATTGCGCGCAGTCTCTGATCTGTTTTTTACAATCGTTTGAATCGCATACATATTATTAAGATCAGCAGCGAGGGTTGCTTGCGTGTTAACTATCAGCATTATAAATGTCGCTATGATGAAACGAATGGTAGATTTCATTGAATTAACTTCCTATGCACGCCGATGAACGGCACATTATACCCAGGGTTAGTCAAAATGCGAAGTGCTTTCAGCAATTCCCGGTGTAGCGAGGAACGGCCATGTTTCAGCGATTCCCGCCGTAATGTCTGATTACTCAAGAACAGTCAGATTTGAGGCAATCTCACATTAAATCTGACCGTTCTTGAGTTATTCAACATCACGCCGGGAATTATTGTATTAGTATCCATAAGCTTCAGACTGCGTTGTGGAAATATTGGCACGCAAGCCAACAACCAGCAATAACGCAGGTAAAGAAATAAAAAAGCTTAAGACAAAGAAATTAACCCAACCCCAATGAGTCACCGTAAAACCAGCTAAAGGTGAAATAAAAACACGCACCGCACCAAACAATGCAGAGAGTAATGCGTATTGTGTTGCAGAGTAACGTTTATTACATAAACTCATCAGCAATGAAAAAAAAGCACTCGTGCCTAAACCACTGCAAAAATTTTCTGCAAACACACTCGCCGCTAGCAACCAGTAAGATTTGCCCACAATAGCAAGCCACATAAACATAAGATTAGACAGGGCCTGCACAATCCCAAAATAGATTAACCCCTTAAACATACTAATGCGTGACAACAAAATACCGCCAACAAAAGTTCCTACAATAACAGAAACAACACCTAGCACTTTATTCATTGAAGCAACATCGAGTAAATTAAATCCTACGCCACGAATTAAAAAAGCGGTGCTCAGCGATTGCGCAAACATGTCACCGATTTTATAGGTGGCAATGAGTAGTAAAATCAGCATAATTTTATCGCGCTTGAGAAAGTCTAAAAAAGGCTCTATCACCGCTTGTTTTAAGCTTCGTGGCGGGATGGGTTGCGCTATCAATTCTGGGCTAAACCATGTCACAATCGTGCAAGCTAACATCACGCCCGCCATAATAAAATAAGTTATGTGCCAGCCAATATAATAAGCTAGCGCCATCGCTAAAGCGCCCGAGACAATGATAGCAATACGATAACCACCAACCGTCATAGCCATGCCCAAACCATATTCCTGTGGCGGTAATAAATCGACACGATAAGCATCCACAACGATGTCTTGCGATGCTGATAAAAAAGCTACCAACAAGGCCACTAAACCAAGCATGAAAGCCCCCTCATGTGGGTTAAACAATCCCATGCAAAATAGCCCTACTGCTAACGCGGCTTGTACAAGCATGATCCAACCACGACGACGCCCCATAAACGGCGGTACAAAGCGATCCATGATCGGTGCCCATAAAAATTTAAAGACATAAGGTAAACCCACCAATCCCATAAAACCAATCGATTGGATCGAAACGCCGGATTTAGTTAGCCAGGCTTGTAATGTAGCGCCAGTTAAGGAAAAAGGTAAACCTGATGAAAAAGCTAATAATAAGGTAGCTACTATGCGTTTATTGCTAAACAATTGCCAGGTTTGGTTGAGATTCATGCATAGCCCTTAATCGCTGTCAAAACCACCATTATGGCTGATCAGATTGGGAAAAGAAAGTCGCTCGCCTTAGCCGCAGCCGCTCCCGGCGTGATGTTGAATAACTCAAGAACGGTCAGATTTGAGGCAAGGTCACAT
>CAYGTS010000055.1:0-15529 GCA_964352905.1 uncultured Legionellales bacterium | reverse complement strand
TTCGCTGTTTTTAGCCCAAATATGGACGTTCCCGTCTACTTGGTGAATAGTTACGCTAAATTAATTAAGATGTTGCGCCAGAACACAGTGCCCCAACCGTACTTTTCAGGATTATATAAGAGCAATCACTATAAGTCTAATCCAATTTACGCGATAATACGCCTTTTGCACAATCAGGTATAAGCAGGATGAATGACAAACCGGTTATTTTAGTTGATGGCTCTTCTTATTTATTTCGCGCCTTTCACGCATTACCGCCACTCACCAATTCCAAAGGTGATCCCACCGGTGCAGTTTATGGCGTGGTGAATATGCTGCGTAAATTGCGCAAAGATTATGATCCTGAATACATGGCGGTGGTATTTGATCCTAAAGGCAAAACTTTTCGTCATGATCTCTATCAAGCTTACAAAGCTAATCGCCCGGCTATGCCAGAAGAGTTGCGCGTGCAAATCGCGCCGCTATTTGAAATCATTAAGGCAATGGGTTTACCGTTAATTATTGTCGATCATTATGAAGCCGATGATGTAATTGGCACGTTTGCCAAACTGATTGAAAACCATAATCAAGCGTGTTTAATTTCAACCGGCGATAAAGACATGGCACAATTGGTTTCCCCCAAAACCACACTCATTAACACCATGAGTAACAAACTCATGGATGAGCAGGGCGTGGTTGAAAAATTTGGTGTGCCAGCTAATCTCATTATTGATTACTTAGCCTTAATTGGCGATAGCGTTGATAACGTACCTGGCGTACCCAAAGTGGGCCCGAAAACCGCTGTGAAATGGCTAAATGAATTTGGTTCGCTAGAAAATATTATGCAACGTGCTGATGAGTTTAAAGGTAAAGTTGGCGAAAATTTGCGTGACAGTTTAACTCAGTTACCGCTTTCCAAACAATTAGTTACGATTATCGATAATATTAAACTACCTTATTCGCTAGCTGATCTAAAACCGCAATCACCTGATCAGAAACACTTAATTGAATTATTTCAACAGTTAGAATTTAAATCGTGGTTGAGTGAATTACTCAACGAAAAAGCTGAAAGTAATCCTAGTGATCAAACAGCTTATGTCACGATTACTTCTGAAGCAGTGTTAGATGAATGGTTGGAAAAGCTTAAAAAGGCAGATTATTTTGCCTTTGATACCGAAACAACGAGTCTTAATTACATGCGAGCTGAATTAGTTGGCATTGCGATTGCTTATGCTAAAAATAAAGCAGCGTATATTCCCCTAACACACGATTATGAAGGGGCACCCAAACAATTAAATCGTGATGACGTTTTAAATAAATTTAAACCGCTACTCACTGGCGATCAACCTAAAATAATTGGCCAACATTTAAAATACGACAAAAATGTTTTAGCGCGCTACGGAATTGAGTTAAGCGGCATTGCTTATGACACCATGTTAGAATCCTATATTCTAAATAGCACTAGCTCACGTCATGATATGGATACGCTTGCCTTAAAATATCTAGGATATAACACCATTCACTTTGAAGATGTTGCCGGCAAGGGCGCCAAGCAAATCACGTTTAATCAAGTGGATATTGCGAAAGCCACTGCCTATGCTGCAGAAGATGCGGATATTACCTTACAATTACATGAAGTGCTATGGCCAAAATTGTGTAAAGAAACAGGTCCTAACAAAGTCTTTACTGAAATTGAAGTGCCTTTATTAAGCATTTTAGCGAAAATGGAACAACACGGTGTTTTAATTGATGCCAATCATTTATTAACCTTAAGTGCTAAGTTTGCTAAAAGAATTACAGAACTTGAACAAGAAGCCCATAAGCTCGCTGGTGGTGAATTTAATTTGGCTTCCCCCAAACAATTGCGTGAAATTCTATTTGAAAAAAATAATTTGCCAGTCATTCAAAAAACCCCTTCAGGCCAGGCTTCTACTGCAGAACCTGTGCTAGAAGAGTTAGCCTTAGATTACCCTTTACCCAAAATTATTTTAGAATATCGTGGGTTAAGCAAATTAAAATCAACTTATACTGATCGCTTGCCCGAACAAATTGATCCAACAACCAAACGTGTTCACACATCCTATCACCAAGCAGTGACAGCCACAGGGCGTTTATCTTCTACCGATCCCAATTTAC
Source organism: uncultured Legionellales bacterium (assembly GCA_964352905.1). Taxonomy (GTDB): domain Bacteria; phylum Pseudomonadota; class Gammaproteobacteria; order JAHCLG01; family JAHCLG01; genus CAYGTS01. The sequence continues at coordinate 13,414 of CAYGTS010000055.1, read as the reverse complement.
AAAATATTCCGATTAAAAATGAAAATGGCCATAAAATTCGCCAAGCTTTTATTGCACCAAAAGGGTATAAAATAATTGCTGCGGATTATTCGCAAATTGAATTACGCATTATGGCACATTTATCGGGTGATGAAGGCTTGTTAAAAGCCTTTAAACAAGGGCTGGATATTCATAAAGCAACCGCGGCAGAGGTTTGGGGCGTGCCATTAGATCAAGTCACACCTGAACAACGCCGCAGTGCTAAAGCCATTAACTTTGGTTTAATTTATGGCATGTCTTCATTTGGATTAGCTAAACAATTGGGTACGGATCGTAATATTGCACAAGAATATATCGATGTTTATTTTATGCGTTATCCTGGTGTTAAAAACTATATGGATGAAACCAGAGCAAAAGCACATAAACAAGGCTATGTTGAAACATTATGTGGCAGAAGACTTTATTTACCCGAAATTAATGCTAAGAATTTACAACGCCAACGCGCGGCTGAGCGTGCTGCAATTAATGCCCCGATGCAAGGCACTGCCGCAGATATTATTAAACTCGCTATGATCAAAATTGCTGCGTGGCTAAAACAAACGAACATTGATGCAAGCATGATTATGCAAGTACATGATGAATTAGTGTTTGAAGTTGTTGAAAAAGATGTTTCACAAGCAAAAGTTGAAATATGCAACTTAATGCAAAACGCATTAGTATTAGATGTGCCACTTATTGTTGATATTGGCATTGGCGATAATTGGGATGAGGCCCACTAAAATGTTACAACTTTCTAATATCACTAAAATTCGTTTATTAAATGCTTTTAAAACCATGCTTGCGGTATTAATCGGTTATCTTGTTGGTTTAACGTTGCAATATTTGAAATTAGCACCGATGGGGCAATGGGTTATTATTACCATTCTAGTTGTCATGGCCGCTCAACCTAATTTAGGTGGCGCATTGAAAAAAAGCACCATGCGTTTTGTAGGTTCAATTCTTGGCGTCATCATCGCGTTGACTTGTCTTGCACTTTTTAATAATAATGAATTGGCTAACTTAATTGTTTTATTGTTATCCACATTAGTCTTTGTTTATTTTGCCAGCAGCCAAAGTGAGAGTAGTTATGCTGGTGTAATTGGCAGTATCACGGTTGCGATTGTTTTACTTCACGATGGCGCATCAATTCATTATGGTTTTTCACGAGGTGTTGAAATTATCATGGGGATTATTATTGCGGTGATTGTAACACGCTATATTTTCCCTATCCGCGCTGAACATCGCCTATATAATGTGATCGCAACTTGTTTGCAAGACTTTATTGACTTAATTAATTTACGTTGCGATGAAGTAATTATTTCTAACAACCCGCCGCCGGATAAATTCTTAGCGAACTTCACCAAACAGTTAACCTTTATTCGCGAAGCTTCTGCTGAAAACAAACATTGTGACGTGATCGTTTTTAGGAAGTTAAACAGCAATCTGCGCCAACTCTATCGTGCAACGGGAATGCTGTTTGATTTTTTAGATACACATTTCGCCCTGCGTGAAAAAATGATGGCGAACAAGCATTTTATAAACTATATCGCCTTGCTGAAACAAGACTTAAATCATCTTGCCGATGCGTTCAATCAAAAAATAGCCTTGCCTGAACAACAGTTAAATACTACCCAACATTTATTACATAAAGCCATGAATGAATTATTAACTGAAATCAACCATAAACGCGAAAATCACATCATTGCTTTCTGCGCTGAAATGATTGAAAGTAAAATTGCTAATATTAACCAGTTAAAACAAGTCTTACTGCGTGGGCGGTAGTGGATTTTTTTCTTCAGCCAGCATTAAAACCGCACTATCCAACAACGCCGCCATTTGCTGTTGTTGTTGAGCGGTTAACTGTCGGGTTTTAATGGCATAGTGCACACTGCTAAAGCCTTCCGGGCCACTAACTATCTTAGCCATTTCAACTTGATCAGCTAATTGTTGAACACCACAATCTTTGATACTCCACCAATAACTTAAATGTTTCGATCCGCTAGCAATGATTTGCCAATTTAGGTTAGAACATTGTTTGGCTATCTCATGGCGTCGCTCATTCATGACATTAAAGAGTGTTGTTGATGAAGAAACCACCTTATACGCAATAAAACGAATGGTGACTAATTGTTGCCAATCTGCCAAGGTTTGATTTTTCGGTGCAAACTCAACTAAGGATACACCGTTTTTTGAGAGATGGTATTTTTGTACCCAATCAATACTGGGTAATATGACTTGCAAAGTTTGGCGATAAATATACGGCTGATCTCTCACGTGACCTAATAAGCCTATAACCGTTTTAGCTTGGCCCAATATTGGCAGTATTAATAAACAAGTTAAAATAACAACGTTGCGCATCCTTGCTCCTTATGGCTATAAAAGCATCAATAGCATCCTGATAATATTACTCAGTAATGAGAGGGTTACAAAACTAATGATTAGGCTAATTAGCATCGCTACGGTATAACTAACCTTAAAACTTAACTTATAAATATGTGGTAATATGACGAACAAAAATAAAGGTAATAGAACGAATAAATAAACCGGTGTTAATAAAATATAGATTTGTTTTAACCCAACCCCCACAAACTGCTGTGAAAAATCACCAATAGCTCCGCCTGCAGCAAGCGCAAGTATATTAATCCAAATAAACATCATAATTGATAATAACAAAACGAGAATGAAAAGCAGAATATGAGTTGCAGCCACAGCAATGGCCGTTTGCAAAAAGCAGGAATTACGTTTGCATAATGCTAATCCTATATAAAGAATGAAAAAATAAACCGGTAAATTAACAGCTGTCAAGAAAACTTCGCCAACAACTCCTTGTTTTAGAGCAGTAAATAATGGCAGTAAAATTACTATTAAGCAGATAAATAATATAATGAGCAAATTAATAAAAAGCGCCACACTTTTAGGCATATCTTGTGGGCCACGCTTAAATAAAATAATGTCGTTTGCTAGTTTTAATGTGTGTAATATCATGCAAAACAATCCTCTGCCAATGTAAGCGTTTCTATTAAGCTGCTTAAAAGAAGTCTAGCTGTATCTGCTCAACCCCTTTAGCTACGGAGTGAGTTACCTCTAGCTTAACAAGAATGCACAATTTAAACCAGTATGTTCAGCTATGTTAAATAAACACTTATTGACTTCAAGGATACGATTATTTATCGTAACTGAAGGAATAAATATAATGTAATATTCCCAACCCCATTAACACCTTGAAGGATGACACTTATGAACCGTTATTTGAAAGTGCTAATTACTGTCGTTTTAAGCACGATTTGTATCACCTCTTATGCCGCTGCACCTGAAACAACTCCCAGCACGGCTGCACAGACGCAGCCTAAGCCTCAATCTGCCGAACCTTCTTTGCGTGAGCTTGCAAAGACTAATCAGTTCGAATCATTTTGCAGCAAACATATGTTAACCGGTATGCTGAACAGCTATGCACAAGAGCAGAAAAATCAAACGGGCCAAGTCACGCCGATGCCTGAACCCATGAAAGAAACTATGACTAAAATGGCAAACGATATTTGTAGCTGTGCAGCAGCTCAGTTTAACGTTGCTGCAAACAATAAAGACTTAGATGAAAAAGCATTATCTGAAAAAACACGCTCTTTCATCAGTACCTGCTCTGTAGAAGCGGTTAAAAAATACCAGCCTATCTTAAAGGAACAAGTTCAAAAGCAACAGAAAAGCAGTAATTCCCAGCGCGATGTTGAATAACTCAAGAACGGTCAGATTTGAGGCAAGGTCACATTAAAAGCACTAAAACACGCGCTTTACACATAATAAATGAGCACATTTTTTAGTGTTTTTTATGTGAGATTGCCCAAATATGGCTGTTCCTCGCTACACCGGGAATTGCTGACAGAAAAGCCAATAAACTTAACTCATGCGCATGGGGCAGCAAAGTTGCCCCACTGATTAATATTTTTCATTGTATCTGCTCACCCCCTTTAGCTTTATATTGACCAGAACGTTCAGATTTGGCGTTCCCTGCTACGGAGTGAGTAGTTACTTTTCATTTATGTAAATAGCCGGTAAACTGTTGTGCCAAAGCGACTACAAACAGGATAAAATAATAGTACCACCATGAAAATGCAGCGAATCATCGGCAAAATTGGTTTATTGTTTATCTCTGTTGGCGCCATGATTGGTTCTGGTTGGTTGTTTGGTCCTCTTTACGCAGCACAAATAGCCGGTCCTGCTTCAATTTTAGCTTGGCCTTTGGGCGGGTTACTGGTTTTTATTATCGCATTAAGTTTTGCTGAATTAGCCACAACTTTTCCAGTGACAGGCGGTATTGCACGCTTTCCGCAATTTTCGCATGGGCCTTTAGTCAGTTTTACCATGACTTGGATAGCCTGGCTGGCTTATGCTTTACTGCCACCGATCGAAGTGCAAGCCTTATTGCAATATTCTTCAACTCATTTTCCATGGCTGATTCATGAAAAGGCTGGCAATCAAGGGCTATCTGGCTATGGATTTGTGGTTGCCACCGTGTTACTGCTCTTTATGAGTGTGCTTAATATTTATGGCATTAAACTCGTATCCCGCTTCAATGTTGTACTCGTGGTTGCCAAAATTTTAGTCCCTTTATTAACAGGCTTTACCTTACTATTTAGCGCAGCACACTTTGCTAATTTGCACCAATACGGTGGTTTTATGCCGAGTGGCTTAAAAGGATTGGTCACGGCGTTGCCCGCAGCAGGCGTGGTGTTTTCTTTTTTCGGATTCCGCTTGGCAATTGAAGTTGCAGGAGAAGCCAAAAATCCACAACGCTCATTACCCATTGCACTATTAGGTTCTTTAGTCATTTGTATTGTGCTTTATACCTTTGTACAATTTGCGTTTGTCAGTGTTATACCGGGTAATTTGCTTGCACAGGGTTGGCAGGCCTTAGCGTTTAGTGGTGATGCTGGTCCATTGGTTGGCATGAGCGCCGCTTTTGGTTTAACGTGGTTAGTTTTAATTTTATATTGCGATGCGATTTACTCACCGTTTGGCAGTGCCTTGATTGTTGTTACTTCAACCGCACGTTTAGATTACGCGATGGCAGTCAATAAATATGTTCCTAAATTTTTAACCAAGCTTAATAGCAGGGGCGTGCCTTATCTTGCTATCTTGGTGAATTTTATTACTGGCATGATTTTATTGTTACCCTTTCCAGGTTGGCAAAAACTCGCTAGTTTTATTCTATCGGCGTTGGTTGTTTCGCATGCGATTGCGCCGATAACGTTGGTCGCGCTGCGCAAACAATTGCCTAATATTAATCGCCCATTTCGGTTACCTTACGCAACAGCGCTTTGCTTGCTTTCCTTTTTTATTTTAAACCTGATCGCTTATTGGACTGGCTGGGCAACCTTGTCGAAAATGTATCTTGCCGGATTAATTGGTTTTATTGTGCTGTTTGTTTATCGCGCATTTCAAGGCGCTGATAAGCCTATTTTGCATTGGCGTAATGCTTGGTGGTTAATTCCTTATTTTGCTGGCATGGCGATCATATCGTATCTTGGCAGTTTTGGCGGTGGTAAAGAAGTCATTACTTTTGGTTGGGACTTTGTTGTTTTAGCTGTTTTTAGCATTGTCATTTTTTATTTTGCTGTGAAAGCGCGGTTACCCACTAAAATTGCTGCCCTTCAAGTTGCGCAAGAACACGCGTTATTACCGTTTTTACACAGTGATCAAGACGCCTTGGATTTAACCAAACCGCATCCCATTCATAGTGATGATATTATTTTGGCGATTGATGACGACTAACGATTAATCTTTGAAAGCAACCAATGATTCGTTTATGATATTGTTATCTTTCGTTAGCAAGGATCCTGTATGAAAACAATTTCCTTTGTGATCGCGGTTTATCAAAATGAGCATGCGTTAACGCTCACGTATCATAAGATTAAAGATGTTTTTAATGAACAATTACCAAACTATCACTATGAAATCCTTTTTGTTGATGATGGATCCACCGATAATTCTGTTGCGGAATTAAAAGCATTACGCGAAGAAGATAAACAAGTTAAGATTATTAGCTTTACGCGGAATTTCGGCAAAATGCCTGCGCTGTTAGCAGGATTTAAACACGCCACCGGTGATGCGATTATCACGCTTTCTGCCAACTTACATGATCCAATTGAATTAATTCCGCAAATGATTTCTCACTGGGAAGCCAAAAGCCAAATCGTTATTTGTCATCGTGAATTATCCGAAAATAAATTCACCGCAAAATTATTCTCTAAAATTTCCTATGCCATTTTACGCAAAGCCGTTCCAGGTATTCCTAAGGGTGGTTTTGATGTCGTGCTAATGGATTGCGCAGTGCTGCCTATCTTTAATGATATCAGTAATCGCAATCGCTTTTTCCAAGGTGATTTACTGTGGACTGGATACAGTACCAGTTTAATTCCTTATCAGCGCCCGCAACAAAAAATACCGGCAGAGCAAGCCGGCTTTTTAAATGCGCTGCGAAATTTTTCTAATGCATTGTTAGATACTTCTTATTTGCCGATTCGTTTTATAAGTTTTATGGGCTTTATGACAGCCTGCAGCGGATTTATTTATTTGCTTAGCTTACTGTTTAGTTATTTTTTTGAAAAAACATCTGCAACGAGTTGGCCCCCCATTATGGTTGCCATTTTAATGATTGGTGGTTTAATCATGTTAATGTTAGGCGTGATTGGTGAATATATTTGGCGCATATATGATGAGGTGCGAAAAAAGCCGAATTATATTATTAAAGAAATATTATTATAATTGGTATCTGCTCACCCCCTTTAGCTTTATATTTACCAGAACGTTCAGATTTGGCGATAAAAACAGCGAAAATATTTTTGAGAAAGCGCAGTGTATGAGTTATACATGAGCATTTCGATAAAAGATTTTCGCTGTTTTTAGCCCAAATATGGGCGTTCCCTGCTACGGAGTGAGTAGTTACTATAATTGTTTATATTGCAGTAACCGCAATGCCGTTTTGCCTATGGTTGTCGTTGCGAGCGCGAAGCGCGCGGCAATCCAGGGAAAGGATCTTCGATCGTGCAAATGTCAGTGTGCAAGCTATCGATTCCAATGCACTGCAAAGCATCGCCTTTAACATCTCACTCAATGCCACGAACCCTGCCGCACTTCGCGTTCGCAATAATGGAAAAGAGAGAGTCTACTTTCTAATCGCTTTGGGTATAGATAATTGTGACTGAAGTGAGTAGTTACGAAAAAAAATCATTTAACGTGACAACCTGACTAATGAGCTCTTCAGCATAATAATGATTTTTAACGCCATTAGCGGAAATTAATGCCAAAAATATTTGTTTTTTTGTTTTTGTGCGCTCTTTAAAAACCGCTATTTTTTGTAAAATAGCGTCTACTTCTTTTTTAGTAATACCAAAAGATTCATCTGTATATTTCATTTCACATAAAGTGATCGCATCATCTGATCTATCAAATAACAAATCAATTTGTGCACCACGGCTTTTTGAACTTTTTTTTGGCACAAATCGCCACGTGCTTGGCAAAGCACGTGGGCTTAATTTTAATGCCCGACGGATATTGTTAAGGTGCTTATAGCACACTAATTCGAAAGCATAACCTTGCCAGCTATACCATTCTGGTGTTGATTTTATTTCCTGCCAATAATTAGCATCTAGAGCCATTTTAGCAAAACCTGATTTAATAGGCTCAATCCATTTCAAGTAAAACAAGGTATATTCATCGACAAGACGATAATAAATTCCCCGTTTAGCATGATAAAGTGGCTTGAAACTCATAATAAAACCGGTTTGCTCCAAATCATTTAACATGTTAGTTCCTTTGGCACCCACAGCTTTTTTACCGAGTTTTTCGAGTAGTTTTCGTTGGCCAATGCCGTAACGATTTTCCGCTAATATTTTTACTAAGGTAATATAGTCATCGCTGTTATCAAATAGTGAGGAGAAAAGTTTATCAAATTCATTCAAGAAAAAACCTGTTTTAGAAAAAGCCAATGATTCTATAATTTGCGTGGCACTTAGCCCTTTTTCAATTTTGGTTAAATAAAAAGGGACACCGCCTGTCACCATATAGAGTTGCAAAATTTGACGATCGGTCAGCGTAATTTTCTTTGCCTGTAAGAACTCTTTCATTTGCGCTAAGCTAAACGGTTCTAAACGAATTTCACGCGTTACACGATTATGCAAGCCTCCATGATTATGGATAATTTTTTTTATAATCCATGAAGCCGATGATCCGCAAATAATCAGTTTAATGCGTTTATCTTGTGACCAATGTTGATTCCAATAATAGTCTAACATTTCTAATAACCTTGAACGGCGCGTTGCCATCCAAGGGAGCTCATCTAAAAATAACACCACTTTTTTATGTGCTGGAACTTGTTCTTTGATTGCTTTTGTTAATTGCTCAAAGGCACCATCCCAATTTTTTTTATCTTTTAGTTCCGTGCCACTATAAAACGTCTCACTTAGCTGCGCCATAAAATGCTTAAGCTGCTCTTGTATGGGTGAATCTTTTGATCCTGTGGCATTAAAGAAAACGCAATCTTTTTTAGTTTTAAAAAACTCTCTAATCAGGAAAGTTTTACCTACCCGTCTGCGCCCATACAGCGCTAAAAATTCAGGTGATTGTGAATCATAAAATTGCTGTAATAATGTAGATTCCGCCGTGCGGCCAGTGAGGTTCATCGCGTCTCTTCGTTTAAGTTTTTGTTCAACTTATAAATCAGTTATATTATGAACAAAATATAGCATTCCTAGACTTTTTGTTCAACTTATAAAGTTGCTATAAGTTGAACAAAAACTATAAAAATTTAACATTTTGTTCATATTATAAAAAAATATCTTCTTAACTAATTGATTTAAAACTAAAACGGTATGACTAAACTGCTATCAATCTTGGCAATTTGCTGATGCAAATCCGCTTGAATACGCTTTAATGAAGCTGGATTATCTGCCTCAAAACGTGCAGTTAAACAGGGCGTGGTGTTGGAAACTCGCAATAATCCCCAACCATCTTTAAATTCAATGCGTAACCCATCAATCGTAATTAATTCGGCGTTTTCAAATTTTGCCTTGGCAATAAATTGTTGCATGAAAGAAAATTTGGCGTTTTCTGCAATATTGATTTTAAATTCTGGTGTCGTCACACCAACAGGATAGCGACTAAAGAGTTCACTCGCAGTAATGTTTTCATCGGCTAAAATTTCCAATAAACGGCAAGCGGTGTATAAACCATCATCAAACCCATACCAGCGATCATTGAAAAATAAATGACCGGATAATTCACCCGCAAGTGGGGCATTGGTTTCTAGCATTTTCTTTTTTAATACTGAATGGCCTGTACGCGCCATGATCGGATTGCCGTGATTTTTTTTAATTGTTTCGCCTAGAAAGCGTGAACATTTAACATCGTATACAATATTGGCATGCGGATTGGCTTGTAACACTTTTTCACTGAATAACATCATTTGGCGATCAGGATAAATAATTTCACCTGTTTCGGTGACCACGCCTAAGCGATCACCATCACCATCAAAGGCTAAACCGAGATCCGCTTGTTCTTGTTTAACGCGCGCAATAATGTCTTGTAAATTTTCTGGCACACTCGGATCGGGATGATGATTAGGGAAATTGCCATCAACATCACAAAACAGGCTAATCACTTCACAACCTAAAGCAGTAAATAATTGCGGCGCAATCATGCCAGGGATCCCATTACCACAATCGATCACTACTTTAAGTGGCCGCGCTAATTTTATTTCACTCGTAATACGCTGAATATAAGCACCAATCACATCAGCCGTGGTTAACTTGCCTTGCCCTTGTGTAAGTTCATTTTTTTGAACACGTTCGTATAATTGTGTAATGCGCTCATCAGTGAGCGTCTCACCCGCAATCATCATTTTTAATCCATTAAAATTCGTAGGATTATGACTGCCGGTTAGCATCACACCAGTTGTGGTTTTCAAAAAATACGTTGCAAAATATAAGACTGGACTTGGCACCGCACCAATATCAATCACATCACAACCACAATCTAACAAACCTTGAATCAAAGCCGTTTGTAGTGAAGGACCGGATAAACGGCCATCACGCGCAACCACCACTCGTTGTTGCTGTTTTGCCAGCGCTTCCGTACCAATACTTTTGGCAATGCTATAAACAACATCTTCATCCAGCGTTTCACCCACCACGCCACGAATATCATAGGCACGGAAAATTTGTGGATTAATATTGCGCGTGAGTTGATAGTGCTTGCTCATAGATTTTTTTTACCTTGTGATTTGAGTGATGATCAATAATGCGCGATCATACCGTAAATTGTTGCGAACGCATACTTGCTTGTTAACCCTTTGATTCACCTCTACTCCAAACTATTTGTCGATATGCCCCACAAATAGTATTACTATTCGAGGATAGCTGCTCTTAGGTATCTTGAGGATTTTTTATGAACTTTCAGCATCTTGCTCAAACTTACTTTGAAAATGATCACTTTGTGATTAACCACAGCAATGAATGCCCGCTGCCGGGTTATTTTATTGTTGCGATTAAAGACAATATTACATCGTTAACTGATTTATCAATGCCACTTTACAATGAATTTATGTTGCTGGTGAAAAACACTTACACCATCGTTGAAAAAATTATAAAACCTGCCAAGATTTATACCTGCATGTTCGGTGAGTTACAACCTAAGTTGCATGTGCATGTTTTCCCAAGAACGCAACATTTGACAGAGCAGTATGTTGCAGCTCATGATTTGGCTGAAACAACACCTATTGATGCAGCCAAATTATTTCAATGGGCAAAGTTAAATTATCAGAATGAATTAACAACAGAACAACAATCAGCATTGCATAAAAAGTTTATTGTTGCATTTAAGCAACTAATAATGTTAAAACCAAAAACCACGAACACAGATAATAACGATAGTTGGTATAAGCAATTAATCAACATGAAAGATAAGTTAATCCCCTTAAAAACTGCCGTCGTTCACCCTGTTGATATGCTATCCCTGCAAGGTGCAATTGAAGCAGCTGAAGAGCAATTAATCATACCCATTTTAGTAGGACCTGCTGAAAAAATTCACAATGCAGCTAAAGATGCGCACCTTGATATTTCAGGCTATGAATTAATCCCAACCAAACACAGCCATGAAGCAGCAGAAATGGCTGTTAAAATGGTAAGGGCAGGTAAAGCCGAAGCAATCATGAAAGGCAAAATCCACACCGATGAATTAATGCTACCTATTATTAATAAAGAAAAGGGGTTACGTACTGGGCGGCGCATGAGTCATATTTTTTCAATGGAAACACCGAATTATTTTAAGCCGTTATTTATTACAGATGCGGCGATCAATATTCAACCTGATTTGAAAACTAAAAAAGATATTGTACAAAATGCCATTGATTTATTTTGCCGTTTAGGGATGGGAAAGCCTAAAGTGGCTATTTTATCTGCTACTGAAAGTGTTAATGAAAAAATCCCTTCAACCTTAGATGCCACGGCATTATGCAAAATGGCAGAACGCGGCCAAATCACCGGTGGCTTGGTTGATGGCCCGCTGGCTTTTGATAACGCAATTTCATTTGCTTCAGCACACGAAAAGGGAATTTATTCTCAAGTAGCAGGGCAGGCCGATATTCTTATCGTGCCTGATCTTGAATCCGGTAATATGCTGTATAAACAAATGACTTTTTTAGCTGGCGTAGAAGCCGCTGGGATTGTCTTGGGTGCCTGCGTGCCGATTATTTTAACCAGCCGCAGCAGCGATATTGAATCACGTAAAGCCTCTTGCGCGATGGCCTTGCTATATGTTCGTAATCAGGTTGCAAGCAATGAATAATGTTATATTAGCCATTAATTCGGGCTCATCTAGTATTAAATTTTCGCTTTATGCTATTTCGCAAGCAGATGTAACTTTACTTTATTATGGTAAAATTGAAAAATTATCACATTCGCCATTAATGACAGTATTTAATGACAAGCATCAATCTATTCTAAAAGAAACACTGCCCGATCCAGGGCATGAATCTGGCTTAAACGCTTTTTTTAATTGGCTTGGCAAAATAACACCGCCGATTACGCTACAAGCAGTGGGGCATCGCGTGGTACACGGTGGCACGTTTTTTGTAGGACCCACGTTAATAACCGATCAAACCATGCAACAAATGGCCAGCCTTAATTCATTAGCACCACTGCACCAATCGCACAATCTTGAAGCGATTAAGGTTATTAAAACACGGTATCCTGATTTGCCGCAAATTGCCTGTTTTGATACCACGTTTCATCGCACCCAAGCTAAGCTTGCAAAGCTTTTCGCAATTCCTGCAGATTTAACAAATGCAGGAATATTACGCTACGGTTTTCACGGTATTTCTTATGAATATATTGCCTTGGTGATGCAGCAAGTTCTTGGTGAAGTAGCGAATAAACGCGTCATTGTAGCGCACCTGGGTAATGGTGCCAGCCTATGCGGCATGCAACAGCGAAAAAGTATTGCAACTTCGATGGGATTTACGGCACTAGATGGATTAATGATGGGCACGCGTTGTGGTCGCATTGATCCAGGTGTCTTGTTGTACCTGTTACAAGAAAAAAATTATTCGGCGCAACAACTTGAATATTTACTGTATAACGAATCAGGTTTACTCGGTGTTTCTGAAATAAGCAATGATATGCGTGAATTAATTAATAGTGATGAGCCACGCGCGCAACAAGCAGTTGATTTATTTTGTTATCGCGCAGCTACAGAAGTTGGTTCATTAGCAGTTGCCCTAAAAGGTTGTGATGCAATCGTGTTTACTGCAGGGATTGGTGAGCACGCTGCAATTGTGCGGGAAAAAATTTGTAGCTATTTAAATTTCTTAGGTGTAAAAATTAACACTAAAGCAAATCTCGCCAATGCAGGCATTATTAGCGAAAAAAACAGTGATATTGTTGTTGCTGTTATTGCAACAGATGAGGCGTTAATGATTGCCAGGCATGTGTTGGATCATTTAGCGCTTTAAGCAAATTCAATAGCCGTTATTTTTAGTTGATTTATTGTAACTATTCAGTAAATTTGAAGGTGAATTTACCGAGAACGTTCAGATTTGGTGAACAACTACGAAAATATTTTTGAGAAAGCGCAGTGTATGAGTTATACATGAGCATTTCGATAAAAGATTTTCGCCGTTTTTAGCCCAAATATGGGCGTTCCCATCTACAGGGTAAATAGTTACAAAAAGCCTATACCCAAAGCGATTAGAAACTAGGTCCATAGAAGTTCCATCATTGCGAGCAATTATCCCGGGGCTGAAAAACGTACCGAACTAACGTTGAAATTAGTTAGAAGCGACACGCGGTGACAGAGAAACCATCCGTCGTTGCGAGCTAGTGCGCCCTCAGCGCACTAGCGCGGCAAT
>CAYGTS010000054.1:0-15799 GCA_964352905.1 uncultured Legionellales bacterium | reverse complement strand
TTCGCTGTTTTTAGCCCAAATATGGGCGTTCCCTGCTACGGAGTGAGTAGTTACGATTTTTTTTGAGTAACTCACACTACTTTACCTTATGGCTTTCCGTTTAATTTTTCAGAGAATTGATGGCTTGCGTTGTCAAAACCCGCCCTTCCAACACCCCCTGCACTTCCCCACCAAACCTTTGCTTTAATTCACCATCAAACAGCGGCGATTCGGTTACCTGGCTGATTAAACTTAACCAATTGTCATCAATGCTTTCTAATTTATCCTCAATCTGCAATAAAATAGTAAAGGCTAATTGATTTAATGCCATGGTAGCTTGTTTGCCCAAGGGATCATGGTTATGTGTGCCTAGCCACAGCAATAAATCACAGCAAGCGCGGATCAGGGTAAAACATTCAGAAGTTGCAACTGTAAAATCGGCATTCTCTAATTGCTGCAATAAAGATTGTAGAAAACTCCCTAGCATAGGATATGTTTGAAATGCCGTGATGAATGGGCAAATTTTGCTTTCGGGTGCTAATAGACGCAATTTGATCATAAGTTGAATTAAGCGTTGATAGGCTGGGTAATGCTGTTGATCGTGTAATAATAAAGCACCACTAATGTTACGCATTAACTGATGCAGCGCTACCCTTCCCGCTTGACACGTTAAGTTTTCAACATTGAGTACAAAGGCTAAATAATCTTCTGCGTTATCGGATTCATATAACCATGGTTTGGTATCAGCTAAATGTGCTACGCAATCGTTTTCATCCGGTGACATGATTGTATAGGCTTGTTTGCGATCGTAGCGATAAACCAAATTAAAAGCGGGATGATTTTTACCGATTGCCGCCACCTTAGGTGTGATGTAGCGTTTAACTAAATTTGCTAAGTTCGGTGCTGAGTCACCAAGATATCGACTCAAACGTTGCCAAGCAGCTAACCATTGTGGCAATGCAATTAAATCTGGCATGCGTAATCCATCACTGATTTTAGTAAAATCTGCAACAATAGTGCTGGGTAAGAAGGTGTAAAAATCTGTTGCTGCAGGTTTGATTGTTAACGATTGTAATAAATATTCACGGCAGGATTTTTTTAAAGTCTGTTGCTGCGTTAAATAGATTTTATGCTGCCACGCTAGCACCGCATGCTGGGTTTGCTTTTGCCAACGTGGGCTTAACTGTTGCAACCAAGTTGCAGATTGATTCATGGCTGTTTGGTAAGACGATAATATTGAGGCTGCGTGTTTTTCTTTTTGTGTTAAGAATGCTTGCCAATCTTTTAATTCATTAGCAATACGATAACCAATGCCTGTAAACCAGGGTTTTGGTTTTGCTGATCTTAAATCAAAACCGTAATCTTTGATTTCTTGTTCGATCTCAGACCACTCTGCGGCTAAGCTTGGAAAACGTTTCACGGCTTTAGCTAATTCATGAAACATTGTTGTGCAATGCGCTTGCCAATGTTGATAACGTTTAAATTGTTTTTCAACTTCACTTTTACCTTCAGTTACTAAACTTAACCGCCGCAATGATGCTGAAAAAAGCAATAACATTTCTTGCACGATACTTTTTTCACATTGCAGCAATTGACGACGTGCTTTTTTAGGTGCTGCGTGAAAATTAAATAATTCGCCTAACCAATCTCTCAACCAAAATCGCCAGAGATCATGCCGCTTCATTATTTGTTTAAATACATTGACTACATCTAAAGCCGCCAATAAACAACGACCGCTATTTAACAACAATGCTGAATTAACGGTGTACAGTAAGTATTTTCTACGTAGAGACTTTAGTTGCGAAGCTTGTTTTAATGTAAGTGATAGATTATTTTGACTTAAAAAGTTAGGCAAATCTATATAAAGACATTGCTCATATTGATTTAAGCTGAAATCAAACGCTAAAAATATTTCTTTGCACAGAATTTTTGAAAAATAGCTATCGCTTTGTTGATTAATTGTTAGGTAAACTGCTGGGGTAAGTTGCTTAGCGCGTAAGGATCTTAGAACCAGGTTATTAAAAGCTGTCATGATAAAGACCTCTTTATTCAGTCAGTGATTTTATCCGAATAAAAAAGTCCTAAGGGAAATTATAACAAGACTGATTTTGTAACGCAACTCTTAAAGAGAAACTATTCTCGTCAAAAAATTGTTGTGTTTTATAATAAAGCCTTGTAATATTATCTGGCCTATATGTTGCAATAAAAATCTAACCATAAAAAGATTTTTTATGCCTCATGAAATTGATCGTGTATTTTTATTCTATACGTTCAATTTAAAACAATAGGATCTGTTTGTACCTTCCGCAAGACAAACAAAAGCAATAGCGTCTTTTCAACCACGCCGAAAATGCGCACTTGTATTTTGGACATTAAATTTATCTGATCGCGCTATTAAACAATAGCAACACTGTCATGAAGGCAGTGCCTGTGTCTTTGGACTTAAAACCAATAATAATGGAATTTGGATGTACTACTAGCAGACTTCATTGAAGTCACTTATTGCCCATTAATCTATAAAACTAAGAAGGAAACTCATTATGGCAAATTACAATATTGAAACGAAAACAGCAAACTGGCTTGCGAAAATCAAAGCATTATCTAACAACTCAAGATCTGAGAGAGCCCAACTAACAGCAATTTTTGATGAGCTTATGAGCTTAACCTTGAAAGTTAAAAAGCATTTCTTTGATCAGCTTTTTAGAAAAAGCTTAAGTCAACAAACAATCACTGAGTATGAGGCAAAGTTTGATCTGTTACTTAGTTTGTTAAATTGTAACTGCTCGCCCCTTTAGCTTGTTGTTTACCAAGAACGTTCAGATTTGGCGATAAAAATGGCGAAAATATTTTTGAGAAAGCGCAGTTTATGCATTATAAATGAGCATTTCGATAAAAGATTTTCGCCGTTTTTAGCCCAAAGATGGACGTTCCCCGCTACGGAGTGAGCAGTTACGTTAAATTTACTTATAGCAGAGTTGTTCACTAAATAAGCAATCCTGAATGATACCCAGAGGTTTTGCATTGATAGTAATAATGTGAAACTTCTGAGGTATTATTTTTATGACTCCCGATAAACGTCGTCATTTTGATTGTCACTTAAAACAAATCTCTTTCGCATATTCATTTTCATAGACATATTTTTAAATTCAGGTGTTAGTGAAATATTCATGGGTTGTACCTTGATGAGCTATGATGCAAATTATATAAAATATGCTTACAGTGCATCCTAGTTCAGGTGATCAGTATATGTGCAAGGCAATATCTACTATTCTGTAAAGGCTATTAATTTACGATGCATTAGATCTTAGTATTGAAGTGAACTATTCACGGCATATAAAATAAATTAACGGCTATAAAACTAAATAGAAAAAGGTTTGGCTATTTTCGTTCAAGGAAGTTCTAGAAAGTGTAATGAACCTGCACTTCATTTGCACTTCAGAATTTTATCGCTAATTGAACTTATAGTGAAAAACCTCTGTAACTTCTTGATTTAAATGGAGCGGGAAACGAGACTCGAACTCGCGACCCCAACCTTGGCAAGGTTGTGCTCTACCAACTGAGCTATTCCCGCATATATCTGGCTACCTACCAGTTTGGTTACTTATTGATTTGTATCAACAAATTTGGCGCTAATTCTAACTGACATTTTGCTGCTGTCAAGAAGTTAATAATTAAAAGCCCAATCTCTGTTTCAATAAAGAAGTGCTATTATTGCGATTTTGCGCTTAATGTCAAGTCTGGCCACGCTGCTTTTAAATACATAAACATTGACCACAAGGTTAAAATTGCTGCCGTATATAACAACACATAGCCTAAAATTAAAATAAATTGGCTGCTGTCTTTGCTATACAGTAATAACGAAATTAACGCTAGCATTTGCACAATGGTTTTAAATTTACCCACCACAGATACCGCCACACTCGCTCTTTTACCCACTTCGGCCATCCATTCACGCAGTGCAGAAATCACAATTTCACGCCCAACGATGATGGCAGCAGGAATCGTGATATAGCGTAAATGCGGTTCACCAACTAAAATAACCAAGGCTACAGCCACGATGACTTTATCAGCCACCGGATCAAGAAACGTGCCTAAGGGTGAAACCTGATTTAATTTACGCGCTAATAAGCCATCTAACCAATCAGTAATGGCAGCAATTGCAAAGGTTAATGCAGCAAAGAAATGATTGCCATCAAAAGGTAAATAAAAAAAGATTACCATGATGGGGATCAATAAAATACGCGCGAGAGTTAAATAATTGGGTATGTTCATGCAAACTTCCTTGCAAAAATGCAAAGGATTATCGTAACTGATCTTGTTGGTAAATTCTACACGTCCGATCGACGGCCAGGGTAAACGCATCTAAATTTTCATAAAAACAAGAAGTTGCTGTATTGTATAAGCTTTTGCGGGAGCAAAGGCAATGTTACAAGGCGTATTCGTTGAAGTTTTTTCTAAATTAAAGGATCCTCGAGTTGAAAGAACCAGGAAACATCTGTTTTTAGATGTAATTGGCTTAGCTTTATTTTCAACGCTAGCAGGTGCCCAGTGTTTTACGGAAATGGAAGACTTTTGCAAAATACATCTGGATTTTTTGAGACAGTATTTTCAGCTGCCAAACGGTATCCCAAGTCACGATACGTTTTGTCGGATGTTTTCGATGCTCAATCCGAGTGAGTTTCAAACATGCTTTGTTGAATGGATAAAATCAGTGATAGAGATTTTCCCTGAAAATGTGATCCCGATTGATGGAAAATCAATTAAAGCATCGCGTCGCGATAAATATAATCTTAAGGCGCTCCATATTGTTAGTGCATTTTCATGCGCCAATGGTATTAGCCTTGGCCAAATGCTTGTTGATAAGAAAACAAATGAAATTACTGTTATTCCAGAGCTGTTACAAAAACTCTGTATCGAAGGAGCGATTATCACGCTCGATGCGATGGGTTGCCAACGAGAAATTGCAACACAGATTATTGAACAAAAAGGTGATTACATTTTAAGGGTAAAAGAAAATCAAGGTGGACTGCTTGAAGAAATACGCGAGGCCTTTCAACACGGCGAAAATACCAACTATAAAGCTATGCCACACTATACAGCTCACGATGATGTGAACAACGATCATGGCCGCATTGAAAGCCGAAAATGTATTGTTCTTCCCATACTGGCTTTTATGACCATGAAACCTAAATGGAAGGGGTTGCAAAGCATAATATTAATTATTAGTGAACGTGAAATTAATCAAGAAAAAACGTAACTGCTCACTCCGTAGCGGGGAACGTCCATCTTTGGGCTAAAAACGGCGAAAATCTTTTATCGAAATGCTCATTTATAATGCATAAACTGCGCTTTCTCAAAAATATTTTCGCCATTTTTATCGCCAAATCTGAACGTTCTTGGTAAACAACAAGCTAAAGGGGCGAGTAGTTACGAAAAAACGATTGAATATCGGTATTATATTAGCTCACTCGCTCCGCAAGATCCTAAAAAAATACTTTTATCTATTCGCGCACACTGGCAAATTGAAAATAATTTACATTGGTTATTGGATGTTGCCTACCGTGAAGATCAATCTCATATTCGGGATGAAAATGCAGCCCTAAATATGTCATGGCTTAAAAAAACGGCTCTTGGGTTGTTAAAACGCGCAACGAATATCAAAGGCAGCATTCGCAGAAAACAGCTGGCTTTGTGGGCTAAGCCTGAAAGTATTATTGAGATTGTCCAAATTTAGATGCGTTTGCCCAGCCGTCGATCGGACGTGCTAGCGCAATGCCTCATAAATCTTCCTAGCAAGTGCTTGTGACACACCGGGCGTTTTAGCAATTTCATCCATGCTTGCCCCTTTTAAACCTTGCAACCCACCAAATTGTTGCAGCAAAGCACGGCGTCTTTTGCTACCAATGCCAGCAATCTGCTCTAAACTCGAGACATGGCGTGATTTGATTTGTTTCTTGCGATGACCCGTAATGGCAAAACGATGCGCTTCATCACGAATTTCTAATAGTATATTCAGTTCCTTTAAATGATCGCTAACCAAAAGGGACTGCGAATTAATTTTCCAAAGGGTTTCTAAGCCTGATTTTCGCTGTGGCCCTTTGGATAGACCTAAGATTAAAACATTTTCTAAGCCTAAAATCTGTAAAACATCCTGCGCAACATGGACTTGCCCCTTGCCACCATCAATGAGTAAAATATCCGGTAATTTACTAGGATCATCTTTTACTTTTTGATAACGACGCTCTAATGCTTGTTTCATCGCGGCATAATCATCACCGGCGGTGATTTCTTTAAGGTTAAAACGCCGATACAGATCACTACGTTTGCCAGTATCATCATAGACCACACAAGAAGCAACCGCATTTTCACCAAAACTATGACTGATATCAAAACATTCTATTTTAGTTGGCATTGATTCAAGCTGTAGTAAATTCTGCAGCAGCAGCAGTTGTTCACGAATATTATTTTTGTTTGTTGGGCGATGTTGTAGTGAGTGCTCAGCATTATCATAAGCCATCTTGAGCAATATTATTTTTTTCCCACGTTGTGGATGGTGCAGTTTAATTTTTTTATCATAATTAACGTTAATACTCGCATTTAAAATAGCAAGATCTGGAATGGTTTTATTAATAATAATTTCTGCTGGAATCTCGTAATCATGCTTTTTTAAATAATGTTGCGCCAAAAAAGCTGCTAATACTTCTGCATCAGTCATTTCAATCGGTACGTTAGGATAGAAACTCTGACTGCCTAAGATACGCCCTCCTCTCATCATTAAGAGCTCTATGCAGTAGTGACCACTTTGTTCGCAAATCGCTACCGCATCCAGATCAACCACATCACCACTCACAAATTGCTGTTCTTGAATATGTTGCAAACTCTGAATTAAATCACGGTAATAAGCGGCATTTTCATAATCCAGTATTTTTGCAGCAGCTTCCATCTGCTGCTTTAAATCTTCTAAAATTTTCTTATTCTTACCTTGCAAAAACAGTCGTGTGTAGTCTACTTGCTTTTTATAATCTACTTGACTTACTAACTCAACACACGGGCCACTGCAGCGTTTAATTTGGTACTGTAAACAAGGGCGTGTGCGATTTTGAAAATAACTATCTTGGCATTGCCTTACTTTGAAAAGCTTTTCTAACAAATGCAAACTTTGCCTAACACTGCGCGCATTAGGATAAGGGCCAAAATATTCACCCGATTTTTTACGCGCACCGCGATGAATAGTTAAGCGAGGATAATTTTGCTCGGATGATAAATAAATATACGGGTAACTTTTGTCATCACGTAATAACACATTATATTTGGGGCGGTATTGTTTGATTAAATTGCTTTCTAAAATTAACGCTTCTGTTTCGCTGTTGGTTAGAATAACCTTGATATCAGCAACTTGAGCTACCATACGCTGAGTTTTACCATCGAGTTGGCGATGAAAATATTGAGAAACACGTTTTTTTAAGTTACGTGCTTTGCCAACGTAAATAACTGTTTGCTCACTATCGAGCATTTGATAAATACCAGGACGATCGGTTAATGAATCTAAGAAAGGTTTGTAATCAAAAACGGCAGAGGATTTGTCACGCGACATTATGATTCAGTTTGTTTATCCAAGAGACCATAGCGGATCGCTAAATGCGTTAATTCAACATCACTATGAATATTTAATTTTTCAAACAATCGGTAACGATAACTATTAACCGTTTTAGGACTTAAGCAAAGTTTGGTTGAAATATCTTGCACTTTTTGACCACTGGTAATCATGATCATCACTTGCAATTCTCGTTCAGATAAGACATCAAACGGAGAAGCATCGCTATCAGATAAATGTTTCAGAGCTAATTGCTGAGCAATAACAGGGCTAATGTAGCGTTGCCCCGCATTAACGGATTTGATCGCTTGCACCATTTCATCAACAGCGCAATCTTTGGTTAAATAACCTGCAGCACCTGCTTGTAATAAACGCGAAGGAAAAGGATCTTCATCACAAGAAGTTAGAATAAGAATTTTAACATCAGGATCGATGCGTAGTAATTTGCGGGTTGCCTCTAAACCACCAATACCAGGCATTTTAACATCCATTAAGACGACCTGCGGATTGGTTTTACGTGCAATATTAATCGCCGTTTCGCCACTTTCAGCTTCGCCAACGATTTTAATCCCTGATTGTTCAGCGAGTAAACTTTTGACACCAGCACGAACTAAATCATGATCGTCAACTAGCAATACTTTGATGATAGATTTGATCAATGTAATCTTCCTCAACATCGATGGTTACTTGGCGGAGAGACAGGGATTCGAACCCTGGGAGGGGGGTTACCCCTCAACGGTTTTCAAGACCGCCGCTTTCAACCGCTCAGCCATCTCTCCAGATCAGATAACTATTTATCTAGTTAAGAAAATCGAGGGGGATAATATCATAATTTTCAAATATTAAAACCCGATCTTCAAAATATAAAGTAGCTCTAATCCCTGCTCTTTATCCTGACCTCCTAGGATACCTGAAAAATCGTGTTAGGCAAAGCACTTATCGTGTATTTTGAGTGAATAACAATTTTATGATAATAACTTGATTTATAGCAGAACAGCCATATATACTTAAAGTAGGTACTAAATTTGGAGTCAATTAACATGCGTCCCGAAGATAGAGTTGTTAGCAGTGCGCGCAGCGAATCGTTATTATCCACTCATAAAGTGTTACGTAATACTTATTTATTACTAAGTCTCACTTTATTGTTTAGTGCAGTAATGGCTGGTATCGCCATGGCAACCAATGCAGCGCCAATACATCCACTATTGCTTTTAGTGGGTTATATCGGATTATTAATATTAACTTCTGCTCTGCGTAACAGCCCATGGGGTTTGGTTACGATTTTTGCCTTTACCGGCTTTCTCGGTTGGACATTAGGCCCTGTTTTGAACCTTTATATCGCGTCGTTTGCTAATGGCGCTGAAATTGTAATGACTGCTTTAGGTGCAACAGGCGTTATTTTCTTCGGCCTTTCTGCCTATGCTTTAGTCAGTAAAAAAGACTTTAGCTATTTAGGTGGTTTTTTGTTTATTGGCCTACTCTTGGCTATCATGGCTTCGATTGCTGGCATTTTCTTCAACGTTCCTGGTTTGCAATTAGCCATTTCATTTGCGGTGGTTCTAATTGCATCTGGTTTGATCTTGTTTGATACTAGCCGCATTATTAATAACGGTGAAAGAAATTACATTATGGCAACGATCGCGTTATACCTTGATATTTACATGTTGTTTGTTAATCTGTTAAATATCCTGGGTGCGATGAGCGGTAATCGTAATTAACAGAGCTCTTTTAATCAGAAAAGCCCTCATGCCGAGGGCTTTTTTATTGAACAACTTGGAAATTTTTAATCAAGAAATCCACCGTATCTTGCAATGACCACTGTGCTTTAAAACCAGTTAATTCATACAGCTTACTTAAATCAGGCTTTCTTTGTGTCACTTCTTTCCAACCTTTATTATAAACTTCTTCGTACGGAATATGCTGAAGGGCTGATTTTGAATGGGCGCGTGAACGAACAAGTTCTGCTAATGCATTAATCCTAATTTCTTCTTCATTATTGCCAACATTCACAATCTGCGCGATGCTTTTAGGGTTTTCAGCTAACTTATCAAGCGCTACCACAACATCATTAACATTGCAAAATGAGCGGGTTTGCGTACCATCACCATAAACAGTAAACGGTTGTTCGCTACAAGCTTGTTCAACAAAGCGCGGCACTACCATGCCATACCGCCCTGTTTGGCGTAACCCAACGACATTAAACATGCGTGGCAAAATAATAGGAATGCCGTATTCGTGATAATACGCAAGGCTTTGCGATTCATTGGCCAATTTGCTTGCCGCATAGGTTGCGTAAACATTAGTTGATGGTGCCAGCATTAATGGATCTGCCTCTTTTAGTAAGGATTTATCGCTATAACCATACACCGAAGAAGAGGAGGCAATAATCGATAAGGGTGGATTTTCAACGTTGCTCAATGCATCCAACACACGGGCTGTGCCACCAATATTGGCACGCAGCACTTCTACTGGATTGGATAATACGTAAAAAACGCCCACCGCTGCAGCAAAGTGATAAACACGATCAGCCCAACGAATGCTTTCTTCTAAATCTGACCAAGTGAGTAAATCCGCTTTAACAAATTTAAACTTGGAATTGCTTTGTAAGTGCTCAATATTAATCGCTTTACCCGTACTTAAATTATCAATGACAAGCACTTCATCGCCCTTTTCTATATGAAATGCGGCCATATTTGAACCAATAAATCCACATCCACCCGTGATAAATATGCGCATATCATAAACTCCAAATTGTGATGTTAGTATTTAAAAAATCAGCAGGATTAATAATATGTTTAATATCGAAAATTAATCCATCCTGTGACAAGATACTAGTTACTTGTTGTTTTGATAATTCTTTATAAAATTGGTGTGCAACTGTAATAATAATGGCATCGAGATTGTTTAATTGTTGCCAAGTAACAAACTCAATCCCTTGCACCTCTTTAGTGTGATTAGCTTCTAAAAAAGGATCATGGATCAAGACTGTCGCATTATTTTTGATCAATTCGTCATAAATAATCACCGCTTTATTATCGCTACCAATGTCTTGGAAGCCTGCATAGTTTTCTTTAAAGGAAAAACCCAATATCGCAATTTTTGCACCAGCAATGGGCTTACCTTGCTGCTGCAATTGTTGCATGGTTTGCTGTGCAATATAACGGGGGATATATTCATTTGTTTTACGACTGGCAGCAATGATTTCTGGTATGTAGTGGGCTTGCTGGCCTTGGTACAGTAAATAAAACGCATTGTTGTTAATACAATGACCGCCAACTAGGCCAGGTGTAAAATTTAAGGCATTCCATTTAGTTTTCATAGCAGCTAACACTTCTCGACTATCCATATTCAACTTGTGCAATAGCAACGCCATTTCGTTGAGATAACCAATATTAATATCTCTTTGAGTATTCTCTATTATTTTAGTTGCTTCTGCAACACGAATACTAGAAGCAAGAAATAATTCTGCGGTTATAACTTTTTGATAAACGCCAGCAATAATCGTTAATGACGCTTGATTAAATCCCGCAACAATTTTAGTAATATGGCTAAAATCATGTACTTTATCGGCAGGATTAATTCTCTCGGGCGAAAACCCCACATAAAAATCACGGCCACACGTTAAACCAGAAGATTTTTCCAGTGCAGGTATGCAAATTTCTTCTGTTGCACCAATATACACACTCGATTCATACACAACCGTATCACCTTTCTTAATGATATTACCAAGTGCAGTCGAAGCCTTGATCAGCGCACTTAAATCAGGTTGCCTATTGGTATTAATTAGCGTTGGCACTGCCACAATATGAAAATTAGCCTCTTTAAGTACTTCTACATTATTAACATAATGTAAACTAGTAGCCTGCATATCCGACTTAGCAACTTCTTTATTAGTATCTAAGCCCTGTTTAAGCTGTGCTACACGTGTTGCATTAATATCATAAGCAATAACGTTATAATGCTTAGCAAAAGCCGTAGCCACCGCCAGGCCAACATAGCCTAATCCTGTAACAGAGATAACATGCTGTTGCGACATTGTATTTCCCTATTTTTGCATTTGTCTTTTAAGTATAGCTGGCAAGTCTTGGCCTGCAAGGCTGTTTGTACGACGAGAATTACTATGGCGGAATAAATACAATTGTGGTGGGGCGTAGAATTAGATAGACTATTCAAGTAATTACTCACCCTGCAGACGGGAATGTGCATATTTTGACTTTAACCAAGGATGGCGTGTGAACGTTGCAACTGTAACAAGTTCTACTATCAAATTCATATCATTAGTGCTGCTGCTGACTTTTTGCACGCTTTATGCTGCACCAAACGCTGCGCTAACAAACTTTTTTAATCCTACCGCCAGAAAACTGGGCAAAATGTTTTATTATCTCAATGCCCCCAGTTTGAAAGAAACACTAACTAACCTTAAAAAAGAATTAGCTATTCACCCTAATGATCCCGCATTGCTTTATCAGAAAGCGGTTGTTTATATGAATATTAATCGCTATAAAATCGCATTAGATACGATTAAACAATTACGACATCGTGATTCAAGTAATAATGACTATTTAAAACTAGAAAGCAAACTTAATCAGTTAATTGCTAGCACCAAAAAAAAATTAATAGCGCTGAATAAGTTATTAAAGCAACAGCCAAAATCTAACCTTCTCAGAATGCAGGTTATTGAGTTGCAGTTATCACTCGGAAATTATAAGAATGCGTTATCTGAAATAAAAATTGGTTTAGCCTATGATCCCAAGCAAACTGATTTATTATATCAACAATTATTAATTTATATTGATATAGGAAATTATAAAGCCGCGCAAAAAACATTTGATATACTATCAACCTTAACTAATGATATTCCTGATCAAGAAAATCTAAAAATCCTTATCGCTGCCAATAATAAATCTATAAAAAAACAACCTTCATCAGCAATAGCCTCCTCTGAAAAACCACCTCTTAAAAGAAATACAGAACTTGAACTTTTGCCCACACGCCAACATAATTTTCCAGAGTCCGATCTTACTGATCAAAATATGATTAGCCTGAACACGTTGCCGGTTATGGTGAAAGATAGAAATTTAAAACAAACTTGGTTTTATAATAATATTTTTTATGGTAGAAAAGAAAAAAAAATTGATTACTTTGTTGGTGCAAATCAAAGCATACGTGGCAATCAAAATGGCTACCAATTTTATGCAGAACTGTATCCCAAAATAAATCGTTACCTTTACTTTCATCTTAATTATAATTACTCTAAATCAACGTTATACCCACGACATTTTGCCGGCATCATGGCAAATCTATCTTTACCGCAAGAGGTGTTAGTATCACTTGGTGCTAAGTATCGCGATATTGTGGGCAAAGATCTCTGGGCTTATGACATCTGGTTTAGTAAATTTTTTGGCCAACATTGGTTCGCGGTAAAACCCACTGTTTTTACTTCTAAAACCTCCCCAACTGTGGCTTATTTAGTAGGAACGTACCGTTATTATTTTTCACTGCCTAACCATTATTTAGCATTATCAGCAGGCTACGGCAGCACACCTGATTTATTAGACTTAAATGCACAAGGTTTCGTCATTATTAAAGCATGGAATATATTTGGTAGTTATCAATTCCCTGTAACAAAACGCTTATTTGCATCCCTAGGAACAGGTTATATGCATGAGATTTTCCCATCAGGATTAATGCGGAAAAAAGTAATGTTGTTTGCCTCTATAACTAAATATTTTTAGTGAGAAAAAGAAAATGCTGTCAGGTCGATATGATTTTTTCCTTCATATAGCATATATAGAATATGCGCTTATTATCCTTATCATAGTAACCACTTTCATTCTCTATGTTACGACCCAAGCTTATCGCAAGGCTCGTAACCAACATATTGCCCTGCTGCAACGCTACATTTTATATCATAAAGAAAACTGGGTATTCAAAAAAGAATGGGAAAATCTTTACGTGCTGATCCATGGCTTGGTTTTTGAAAACAAACTGCCTGAATCGGCAGAAAAAATAAGGAAAATTATTATTTTAAAATATTTATTGCCTATGGCAA
Organism: uncultured Legionellales bacterium; assembly: GCA_964352905.1. Lineage (GTDB taxonomy): Bacteria > Pseudomonadota > Gammaproteobacteria > JAHCLG01 > JAHCLG01 > CAYGTS01. The sequence continues at coordinate 2,174 of CAYGTS010000054.1, read as the reverse complement.
GGAAAAAAGCGCTAAGTAAATTCTGGATTTCACGTTGCTTAGCAGCCAAAGCGTTCAATATTTATGCCTCTTTTGATGATGAAAAATATCTTGAAAAATTGCTCAATGATCGTTCAAGTTTTATTGTTGCTGAAACTTGTAGTGCAGTTCGTTATGTTCCTACCTCACGCTTGTGCAACTTTTTAATTGATTTAATGACTGCACGACGGCGTAAAGCCTACGAATTTTATTTAAGTGTTTTTCGTTCATTAGAAGATAATACAAAAAAATATATCATTCAACGCTTAAGAACAGAAAAAGATCCCTATACAAGGGCTATTTGCTATCGTATCTTATTAGTTTATAAACCCGTACAATTGATTGAATATGCTTATCAGGACGCGCTCTCAGATAATGTTGAACTTGCCGTTTCAGCAATTCGCTTTATTGCCTATACCGAAGGTACTAATGTGATCGGGATTATCGCAAAATTTTTAACGAATAAAGCCTGGGAAGTTAAAGTTGTCGCAATACAAATTTTAGCACAGCTAAAAGCTGCCGCAACGATGGATAGAATAATACCTTTGTTAACCGATAAATCCTGGTGGGTGCGAGTAAATGCTCAAAATGCCTTAAAGATTTTACGCGTTGAACAAGCAAGAATTGATACATTATATGCTGAAAAATTCCCTGATAGAGGCAGTAGTAAACCACAGGATTTATAGTCATGGAACAAGTTATTTTTAATATTAACCAGGTTATTTTGTGGTATTTTCTAGTGATCAGTATCATTTATATGGTGCTACTCTTGACTTCAATTCCAATGGTATTGATCAGGGATTATTATGAGTTTACATTAGGTGAAACCTTTAACTCCTCTCTGACTGACAATGCCATTCCCATTACCGTGGTGATCCCTACCTATAACGAAGAAGAAAACGTCTTGAATTGCGTGCAAAGCGTTCTTAACAGCAGTTATAAAAATGTTAAAGTCATTGCCGTGAATGATGGATCAACCGATACTACCTTAGATCTTTTAATAAAACACTATGACATGCATGAAGAAGATTATTTGATACGCACAGTCATTCCAACTCAAAAAGTTAAAAAAGTTTATCGTTCACGAATTTATCCTAATTTATTAGTGATTGATAAAGAGAATGGTCGCACCGGTGATGCGCTTAATGTTGGCGTTAATGCCGCACAAACACCGTTTTTTATGACCTTGGATGCAGATAGCATGGTTGAAATCGATACCATTACACGTCTTATGTATACCATGTTAATTAATAAACATGTTATCGCCGTTGGTGGTGGTGTTTATATTTTAAATAATTGCCATTATGAAAATGGCTTTATTAAAAGCACAAAATTAAAAGATAAGTACGTTACTAATATACAAAGTTCAGAATATATTCGTACATTTTTATTCGTGCGAACGGGATGGAATGCCTTTAAGGGCGCCATGTCATTTTCAGGTACTTGCACCTTGTTTGAACATGAATCAGTGATGAATATCGGTGGCTTTGCCAACGACAACCCTGCACAAGATACCGAAATTATTGTTATGTTACACGAATACATGCGCCAAAAAAAACATCCTTACCAAATTTTATTCACACCTTCTGCTATTACCTGGACTTTAGTTCCCGATACCTTCCGAGAATTCGGGAAACAACGCATTACTTGGCAACGTGGCATCATGATTAGTTTTTGTAGACATCTTAACATGCTATTCAACCCAAGATACGGCATTACCGGGCTTTTTACCTATCCATTTTATCTACTTGCTGATGGTTTAAGTCCCATTATTGAGTTAACAACGTATGTTTTGATTATCATTAGCCTGTTCTTAGGTTTTTTTGATTATAAATCAGCACTGATTTTCTTGTTGTTAACGGTTGGCTTTCAAGCCTTTTTAACCATGGCAACCTTAGCTATGAATATCATGTCATTTAAAAAATATTATAATTTTGCTGACTTAGTAAAAATGTTTTTGTTTGTATTTTTAGAATTTTTAGGTTTTCGTCAGTATTTACTGTGCTGTGAAACCATTGGTATTTTTAAATACCTTTTTTCGCAAATCAAGATTTTTGGTATGCGTTTATTTACAGCGAAGCATCCGCACCCTTAAACCAGCCATTCCCGGTGTAGCGAGGAACAGCCATATTTGGGCAATCTCACATTAAAAACAC
>CAYGTS010000053.1:0-15821 GCA_964352905.1 uncultured Legionellales bacterium | reverse complement strand
TGGATGATACCGCGCCACATGCATCAAGGCGGTCGAGTATTTAGTATTTTGTTGTTGCAAAATCAACATCAACCGTTGGCTATCCTTACCAGCCAACTTAATGAATGTTTCAAATCGCTGAACGACTAAACTCCCCTCTCTATCAAAAAGGCATGACTGCAGCTTAGTATCTACAGGCCCACGCCCATGCTGGTTTTTTTCAAGAAGGATCCTTGCATTTAAATATAATGTTACGTCTTCTTCTTTAGCTAAATCACAGTCTTGTAATGCGCCCTTGATACATAGAATTTGTTCTGCTGTAAGCTGTTCTGGCTCTACTTGAGCACTGTGAATAAAGGCTTGCGTCAAGGTCTTACGTAACTTATTTTTATCGCCTTCTGTATAGTCTGGTAAGTAGTCTAATTTATCTAAAGAAAACCACAATGCATCCATTTGTTCTGCTGGAGTAAGAAAACTCAACAACGGTGTGAGGTGCGTTGGCTCCTTAAGTGCCACCAGCATTAAGGCGGTCCACCCTTCATTATCGTGGTGTTTTAATAACTCAATAATAATCTGTGGATTATCTGCTAGGCTCTCAATAAAGCCCAATAACAGAGACGGCTCCTCTTGCGAAAAACGCTTTACTATTGTTTGGTTTTCTTTATTTGACTGCGTTAATAATGTGAAAATGTTTGTTTCGTTAATAACTTGATCTGCCCATAAATCCTGTAACAACTGCAATAATAATTGCGGTTTTTGCTTAGCAATTCTCATTAGTACGGTTTCGCCACGATGGGTTGTCTGCAATAACGCCAGTTTTTTATGCTGTTCCAAGCGTTGCAAATACTGACTCAATCTAGGACCTTCTCCTTCCCGGAAATTTTTAGCAAGATAATTTAAAAGAGTGAAACCTTGATTATCGCTCTGGTTCAGCAAAAACAGCTGTTCTTGAGGATTAAAACCCTTAAGATAAGCTGCCACTTTTGCTGGGTCCTTTTCTGCAAGCAACATCAATACGCTTCGATGCTGACTATCGCATTGCCTTAATAGCTTAATTTTGTAATTGCCTAAAGAGGTTAAATAACTATCCAGCAAATTTAGTTGATGCTCCACAACATACATTAGCCCAGTCTTGTCGTTAGTATCTGTGAGCGACATCAGTAATTGCAGTTGCTGGTCAATATTAAAGCGTTGGAAACAAGCTAATAATTGCTGTTGATCCCTATCTGGCTGCCCACACAAAGACATGAAGCAGATCTGCATATCGGTATGATCTTTTCTTGAAGATAATACTGTGTATAAATCATTGTCATTGAGTCGTGTTAAAAACAACTTAACCGATAATTTTCCTACAACATTCACCCATGCAGGTTGACCGTCACCACTGTTATCTAATAGTAAATCCTTTATAAATTGCGATTGAGTTGCTTGCCCTTCATCAGCTTGCTTAACTGCTACTGCTCCCGGCTGATCTTCTGGATTATCATTATCCATCTGCGGTGCCGGAATATTTTGTAACAAACAGGAAAGAAAAAAATCATTAGCATGTATTGCAATATATTTAAAGGCAGTCATATTTTTGTTTTTAGCTTGAAGCAAATCTCTCCTTTGTGAAAGAGAAAACGCTTGCAGATTGTCAAGTTTGAAAACTTGTTCGAAAAAATTCATACTCCATTCTTGAGTAGTACTAACTTGATTTAACAGCGTTTTAAATTGCTCTGTTTCCATTGTCATAGCCTTTACTCTTTAATAATTATATTTTAGTTGCCATTCTATAGACTTTGCACCAGCACGACCAGACAACAAAAAGTCAACATGTGGTGCCTAAAATGAAACCTATTGAGAGAGCTAGGCTTGGTCAGTAAGTTAACTCAATTTTTGTTGCACTTCATGCGAGACAGCGAGCTTGCTGAAAAAAGCCTGATAACCTCGCTTATCAGTCTTTAAATTTTGGCAATTCCACCCTTCTCTGCAGCAGCCTACCGATTGGTCCAAATTGCATTGAGTGATACTTTCACTAAAGTGTGGAGCTAGTCTTAAAATAAAAGTGATTAAAGCATGAATAGGTGGTCCATTTTATTTTCAGATACAGTATTACCCTTCTAACTTATTTATTGCCGTTATTTTTTACAGAGTAAAATGTCATTACTTAAACCTTCTAAGGTGAAATACTCTAAATTGTTATTTATTTCTTTTGCATATTTCAGATGTCTTTTATCATTAGATAAAAAAGCAGTACAATATGATGCTTCAATTAACTGTAAGGAATCAGTCAGCCTATCTTCTGAAGGTTGATTATTTCCACTTCCCTGAATTATTGAGTAGGTTATGTAGAATTGAGAATAGAGCAATGTTCTGAAAGCCGGATAGCTATTTATATTTTTTATAAACTGATTAAGTTCATTTAAAGAGAAATTAATATTTAAGTAGTCGGACAATATTTTATTTAGCTTCACTAAATCTAAATTTGACATTTGCTTATTACAAAAAGCATTAAATGGTTTATTTTTCCACCTACTTTTTTTATCATCTTGGGTTGGTTGCCAAATTATTTTTATGATTTTTGACAGCCCATTTTGCCTATCATTAATAGATCTCCTATCTTCTTCGTCAAAAATTCCTCTATCAATGCGATGTAGTATTTCCTTGATTTCGGCAAGTTGTTCTTGAAAAGCGAGATTATCAACATGTTTACCCGATCTAAATTTTTCAGCCTCTCTTTTGTACAGGAGATTACGAGGACACCCATACACAGGCTTAATATCATCAAGGATCTTAAAAAGGCTGCTTGTTTTTTTTATTTTATTTTTATCCATACAAAGTCTAAAAATTTCATAATGTGTATACATCCCGATAAAAGGTATGAAATTATTTTCAAGTAGCAATTTATTAAAAGAAATTACTTCTATTTTTTGATCATATAAATAGTTTATGACACTTGTATCAAGTGCTATGGTTTTCATCATAACCTTTATATTGTTTGTTCATCTTTTTCAACACATAATCTCACTAGGCATGATCACTCAAGCTAAGCAGCATCTTTAACATCGATACTATAATGAAAGCCATAGCGATTAAGCATATCTTGCAGTGCTAACCGAATAAACTGTTTTTTAGATTGATTCAATAACTCAGCAAATTCAGCTGCTTTTTGTGGGCTTACTTCCTTTCTATTGTTTTCTAAGTCACACAAATAGGATGGCGAAATATGTAACAATTTAGCAAATTCAGTTTGTTTGTAATCTTCTGTTAAACGAATAGCGCGAATGGCCTTGCCTAAAGTTAAAGGCGAACCACTAATACGTTCTAGCTGTTTTTGTGTTTTAGTATTCATGCTTGTTTACCTCTAGTACTTCAACAATTTCAATTTCCCCATTATGCTTTTCTACATAAATGGCCCTGTAAGCTTGATTTAGTCGTATTGAACGCTGTCCTGAGCGTTGGCCTTTTAAGGGCTCATCATGATAACCCTTAATTAATCTCGCAGCGCGCAATCCTTCATCTATCACTAAATCTACCCAAAGTTGAAATTTATCAACAATATAAAACGGGGCTTTTTCTAACCCCTTGATTGCTTTTTTTGTTAAGTTTACTTCTGCTTTCATTAAAATATTATACACAAAATTAGTGAATATAGCAATGTCGATGAAAAAATCCTGATAATCTCACTTATCAGTCTTTAAATTTTGACTCCATTCTGCTTGCAGCAGCCTATCGCTTGTTTTTTATCACAGCGAGTGACGCTTTTGGCCCGCATTTGGAGTTAAGTTAAAACTAGCGGCGTTTAAGAAAAATTTGAATGAGTAACGCCCCATTTCGTCCCTATATGCAACGGAATCCAATATATGAATTTCTTCAAATTTCAGTGCTTATTAGCAAAATCAATATTCATTAACAATGGACTAACATTACTATGTAAGCTAATTTTGTAAATAGGGCATTAAGGCTTTTCTAACAAAAGCACTATCTGGTAGTTTATCGTTAATGATTTCGTTTATTTTTTCAATCAAGCTGTTTCGATCATGTTGGGCATTTTGCCACGCTTGTTCAAGCGCACGAAATGAATCACGAACATCAATATTGGTGATCTCATAGCCATAACCTTGTGCCATCCAATAAAGGCTGGCTAAACCAGCACCCATTGCGCCTGATGAACTATCAACATGGGCTAAAGCCCCCGAGACTTTTTCGAGTAGTAAAATAGCACCTTCTGCGGCAAGTATGGGATCGGCTCGCATGACTTGACGAATTTCTTTGAGTGCTTCTTTAATTCGTTGGATTGGGAGTTGTGAACGCCAGCCAAATGCGCCGCGACGAAATCGAGGTGCGAATTCCCATTTATAATTTGATGAAGCTTTTTTTTTCATAAATGAATATAGCCATTATTAAGCATGTCTTGTAATGCTAACCGAATAAACTGCTTTTTAGATTGATTTAATACATCAACAAAATTCTACTGCTGCTGTTTTCATAGCGAAACTATGCACAAAACAAGTGAATATATCAAGTGTCTTTCGAATCCAAGCATTTACAATTTTATAGTGCCCTTATACACTCCTGGAGTAAGCCCCATAGGCAATGGCTTTTCTTTTCATGCAACGCTATGAATTGAAAAAATTTGGTAACTGCTCACTCCGTAGCAGGGAACGTCCATCTTTGGGCTAAAAACGGCGAAAATCTTTTATCGAAATGCTCATTTATAACTCATAAACTGCGCTTTCTCAAAAATATTTTCGCCGTTTTTATCAACCAAATCTGAACGTTCTTGGTAAATACTGGCCTAACGGGGTGAGTAGATACAAAATTTAAAAATAAATCGTGAGGGATCAGAATGACCCAACAACCACACTGCCCAAAATGTAACTCTGAATACACATATAAAGATCATAATTTTTGGATCTGCTCTCAATGCGCACATGAATGGGTGCCTGGTGATGCATCATTAGAAACGAATGAATTCATAGTAAAAGATGCAAATGGCACTTTATTAAAAGACGGTGATAGCGTGATTATCATCAAAGATCTGAAGGTGAAAGGATCATCAACTGTTGTAAAAGTTGGCACTAAAGTCAGAAATATCAAATTGGTTGAGAAAGATCATAATATTGATTGTAAAATAGATGGCATTGGAGCGATGGGGTTAAAATCTGAATTCGTGAAAAAGAGCATTTAATAGCAATACCTGGATTTACCACGACTATTACCAACCTGATAAAAAATATCCACCTATTACTTGTAGCTTCAATCGTTATCCAGGAAAGTACGCATTTATAAAAGAACATGGCGCTAATTTTACGGTTGAACAAATGTGTGAAGTATTGGAAGTTAGTCGTAGTAGTTATTATGCCTGGTTAAATTCAGAGCCATCGCCACGCGAGTTAGAGAATCAAACACTCGCTGAGCTGGTAAAAGCGATTAGAAAGTAGGTTCTTTCTTCTTCCGTCATTGCGGTTGCTACGCGCGTGGATCCAGGGAGATGATCTGCGATTTTGTAAATTTAAAAAAACTTGCTAATCGCACCACGGCATTAACTCACATTACCGTTAACATCTCATTCAATACCACTCGCCCCTGGATTGCCGCGCACTTCGTGCTCGCAATGACGGACCTTCATGATTATTTTGCAATTAATTGCATAATTTCGTGGGATACATCAACCCCCAATGATGACGCTCCCTGTGACCTAATTTCTAATCGCTTTGGGTATAGACAGTTCTGTAATGTATCAATAATTTCTTCCTGATCAAATTTATCTAAGCTAAAATTTCTGGCTACTTCAGAATCCCAAGGATATGTTGGATTAAACTTTGCCGTTCATGTTTTAAATTCTAAAGATCCCGACTCTCCCGATTTGATTAAACCTTTAAGGGAATCTAAATCTAGTTGATTGCTCATTTATAACTTATAAACTGCGCTTTCTCAAAAATATTTTTGTAGTTGTTCACCAAATTTGAACGTTTTCGGTGAATTCACCTTCAAATTTGCTGAATAGATACAAATTGCACCAAATAAAAGCCAATGCGATAGGTTAAGTCAGCATGACTTGTGGAAAAAATATCGGTCATTTTAGTTTTTTTCAAACCAGTTGATTTATTTTTGTTATAATTCGCACCCACTTGTTTGAGTGATTTTAACAACTGCATTTGATCTAAAAAACTAACTGTAAAATCGTTTACTTCATTGTATAAGATAGTAAACTGTTGCTGTTTTAACAGTGTTAAAATTTCATCATGGCGAGATAAAGCTAACTTATGCGCCGAATTTATTTCCGGGAAATTACCTTGAACCGGCAAGGTAAACAACACCAAACCTTGCGCTGTTAAATAGTGTTTAAATAGTGCTAATACTTTTGCTAAATCGACCCATTGTAAAGCCATGTTGCAAAAAATGAAATCAAACATGGCTTGTTCAAATAGAGATTGTTCCAGATCGGCCTGCTTAAAAGTAAGATTAGGTTGCTTTTTTAATTTTTCAGCAGCAACAGCAAGCAGGTCTTCTGCAAAATCAATGGCATAACAAGATTTATATGCAAGCTGTTTAATTAAACGTAGCGTGCTTTCACCACTACCGCAAGCAAAATCAGCAATCGTGTTAAAATTTTTTTGCTGGCTATTCAGTAATGATAGCGCATGATCAGCAATGCGTTTTTGCACTAAACAATGCTTATCATAAGTATTGGCAGCTTTGTTAAAATTTGCTTTTATTTTTACTTTATCTGCAACTAACATAGGACTTTTTTTATAATGTGTTGGTATGTGCCAGGGTTATTAACAAACCCAGCATGACTGTCGTTAAGTGTGAAAGTTTTTATAGCAGCATTTAATGCGTGTAACTGATCGACTGTTTGTTTAACCACATAATCTTGCTGGCTAATCAAGTGGTAGATATTCGCTTGCAAATGTTGATATTCCGATCGTAGATCAATTTTAAATAAAATCGGTAGTAATGCTAATAATTCTGGCAAATTTTTTGCTAAAAAATACTGTTGTAATAAATGATTATTTTCTCGATTAGGGTAATTCACTAACTGAATAAAACGTTTAGCGGCTTTTTCAGGGTTTACTTGAAACCCTTTTAGAAAATTTTCACCATCCTCTTGCTTAATGCCTAACCAATTTTGATCGGCTAATAATTTAGGTTGGCTAGCGATTAAAATTAAATTTTTCACTTTTTCTGGAAATAAGAGTGCAATGTTAATTGCAATTAATCCCCCAAATGACCATCCTAAAACGCTTGCATCATTAGGCAGTGTTTGCGCGAGTTGTGTTGTGATTTCTAAAAAAGTTAATGGCTGCGTGGTTAGATAACCTAATTTTTTAATGTGATAATCAGGACAGGCTAAGACATCAAAAAGATCTGCGGAAAACCCCCAACCTGGAATAGTATAAATTGTTTTATCACTCACTGGCTAATCCTTGTTGTATACAATCAATTAATGCCATGATTTGTGTTTCAGTATGTTCACTATTGAGCGAAACTCTTAACCTTGCCGTATTTTTTGGCACGGTGGGTGGGCGAATCGCTGAAACAAAAAAACCCTTTTCCAATAAAAATTGTTGCAATGCTAGAACATTATTACTGTCATGAATTAAAACAGAACGAATTGGTGTTGCAGCTGGTGAAATTAGGGTTAACTTTTTTTCTTTACAATACGTATTAAAAAACTGAATATTTTTGGCTAATTGTTCACGCCGCCAGGTTTCAGTTTGAATAATATCTAATGCTGCTAAAATTGCATTGCAAATTAACGGGGGCAAAGCAGTCGCATAGCGGTAAGTTTTGGCAAATTGTAAGATTGCATCCATGACTTGCTGTCTTCCTGCAACAATAGCCCCCATAGCATTAAATGCTTTGCCAAGAGGCAAGACTAGGCAAGCAAATTGTGTTTGCTCTAAATGGCATTGTTCCATTATTCCCGCACCATGCTTGCCTAAAATACCAATACCGTGCGCATCATCAATTAATAATTTGGCGTTATATTGCTGAGCTAATTGAGTGAGTTCAGTGATTGCTGCAACATCTCCTTCCATACTAAAAATGCTTTCAGTAACAATTAAATCAGGCGCTTTTTTAGTTGCTAAATATTTAAAATGGTTTAAATCATTATGCTGATAACGATAATGTTTAGCTCTTGCGAGTAAGATACCATCAAGTAATGATGCATGAAGAAGCTTATCAGAAAAAATAGTATCCCCACGGGTTACAAGCGCGCTAATAATACCTGTGTTGGCACAATAACCCGAATTAAATAAAATGGCTTTATCAACTTTTAACCATTGTGCAAAGGCAGTTTCTACTTCTGCATGCAAATCTGAATAACCAGAAATCTGCGCCGATGCACCACTGCCTACCCCATATTGTTTAGCCGCTGTGATTACGGCTTCGATCATGCAAGGATGTTTTTTTAAACCTAAATAATCATTGCTTGAAAAATCTGCTGCTTTTTTTCCAGCAACGACTATCGCGTTTACTTCTGCTGTTGTAACAACGTTTTGTTTGCGAACTAAATTATTTTGCGCGTGCTGCAAAAGACGCTGCTGTAAGCTATCAAGCAGCATATTCTTCTTGGTTAACAGTTTGTGGTACATTCATGTTCAATTTAGCTAATAATTGCAGATCATGATTTTGCCCAGGGTTTTTAGCGGTTAGTAGTTTATCACCAATGAAGATTGAATTTGCACCAGCCATGAAGCACCACGCTTGCATTTCATCTGACATATTTTCGCGCCCGGCAGAAAGCCGCACTTTTGATTGTGGAAACATTAAGCGTGCTATAGCAATCGTGCGAATAAATTCAAACACATCTAAACGTTTTTCATTGGCAAGTGGTGTACCAGGAATAGGAATTAATTGGTTAATCGGAATACTTTGCGGCGGGTTGGGTAAATCATATAAGGCTAATAATAAACCAGCACGATCTTCACGAGTTTCCCCCATACCGAGAATGCCACCACAACAAACGTTCATGCCGGCATTAGCAACATTGGTTAAAGTTTCTAAACGATCTTGGTAAGTCCTTGTCGTAATAATAGAAGAATAGAATTCAGGAGAGGTATCCAAGTTATGATTATAATAATCTAAACCGGCTTCTTTTAATTGCTGTGCTTGCTCTTGATCAACCATGCCTAAGGTGGCACAGGTTTCTAAACCTAACTCTTTGACAGATTTAATTAAATCCAACACTTTCGGAAAATCTCTTTTAGGTGGATTACGCCAAGCTGCCCCCATGCAAAAACGTTTGGCACCATTTTGCTTGGCTAGCTGTGCTTGCGACATGACTTCATCAAGATTCAGCAATTTTTCTTTTTTAACATCGGTTTTATAGTGACCACTTTGCGGGCAATATTTGCAATCTTCAGGGCAAGCACCGGTTTTAATGCTGGATAAGGCGCAAAATTCCATGTCTTTGGCATTGAAATTTTGTTTGTGGCAGGTATAAGCTTGATTAATTAATTCAAAAAAGGGTAATTCATATAAGGCTAGAATTTTTTCTTTGGTCCAGTTGGCTTGCTGCATGGTTAGCGACTCTTTGGTTAATTGATTGCCAGAATGATAAATGCTAACCTAAGCGCGGTCAACCAGTAGCGCTAAGAGGGTTTACAAGTGAGCGAAAAAGATACACAACGACTCGATTTACAGCATAACTGGCATCCTTGCTCACAAATGAAAGATTATGAGCAATTCAAACCATTGGTCATTAAACGCGCTTGTGGTAGTTATATTGAGTTAGCCAATGGGCAAAAGCTGATTGATGCCATTTCAAGTTGGTGGTGCAAGTCGTTAGGCCATAATCACCCCGCTTTAAAGAAAGCGTTGCTCGCTCAAGTTGAACAATTCGAACACGTTATTTTTGCAAATACCACGCATGAGCATATTGCTAAGCTTTCGCAACAATTAAGCCGCTTCATGCCACATCTTAATAAAGTGTTCTATGCTGGTGATGGTTCTTGCGCGGTAGAAATTGCGATGAAAATGAGTGTGCATTTTCGCATGCTACAAGGCCTATCACAACGCACTCAGTTTATTGCTTTAAAAAATGGTTATCACGGTGAAACCTGCGCTACCTTGAGCGTAAGCGATTTAGGCATTTATCGCGATCCCTATAAACCGCTGTTGTTTGATCCCATCTTAATTGAACCACCTTATGTGAGCGGTATAGATGATCCGGCTTGGCAGGATTGTGAAGAACATTGGCAATCTGTTGAAAAACAGTTGAATCACTATCGTGAAACAGCAACAGCGATTATTTTTGAACCGATTGTGCAAGGTGCAGGTGGGATGAAAATTTATAGTGCTGCATTTTTAAATAAATTAGCAAGTTGGGCTCACGCTAATAACATTCATTTAATTGCCGATGAAATTATGACTGGCATTGGCCGTACCGGTAAAATACTCGCTTGTGAGCATGCCAATATTAAACCTGATTTTGTGTGCTTATCAAAAGGCTTAACTTCTGGCTGGATCCCATTTAGCGCGGTATTAACCACGCAAACTATTTATGATGCGTTTTATGACGATTATGAAAAAGGGAAGTCCTTTTTGCATTCACATACTTATTCTGGGAATGCCTTAGGCGTTGCCGTGGCTCTGGCAACCTTGGAAATTATTGAAAAGGAAAGCTTATGCGATAGAGCCCGTGATTTGCAAATTACACTGCGTCATCATATGCAAGCGATTGCTGATCACACGGGTTTATTAAGTAATATTCGCGGGATTGGTGCAATGGTTGCAGCTGATCTGGTAGGTAACAATTTACCAGCACGTTTTGGTTACCAAGTGTTTCAAGAAGCGGTGAAACTAGGCGCCTTATTAAGGCCCTTGGGGAATACACTTTATTGGCTACCGCCGCTGAATATTTCAGCAGAAACGCTTTCAGAGTTAAAAAAGATTACCTTGCAAGCGATACTTACTCTGCGGGGTTGATCACTTTCTTTTGGGCTTCATAAATTTTTTCTAACTTTAAGATCTCTTGGTGTTTTAGCCGTGTGGCAATATCTAGCCATTCTTCAATATATTTTTTAAACTCTGAATAATGTGGATAAACAGCTTGCCGTGCTACTTTATACAAAGACACATTAAGTGAATGCTTATGCTGTCTTTTTTTTATTTCTTTTTTAATCAATGCTTCTGCATGGCTATAATCTGGCACAAAAAAATCAATTAACTCTGTCTTTTCTAATAAATCTTTTTGTAACACTTTTCCTTCAAATAAATAATTAGTGACTTCGTTTCTTGAAAGCTGTTTTAGTAAACGAACAAAGTTTAACATTGGCGGCAATAAGCTGTATTTTACTTCGGGAAAGCCACAGCGGGCATTATCTGCTGCAACAATAATATCTGCGGATAATGCCATATCAAAACCCAAGCTATAGCATCGCCCACTAATAAGTGAAAATGAAACAATGGGTAAATCAAGATTCATAGCGTTGATATACAATACATCTAAACAAGATTGCAGGTAAAATTCAAGTTCAGTATAGTCTTTTGCTTTAATGCAAGCGATGACATGTTCTAAATCAATACCTAGATTAAAAAGATTCGGATCTTGTGATCGCCAAACGATAAATCTTGGAATAAATTTTTCATTGTCTTCAAAAATAGATACAATGGCATCTTGCATAGCACGCATATCTTTTAAAAGCTCTGGCGTAAAAAACGGCGATTTATAAGTGCACCATAAGGTCTTATCAGTTTCATCGTAACAGGTAGTTAACTGTTTGTACTCTTTGTTCAAGCCGCGCCAAAGCTGATTAATGCTAGAGTGTTCTTTCATTTAAAACAACCTCTCCTCTTCATGCGCTATGATAAATAGTGTAATTAGAACTAGTTGCCAACATGGATTTTTTTAGTGACATATTGGCATATTCAACCAAATTTGCTGTTCTTTCACAGTCTGAACTATTGGCAAACCCGATAAAGAAATTATATCTAGCACTGGATTTTAACTTCTTATCAAGTTCTAGGGTAAGTTGGTGAAAACGGTTTAACAGCCTGTTTACAACAATCAAGCTATTAATTTGCTGCTTCTTGTTTAGCAGTAAAATTGCTATGTTGCCATTTTCCAAATGGAAAACAAGATCGGTTGAACGCAACACCTTGCCTGTAAAATCAACAATTCTTTTTTCAACCATCACGTTTCGCGAATCACCGTTGCTATAATTAACCATGATTAACCCCATGCTTTTAATGTGGAAATTTTCTTTTAGTTTTTCTACAACCTGAGCCAGTTGCTGCTCAGAAATACTTTGTTGTTTTTTAATGCCAATTTTTTTAGTTGCATCATCTGCTATTTTACGCAGGCTTGTGGCAATTGCTAAATCAATGGTGGATGAAAAAACCATTTGGGTTAAATGTTTCCTTAGTAAGTAAAACGGGATGTTAAGCTTGTACTGCTTGCTCAGTATTTCAATAAAATCATTTGTGGTAATTACTAAATAAGGCAACGCATAATGATGATACAATTCGTGACAATGCCTGATCAGCTCTATATCGCTTTCTTGTGGCATAACAAGGATAATGCAATCTACATCGTAAGGTGTTATTAGCGATTTCCCTGCATTATCGATACTGTGTATCACTGTGACATTGGTCTTACGTGACTCAAAGCTGAGTTGATTTCTGATACTTTCTTCAATTTCGCTGTAATCATGTGTATTAACCACAACAATACTTCTGTTAACGGTAACCATAGCTGTGCACTCCTTTAGCATCTCCTTGCTTATATTTAGAAGCATAGCATAACTTCAATCGATTGCGAGACGAGTCATGTGACGGGCCTAACTTTCACTGTTACCGGCTTAATATTAGGGCGTGTTTGCAACTCTCCTATGCTAGGCGTATCTCGTTGTTTTTTGCGTTGCGCCGCGCGTTTACGCGCATGTAAACTGGCGGCTAGTGCGCAAAATCAACGACCTACACTTCAGTATAATAAGTTGTAAACAGGCCCTAAGTATGGTTATTAAAAAAATTTAATAGCCTCTTGAATATTAGCCAAGAAAAAAAAAGCCCGCTAATTTTTGTGCAATGATCATGGTTTATTTCGCACAGCCAAAGCTAGGCTTAGCGCCCTTTATGTGCGGCAATTCTAAGCTTAAATAAATAGCAAATCGTGTTTACTTTTTATTTATTGCAGCCTAATGGTAACTCTTTTACCTGCTACCCAAAAAAGTCACGAATTGGCAACATCATATTTCTTCTCAATCACAACATTTCGCAAGCTTGGCACAGTTACGCTCACAGGTTGTGCTGATGCGGTTGTTGTTTTTTCAGAACTTATAAATGTCTTTATTACCATATAAACACCAAGCGTTACTGCTCTGAAGAAAAACCAGTATTCATTACCAAAAACAAAAGCAAATATTATTGGGACTAAAAGTGTCGTGAATATAATTGCAATTGCTAGCTTCAATTCAAATGCTCTTAGCAAAAAAATGGCCACATGCAAGCTGTAAAGTAATATAAGGTGATAAGAGAGACTTAGAAAAGAAGCGCCATTAACTGCGACAAATTCATAGTCTTTCAAGAAAAACACCAGAAAGAGAGCACCCAAGATCGCATTAAACTTGGTTATCTGGGCGTATTTCACCTCTTGGTATACTACCCAGCCTGTGTTTATTGCTAAAAAAAAGACAATTAAACCTTCGGGTATCGAGTAGTTAAAAAACATCTGAAAAGGTAATACAATAACTGTAATTAAAATTAAGATGGCTTTTGACTTAGATAAGTTTTTAAATTTATGTGTATTTAAAGCAATAGGCACTAGTGCTATACACGCTGCAAACGATAATGCCACTATACCTATCGGAAAATACTTAAACGAGACACAAAAGATACTGATGCTTGCCAAGAAAAGGAGTTCAGTATAGGATATTTTTTTAAGTAATTTAACCATGATAAAACACCTACTTATTGTTGGACTCTCCCAGCCCATTAAAGAAATCTTCCTATAAATAAGTATAGTGTGCTTACTTGTGACTGCTCAGGCGTTTTTTAGCTGTTGCAAGCAACCGCCTGAATCTAAAAATAATTGTAATTTCACCCTGTAGCTGTGAACGCCCATATTTGGGCTAAAAACAGCGAAAATCTTTTATCGAAATGCTCATTTATTCGCATATAAACTGCGCTTTCTCAAAAATATTTTCGCTGTTTTTATCACCAAATCTGAACGTTCTTGGCAAATTCACAGTTAAGTTTACTGAGGTTACAATAATTGTAATTTCACCCTGTAGCTGTGAATGTTCTTTTGTTTACTCTTTTCACTTGAAATAGTAATCTTTATGCTGATTAACCATAAAGGGGCTTGCTAATGCCTGCCACTCGCTCTGTATTTTTTATTTGTTTTTTAATGTGTGTTGGATTACTGATTGCTGGTGCTTATATGCAAGTTGATATGAAGCTAGATCCATGCCCATTATGTATTATGCAACGCATTATTTTTATTGGCTTAGCTATTTTATTTTTTCTTGCGACAATTCATAAGGTTAAACTAAGCGGGCATCGCCTTTATTGTATCCTGATTTTTATACTCAGTGGGCTAGGCATTTACTTTGGCGCAAGACATGTGTGGATACAAGCCTTGCCACCCGATGCTGTCGCATCTTGTGGTCCTAGTTTAGGGTATATGCTAAAAAATTTTCCTTTAAGCGATACGCTTAAGTTGCTGTTTACGGGTTCTGGTGAATGTTATCGTGTGCAGTGGTCATTTTTGGGTTTAAGCATTGCTGGTTGGGCTTTGGTTTGGTCAATTATTTTTAGCGTTGTTGCCATTTGGCAATTTTTTAGAAAACCAATCCGTAACACTTTGTAACGTCAGTAAATTCACTGCAGTTATAAAAATTTTAGGCAATAAAAAAGGGCGGTATCTCTACCACCCTTTACTGGCTTGCCCTTGGGGATCCTTCCCTAACTATACAATCCTTGTATATCGCCATCCGTTGGCTGTCTTGGGCCCATTCATCCCTAAATGGTTTATCTAATTTAGGGGAATCCTTGGTCTTTAGCAACCACACTAATGTTTATAAATTAGCATTCACGACCCGCTTTATTCTTTTTAAAGTTAAAAAATTATTTAAATCAACATGTTAAATTATAGACTGACCACGTGCACAAGCGATTTGACTATAGTGTTTTGCGACATATCTCACAAGCGCGATGTCATTTTTTACCTTTTTTATGGCTCTTATTGTTGCTGGAAAAGTTCGATTTAAAACTAATAGGCAGAATCCAGCAACCACTGCCAACAGGGTATTATTTTCACGTTATATTGCTTATTCTCTTGCTGAATTATTTCTTCAGCCATTGTGTCGGCTGTAATAATCAAACCTTCGTTCAGATCATAAGTTTTCATAGCCTCAATTAAACCACCCATTTCACGCTTTTTAGTCGCAGGATCGCTAAGACTTTCACATACTTGAATTGCTTTTACAATACGATAACCATCACGCAAGACAAAATCACATTCTTGTTGTTCTTTATGAAAATAAATCTCCCAACCTTCTCGTACTAATTGTATAAACACTATATTTTCTAATGTTCGGCCATCATCATTGCTAAAACGAAAACCAACACTTTCTGCAAGTGCCTGGTCAATAAAATAAATTTTCTTCGCATAATGCATTTGTTTTTTTAACGAATAGGAAAAACGACTGACTGAAAAACATAAAAAACTGTTTTCTAAATAACGACAATATTCTGCAACGGTATTTGAGCTGCCTAATCCGAGTAAATTCTTAAGACTATTATAGGTGAAAGTTTTAGTATTATTACTCGCCAAATAATAAACCAATTCGTAACTATTCAGTAAATTTAATTGTGAATTTACCAAGAACGTTCAGATTTGGCGA
>CAYGTS010000052.1:0-16437 GCA_964352905.1 uncultured Legionellales bacterium | reverse complement strand
CCAAATCTGAACGTTCTGGTAAATATAAAGCTAAAGGGGGTGAGCAGATACAAAAAATCTTTAAATCATTTTGATAAGCCGCAGTAATATTGTTTGCCTTAGATTCGATAATATTGAGCTTGCCAGATGTTGCATTTTTTTGATTTAGCATGTCTTTTATTTCACTCCACTGCATGGAAAGCCCCTTCATTACGTCATGATAGTTTAACCATTTAATGGTTAAAGATTCACCTCTTCTAGGCTGATCGTCTTGAAAAAGGACTCTAAATTCGTGATGTCTTTTTGGAATGCCTATTCTATCCATGTTATCACGATCAAAACCAAAGCCAATAAACACAACTTCTTTTGCGTTATTTATCAACTCGTTAAATTTTTCATTAGGCTTACTTCTTTCTTCAAACATAGTTTTTATATTTTTTGATGTCGCTATAGCACGACTTAATCGTGTGCTATTGTCTAAAAAAAGCTGATGGACAACGTTGGATAACTGGCGAAAGTTTGATACCAAGTTCGTAACCATTCGGGTGCCAGTTATCCAAGCGTTGACCACAGCTGTGCTCACCCGTTACCAACAGACGATTTAATATTATAAACAACAACAATTTTTTAATTTTTAAAAACAATAGCTCTATCAATTGACTGATTTCTCTCCAGTCCGACGGACCTATCTAACTAAATAGGTATTGTTTGTGACATGGATTTATATAAATAGCGCTTAAGTCAGCTGACATCACGCTATTCTTTATATTTAAAATCTTCGTATCGCATAATGAATATCCTAAGCTGAAGGAGGTTTGAGATATATCATGCGTTCACAAAAATCAACGTCCAACGAGGAACGACTATTAGTTAACTATATTTTGCCAATTTATTAATTCTAATGGTTCGCTCAATAAGGTTGATTTGTTTTTCAGCCAATCTTGTACATGAGCTGAATCGAGATGAGCTTGAAAACTCTCGAGACTACTCCATGTTTCAAAAAATAAAAATTCAGATGAATTATCTTGGCTACGGTGTAAAGTATAACAAATGCACCCTTTTTCTTTTAGTGTAGGTGAGATCAAGTTTTGTAGGGAATCTTGAAGTTCATTTTCACATCCTGGTTTTGCTTTCAATTTTGTTGTAACAATATATGTGCTTTGTGACATGGGTTTTCCTTTGTAAATTGTATAGCAATATTAAAGCTTGCTAGTAGGAGCTGCTCGTTCTATATCGGCAGATCGCTCTAATGGAGTAAATAAGGAAGACTTCCTCAAGGGGGAAGGAGATCTTGGGCCTACATTATCATCATCAATTAGCCAAGAGTATTGTTTTGCCATTTTATCTGGAAATATATCAAATTTTTCATTTTCAATTCCATCACATGTTTCAATAGCAATTTGCTCAGGGGTTACTTTTTCAACTTCTTCAATATTTTGTGTCATTGCTGTATCAACATACCCAGGATATACGCCATATACTCTTAGTGGAGTATCTTCGCTTTCTTTTCTTAGTGAGCGAGTCAGTGTATGGGCCGCTGCTTTTGAGGCACAGTAGGTTGCTATTTGAGGAATCATGGTGAAACTAGCAACCGATAGCATATTTACAATACTTGGATTAGTTCTTTTTAGAAGAGAAGGCCAAAAAACATTACATAAATTATGGATTCCATGATAATTAACAGCCATTTCAATAGATGCTGCTTTTACCGATTTTTCACCGATAAAACGTGTGGCAAATTCAACACCTGCGTTGTTAATTAATATATCTGTGTCTTTACATTCCTCATGACAAGCTTTCACAGATGATAAATTAGTGACATCAAGTTCTTTAGCAATGACTTTTGATGGATATTTTTCTTTAAGCAAAGTGAGGTTATCCAATTGCAAATCAGTAACATATATTTTGGCAGCACCTCTTTGTACCAACACATCTACCAAGGCGCTTCCAATTCCACCAGCGGCACCTGTTAATAATATTATTTTGTTAGCAATGGGTCTCATAAGGTATTCCTTATAAAAATATAGGGTTTAACAACAAGTTTCTTTATCCGTTCGGTTAATTTTTTAAACAGAACAGTCAAATCAAATGATCTTAACTTATTTTTAAACAGTTATACATAGTTATGGTTAAAAAATGTAGTTATGGTTAAAAAATGAGCTCCCTTCAAATCGTGTTTGATTATTTAAAGATATTTTTGATAATTAAAGACTCATAGTGGGTTATTGACGAGCAAATGGTCTGTGGGTACAATGCTTTTTCCAATCCTCAGGACTTTAATAAACCCTAATTTTAGGGAGAGATAAAAAATTATTTAATTAAAGGATTCTCTTCAGTTCTGAAATAATTCGATATTAGTGCGGCAGAGCGTAGCGGCATTTTTTCAACCGCACTCACTGCCTTAAAACTATATCGCGATCCAATTATTGCTGAGAATACACGTCGTCATGATTTTACGATCCACGATTTAGTCGAACAGGAAAAACCAGTCAGTTTATATTTAGGCATTCCGCCATCGGATTTAACCCGCACCATGCCGCTAATGCGTTTAGTGTTACAACAAATTTTAGCACGCTTAACCGAGAAATTAGACGCCGAAGCTGGGATTGCAAAACGTCGCCAATTATTATTAATGCTGGATGAATTTCCGCAGTTTGGCAAATTACCTTTTTTTGAAAAAGCGCTGGCTTATTCCATGGGATTTAACATTCGCAGCTTTTTAATCAGCCAAGATCTCACGCAAATTAATCAAGCTTACGGTAAAGAGCACGCCATCTTTTCAAACTGCGGCATTCAAATTGCCTATACCCCAAACCATTTAGCGACGGCAAAACATTTATCGGAAGTGATTGGTACCACAACGCTTAATAATACGCGCCGCTCGCTTAGCAGTGCGTATTTAAGCCCAATCATGGATCGCATGACGTTATTACAAAATGAAATCAAACGCCCCTTAATGACCGCCGATGAATTATTACGTTTTGATAAAGATCGCTCGTTAATTTTTATGAATGGCATGGCACCAATTTTAGGTAATAAAATCCGTTATTTTGAAGATCAATTTTTAGCAGAGAAAGCGGCAATAAAAGCACCCTTACAATCTGATCGCTTTGAAGTTGTTTTACAGTGGACGTATGTGAAGCCGATGACGGAAGAGTCGTTATTGCCAGAGTTACCCGATCAGATCACGACACCAAGTATTAGCAAACCAAAGTTTTCAAAAAAAACTTTGCTTGCAATGAGTGAAGCTGAGTTTAGCGAATTATTTTTAAACGGTATAAGACACGCATATTTAAACAATAAAAAGGCAGTGAATCAACTTGGCTCAATATTACATCGCGTTGAAAATGGTTTATTGATCGCTGCTGATCCTGCAGTAGAACTTTTTTTACAAGAAAATTCAGTTTTAGCCAAGTATAGCGATAAAGTGATCACCAAACTTAGTAAACCCCAAGCCTTGGGGAAAATTCGTTATTTTTATTGGGGCGATTGGGCAGATCGACAAAAAGTCAGCGGTTTTGTGATCGATCCCGCGAAAATTATTGAGGATAAATGGCCGGATGTGAATTCACAGTTACAACTTGATGTAACCAACGAATGAGATCAACCATGAAAACATATCAAACAAACAACATTACTAAACCAGGTAAATTCAATTTACAATTATCATTAACCTTACACAGTTCACAAGCAATCAAACTCGTTAACGGTATTGAAACAAGACGTGGTGTAATGGGTTTATGGGCTTTTGCCAAAGCCTGTCGCAACATCTGGCAAGCAGCAAAGTGTGATGATCCCTTTGCCGATTGGCAATTATTAAAAATCTACTCAGCGTTAAAACAAGCACAGTGCTATTTGCACCAAGAATTACAAAATCACTATCACACGTTACAAACGGCAAGCCATTTTACGCATAAAGAAATTCAATCGACAAAACCCATTAATGTCGCAATCCATTTTACAACACCGTATGGGTATCTTGCGGCAGAATTAATCGCGAGCTTTGATGAATTCATAACAGCATTGATTTTAGCAAGAATCATTGGGATCCAATCGAGTAAAGCCTTTAGACAAGCAGTGAGACAGGCAATGCGAGCAGTATTACGCAGTTTTAATGCGGCTTTTCAGTATAAAGTGTTTGAGATCACACGAGCTGATGTCCTTGCACAAACCGAAAAAGCCTTTGATGCGCAACACTATTTTGGTGAGCTGCCAGAAGTAATTTTAGTGAAAAAACTACGTTCGCCATTGGCTCCTGATCTAGGGTAAAATAATCAAAAAAAAACAAAGGTAACCCATGACTCCTTTAATTATCAATGACGTGCCTATCACTTGCATTAACTATGCTGCGGTGAAATATCATATTCCTGCAATCTTAATTATTTCAGTGCTAAAAACGGAAAATGGTCGTATTGGCAGTGCGATTAAAAATAAAAATGGCAGTTATGATTTTGGTCCGATGCAAATCAATGGCTGCACTTGGTTACATCGCTTGCGACCTTACGGTATTAGCCAACATGATCTGCAATACGATTCTTGCATAAATGTTGCGGTTGGTACTTGGATTTTAGCAAAAGCGATTGCGAGTGATGATAAGCTTTGGCACGGTATTGGTCGTTATAATTCAAATACCGCCTCTTTTAATCAAGCGTATCGGTTTAAAGTGCAAACCTGGTATCAGAAAATTAATCATTATTTGCAGTCGGATAGATAGCAACTTGGTTATACAGTAAAAAAAGACTGAGACCGGTAATTATCAGTCTTTGGATTTTTTGTGGATTATTTCATTTTACTTAAGACTTTCGCTGATCTTGTATTAGGATGTTGTTTCACATAATCTTCAACTTGCTCGATGGAAGTAATTTCTCCATTCTTTAATTTTTCTTTCATTTTACTCCATGGATTTTTGAAAAGTTCTTTTTCGTATTGAGCCTTATAATGCTGCTTAAATAAATCAAAAGATCGTCGTTGATGAGGTTCTCTTTGTTGTGAATGTATTGCTAAAGAAGAAGCTAGCTCACTATCATGGGAATTAGCAGCCTCGCACGGTTTTTCACTTGATGTTTGTTCAACTGCATGTTTAGAATAATCGCCACTCTCTTGTGCAAAGAACGCATCAAAAAAAGCTTGATCAAGCTTTTTTTGCGTACTTAAAGAAAGTGCTGTAGAGGAAAAATCTCGATAACTGGTATTACTCGTAACTAGCAAGGCATCACCACGTTGATTCGCCGCTATTGTTAGCTCACGAAATAAAGCGCCTGTTTGACCATAAGGTGAATTGCAATCATCAACAATCCACACTATGCGTTGATTCACAGGAATTGCGCCAATCATTTTTGTGATATTAACGTTACGTAGTGTTTCTGGTTTGATATACCTTGGCGTTAAGCCTTGCATCATACATTCTTTTGCTACTGCAACTGCCAAGTGCGTTTTACCTTGGCCAGCCTCTCCAGACAGTAACATACCAACAGAACGTTGTGCCGTGACTTCTCGCACAACACGCTCTGCCTGTGTTTGCCATGCTCTTTGATCTGCAGTATCAGCCACAAAAGTATCTAATTGCGCGCAAAGATCTTCAGTGGGTAAGTGTTCTCCCACGGCTAGAAAAAAGGTCAAATCTTTTTTCAAGGCAACTAAATGCTCTTGCGATAGTTGATCGATCTTAAAAGGTGTAAGGGCTATGCCAGGGTAATATTTAATTAGCGATTCTTTAAATTGTGGCGAAAATCTTGCCTGATTTTCTCGCCAAATTCTTTCGACTTCGCTTTTTGTTTCTGCCTCTGCTTTAGTTTTTTGTTGGCCACGTATCGCAAGCGTACCGGCAAGATATTGGTCTTCTGTGCGCTCAGCAAATCCAAACATTTGATCGGCGCGGCGCAATATGCGCTGTTTATCTTCGGAATCTATAACAAATGCATTTGCTTTAAAAGCTTGATAACAGGTATTACTCGTGACTAGCAAGGCATCACCACGTTGATTCGCCGCTATTGTTAGCTCACGAAATAAAGCGCCTGTTTGACCATAAGGTGAATTGCAATCATCAACAATCCACACTATGCGTTGATTCACAGGAATTGCGCCAATCATTTTTGTGATATTAACGTTACGTAGTGTTTCTGGTTTGATATACCTTGGCGTTAAGCCTTGCATCATACATTCTTTTGCTACTGCAACTGCCAAGTGCGTTTTACCTTGGCCAGCCTCTCCAGACAGTAACATACCAACAGAACGTTGTGCCGTGACTTCTCGCACAACACGCTCTGCCTGTGTTTGCCATGCTCTTTGATCTGCAGTATCAGCCACAAAAGTATCTAATTGCGCGCAAAGATCTTCAGTGGGTAAGTGTTCTCCCACGGCTAGAAAAAAGGTCAAATCTTTTTTCAAGGCAACTAAATGCTCTTGCGATAGTTGATCGATCTTAAAAGGTGTAAGGGCTATGCCAGGGTAATATTTAATTAGCGATTCTTTAAATTGTGGCGAAAATCTTGCCTGATTTTCTCGCCAAATTCTTTCGACTTCGCTTTTTGTTTCTGCCTCTGCTTTAGTTTTTTGTTGGCCACGTATCGCAAGCGTACCGGCAAGATATTGGTCTTCTGTGCGCTCAGCAAATCCAAACATTTGATCGGCGCGGCGTTTAAGTCGAGGATATTCATCTCTACAAGTTACTGTAGCAGTACTTAAAAAATCTTCATATGAAACGGAGGTAGTAACATTAAGCTGGCCGCCTTTTTCATAAATGTAATATATCAATTTTAGAAGTACGTCTCTATCAGTACCATATTGCGATTGTAACTCAAAGTTCCAAGTGCTTCGTTGTCCATTGGAGGCTTGTTCTGGATCATACCAATTCGATATCCTACCAGCTAATGTTATGACGTTCTTGAATTGACCTACTGGATGTTCATTTTTGTTTTTTTTCCAGGATGCTACATATTTTGGCATATCAATATTCTCTGATTTAAAGCCATCCCTTGCTGTTTTATTATGAATATTAGTATATTAGAAAATTGTTATCATTTCTATAAAAACCAAGTGTAGGTTTTATTTATTATAAATCAATTGGTTAGATAATAAATTCGTTAAAGAAAGGATGGGCGAGTGGTCTCGTTATGTTTTTCTACCGAGTATGTAAAAAACTCTGTGCCAGCGTCAGTGATGGAAGACGACCCCTTTCTCTTAAGCCTGATAACCTCGCTTATAAGTCCACTTAAAAGTTGACTCTCATCGCGAATTCAACTGGCCAATGCAACCACGCAACCACTCTTAAAATATTTTTCATCAATAAAACCTTATATGCTAAATGAAGCCTCTTAACCCAACACACTTCCACAATGCCTAACGTTTTCTCATGATTATCGGCTCTAGTTAAAACTCAAAATCATCACCCAAAAAATGCAATCAATTTGCGCAACGAAATGGGTTGCATAACTTTACATCGACATGCTAATATCGTCAGCTTATTTCATACCTTGGCTGTATTGAAAATAAACGCTCAATAAGGAAAAGTAAGGAGAGCAAAAAATGAGCAATGGTAGTTATTTGCAGGCAATTCCCTGGCAAGACGCGAGAGCTGAAATTAAGCAAGCGTGTGCTGAAGTAGCCAGTCTCATCGATGCGCTTGATCCCGCTAAAAAATATCCCTTAATCAAAGCACGTTACAATTTCGGCGATAAAATTGTCGAAAACGGTTTATTAAATTTACCTACTGAATCAGGTCAACTATTGCCGATTACGGATAGCCGGATCCCTGATTTTGCGCGTAAAGTGCTAGATTATAGTCCTGTGCCACTCGGCATTTTAACCAATCATAGTATCGAAGTTTTCCGCGAACTCGATGATCGCATTTTTTCAATTGATTACCATGGCAAAGGTTTTGATATCGGCATTTGGGAATATTTTGATTGGACTACACCGTATTCGTTAACTGCCGGTGCGCGGGTCCCTAACGATGTTGCCGCCTATCACCCTAACCAGTGCGCATAAACGCTTAAAACGCAATTACGGTGTGACACTTCCACCGCCACGTCGCTCAACAGATCACTGGGCGATTTTCAAACAAATTACAGCGAGTCCCAATTTTACGACAGACTGGCATTGTGATGTGTATTTTTTACCAAAAGCATGGGTTGAAAAAATTAAACAGGATAAAGCTTGGCATCATTTACATAGTTATTTAGCAATAAAAGGATGGCGTCATTCCGATCATGGTCGGCGTCGCGTTGTTTTTGATATGGTGTGGGAATTATTTGCCAAAACATTAACCTCACAAGGGCTGAAACCCAACCCTTACATGCTTGATACCCTAAAACATTTAGCGTTTGTAGCTACCGGTGGATCGCCTGCCAGTATACCCGCTACAGGTGATAATCAAGCAGGGCCACTGGATGCGTTACAGGAAGTTTATTTGCATGAGTATGGCATGCAAGATTACGTGCCCACTATCATGCACCCGAGTTATTATTGTTTGGATAATCCTGTGCCTGTGTATTATTCACTGAAATCACCGGGTTTATTAGAATCCGTTCCTAAATCACGTAATTTAACTAGTATTGTCGATAATATTCGTGAATTGCGCGAGTTAACCAAACATTTTCTTGGTGAAGCATTTTATGATCATTTAAAAATTGCGCATCGTCCGATTAATCAAATGATCAGACAATTGCGTTTTGAATTTTTTCACAGTGAGTCGTACGCTTATGGTGAAGGGATTCGACCGACCAAAGAAATTCCGGATAAAGATCAACGTATGTTATATATGCCAAATCATAAAAAAAATAATCATAGTAAAAAATTTGCAGATACCAGTTTGTTTTTACACGGTTGTGTGAGGATTTGTTCCCAACTAGAATAGGATGCATAACATTACCCATGTAAATGGGTAGGAGAAAAATAATGAGAGATATATTATCGCAATTCCGCGGCGATTATTTTGCAGAACTTGCAAGTCTCGTAGGTAAACAAGATATTCAATTAATTGTATTAACACATTTATTAGATGATAGGCCAGAGTTGCTCGAAGCACTTGAGGGTATTGCTGAAATCAAGATGGTGATTGCGATCCCGTATTCGATTCATCAAGTGACTTACGAGCAGCTAAAAGGCCGTTATAACATTGTTACGCCGACTTTAGCTCAGCTTTATGATACTGAGTATCTTGGCCAGTTATTGCAACAAGCTAATCCAAAACCAACGATTTTACTCGAAATTGGCGGTTATTTTGCAAAAGCATTAGCACAGGCTAAAGCACTGCCTGAACATATTATTGGTGTCATTGAAGATACTGAAATGGGGCATCGTGAATATTTGCAACATCTTGATCAGATTGCTTGTCCGGTTGTATCTGTGGCGCGGAGTGTGTTAAAAGAAACCGAAGATTTTTTAGTGGGTTCCTCGTGTTTATTTTCAACCGAAAAAGTATTAAGACAAGCTGGTTTTCCGATTGAAGGAAAACGCTCACTGGTTTTAGGTTTTGGTAAAGTAGGGCGAGGGATTGCGCATTCATTATTGCGCCATCATTGCCCAGTATTAGTTTATGATACCGATCCGATTAAGCGCATTAATGCCTTAAGTGAAGGCTTTCAAATTCCACATAAGCAACAAGCCTTAAGTGAAGCAGAAGTGATTTATGGTGCGACAGGTGTGCAATCGATCCAAGGTGAGGATATTAGCTATTTACGTCGAGGTGCATTGTTGGTTAGCTGTAGTTCAAAAGACATTGAATTTGATTTAGGCTATATGAATCAATATTATCAAAAACAGCAAATGGCCGATCATTTGTTGCGTTATAAAAATGGCGCACATAGTTTTTATTTAGCGAGAGAAGGACGGCCGATTAATTTTATTGATGGTGCCGTCATTGGGCCTGCATTAGCCTTAGTGCAAGCTGAAATTATGCTGGCAATCCCGCGTGTTTTAGCATTAAAAAAACAACGCGGTTTATTTGAAACCGATTTAGCCACGAAAAAATTACTGGCTGAAAAATGGTTAAATTATTTTTCTGACGACTTAACAGGACGCTATCGATATGCATGACATTATTAAACAAACAAAAACATTTATTGAAACGGCTTTACAAGGCTTTGAATCAGGACATGATATTTGGCACGCTTATCGTGTGGCTAATATGGCACGTTATTTGGCTGAGCAGGAAAACGCTGATGTCGTGGTGGTAGAAGTCACTGCCTTATTACACGATGTGGCTGATTGGAAATTTGCAGAAAATGATGAGCGCTTTAATTTATTAAAAAATTTTTTAGATCAGAGTGGACTGAGTAAAGAAAAAATTACTGCTATTCTCGATATTATTGAAAACATTACTTTCAAAGGTGCAAAAGTTGTCGCAAAAGCTTTAAGCCTAGAAGGGCAAATTGTGCAAGATGCCGATCGCTTAGATGCCTTGGGTGCCATTGGGATTGCTCGCACGTTTAGCTATGGTGGTTTTAAAAATCGCACGATTTATGATCCGCATATTGAACCGATGTTACATGATTCATTTGAATCGTATAAGAAACATCAAGGTACAACCATTAATCATTTTTATGAAAAATTATTACTGCTGAAAGATAAGATGAATACCCAAACAGCCAAACAAATTGCGGCGAAACGCCATCAATTTATGGAATTATTTTTAACTGAGTTCATGCAGGAATGGAATTATCACGTATAAAAAGTGCTAATATCATTGCGATGAAAAAAGCCAGTAACACAAAATACAAAGCTTGTTGTAATAATGCCTTATTAAATAGTGTTGCAAGATCGGTGTTATAAGTAACCAAGCTAATCAAGGTTTGGATGATGGCAGCAATACTGTTAACCAGTAGCAACATGAAGCTCATCGCGGTGTTTACCACTTCTTTGCGGTTAATGCTCGCAACAATCGGGTAACTCAATACTTGCGCGCTACAAAAGAAGCCAAGTAATAAAAAAAGCAGGCTGAGTGATAATAGCGTGAATGATGGATGTTGTAATAAAATTAATAAAAGCGTCACTGCGCCAAGACCACTGAAAAACATTATGCTTTTTCTTTGTTGTGTAAGATTAGCAAACCATCCCATTAATGGTGAGCCAATGATAATGCCAATAAAAATCATACTAGAAACGAAAGAAGCCTGTGCTAGCGATAAATGATATTGCTGAATCAAGAACAGATTGCCTAACATCGTGGCAATAATATAAACCGATAAATTGAGTAAACCAGTATAACTGCCGCAAAAGAGATTCGATTTTTGGGTAATGACGGAAGGAAGCTGCTTAAAAAATTGTTGTAGGTTAGTTGGCTTTTTGCTGAAAGCGATTTCTTGAAAGCTTGCCAGTGCAACTATCGCAAAGACAATACCAAGCCCATCCAGTAAATAAAAAAGCGTTTGCCAGGTTAATCGTGTTAGCAAATAGGCTATTGGTGCACCAGCAACAAAACCACCGAGCATGCCAAAAGCAATCATGAAGCCGGTTACGAAATCAATTTTTTGTGGAAAGGCCAAACGGATTGTTTTGAGCATGGCTAAAAATGCAACCGCATTAAACATGCCTGCACTGAGGCGATAAACAATGCCTAACATAAAGCTATCAGTGATTAAAAATACTATATTGGTCGTAATCAATAAAATGAGCGCGCCAACTAAAATAGGTTTTGTGGCAAAGCGATCTAACAATACACCGGCTGGCAATAAGCTGAGGCAAAGTGCGTAAAGAAAACTCGCAGAAAACCATGCGTATTGCGTACTTGTTAAATCAAAGTGAGTAATTAATGTCGTGCTTAAGGTGTTAAGAATACTCAGTTGCATGATCGAATAAAAAAAGCATGCCATGCTAATGAGGACAGTTATCGATTGGCGCGATAGAATCATTTTATTGATACCTCATTTGTTTGTGCTCAAAGCTTAGTCTCGATCCAGACTTTCCCTTTTTTCGAGTTGATCGTTGTGAATGATTTTTAGTAATTGCCGTTCTTGCTTAAGACAGAATAACAGTTTTTCTTCTTCCTCGGCAATTTGCTGCTGTAATAGTGTGATTTCTGCTAGATGTTTGACAATAGAAGCTTGAATGTGTTGCTGTTGATCCATAATGCTATTCCCTAAAGTGATTATATTGTGACAGTAAATACAAACGAGTCGCTTATCTAACCACAAATTCATTGCTGATCTAATACAATAGTTTTTAGCACTTTTTCGTCAATAAAATTCATCAAGGAAAATCATCGATCAAATTCATACAGCATTTATGTTGTATGAATTTGATGGATGAAATTGATAGCGTCATAAATCCTTAAAATCGATCGGTGTTCTTTTGTGATTATTAAGCTGTTACAGTGTTCTTCGTAGGTAAGTTATAAACTATATGAAATAAATATTTGATTGATATTTGGCATGAATTCTAATTAGCGCGCTTGTTTTGGGTGACTATTTTTTTATCGATATCACTCACAAGCTCACTAATCGGGACTTTTAATTTTTTGGCAATAACAATGAGTTTAACCAGCGAAATATTACATTCACCACGTTCAACGCGACCATAGTAGACAGGGTGAAGATCAACGGCATCGGCAAAAGACTCTTGAGTAAAATCTTTAGCAATGCGAAGCGATCTAATTTTTTTGCCAAGAGCAATTAAATGTGGATTTTTCATGGGCGTAAGTATGAGTTATGATAGCAACAACACCACAGCATATAAGCTGTATTTGCTTAACCTAATTATAGCCTACTTTATACATACTAAGCGGGCTAACTTACTGTTCTAATGAGGAAGTTATGTCAGATAAATTGTTTAACGAGGACGTTAATGTTGTTGATCAAAAGCTGCAACTTGTGCAAAGAAAAATTGATGAACATTTAACAAAAATTACGCAATTACAAGAGAGATTATTGCAGGCAGAAATGAATTTGAATTTAACAAAATTGCAGGATAAGCAATCTTGTCATAAGCCAACGTCGAGTGAGTTAGGGTAAAAAGCATAATGTAGCAAGATGGGATGCTAAAAGTCGCATCTTGATGTCCGATGGGTATATATTGCGACTAATGTGAGTGGTGCCGATCTGAGAATAAGAAACTTATAGATCTGTTTCACTTACATCTTTGCCACAGTAATAGCGGAATTACTGTGGTTTTTTTGTTTGGCTAAAAGTGTGTTAGCAAGTAGTTAATTATCTCAAAATATACCCTATAAAAATAGCTTAAATCCCTAGGCTAAAATTCCTCTATCAAATTCATTAGCCAAATTTAGGCTATCAATTTACCCTGGGTAATTTCACAGGCTAAATATTTTGCAATTTTATTTTTTGCAGCAAATGCATTTGATCACTTTTTTATAAAAAAGCGTTTTTACTTATTGCAAAAAAAATGTAAGCGTTTTATAATTCATCTTAATTAAATTGTATTATTTAATTTCCAAAACAGCTTAACCCTTCGATCAAATAAAGGAAGTGCAAGTCAGCATGACTAGCCGGGGAAATAACAAAGTGTCGTAGATGTGATAAGGAATACGGATAATGTGTCATAAGTTTCGCAAGGATCCTGTTCATAAGCGCTTGCTTGATCCTGATGAAACTGCAATCTCCTTAGTTGCGGTTTATAACACTAATAACAGCGCAGAAGATCCCCCTGGCGTTGATGAATCAGCAGAAATAACCGCACCCAATCGTCATCCCGTGCAATTTAATATTCTTTATCAACCCCTGCAGCGCACTGTATTAACGGGGATCCGTTTTTGCTCAGGCAGTGAAACACCTTCTACCTGGACACGCACACCGGTTTTTGCGATAACGAATTCAACGCGCAGCCACACGGTTGTTTATGCGGTTAATCGCTTTGCAAATTTTGCTGCAATTTTTACTGAAGTTGGTTGGCCTGCGATTTTATCGGGTGCGACGTTTTACGGTGCTGCAAATTTTCGTCTTCATCCTAACAGTCATTATAACGATGCTGCGGGTTGGCGATTACTGGGTTTTTCAAATAACTTTTCGCCAGATCATGGCGCGGCCCTGTTGGCAAATATGAGTAATGGCGACATTCCTGCTTGGGCAAGTTTTTGGCCACCTGTGATTGCAGCCGGTGTGGCTGGTGGTACAACGCTAGGTTATGCTGTTTATCACACGTTTACTCGTCAACATTTATTAACGCCAGGTAATATTGTGCGCGATGAGACAGGCGAAATCATAGCAATTCGTGATACTTATTCGCTGTCAATCCGTGATTGTTTGCATGAATTAGAATATAACGGGCATTTAAGTGATGTGCAAAAAAAACATTATCTGAATACTTTATTAAGTAAAGCACAAGATCCGAATAAAATAACCCGCTTACACGCCTTAATGGCGTTAGCGCAATTAGCGCAACATCCCGATCAAACGTTAGCGCATGTTAAAGGCGCGCGTGAATTTATTTGGCAACAACAGCTTGCTTGCCCCATTGCGAACATGGTTTCGTATTTTTATAACTTGCATCAAAATCCGATGACCCAAATGGCGTTTAATGCGTTGCGTGTGGTTTTCCATTTTTATTCAAAAGCGCAATTGTGGCGTTTATTTATTTACAAATTAATGCAATGGCGTGATTTTGAAACTACCGCGCAGCAGTGTAAAAATCAGGCCGGTGTTTGGCAATATTCAGAAGTTGCAGGTAATTATCGTTGCCATGTGACGGGGGCAGGTTATGCTTATGAACGTTATAATCATAGAGGGCAATCTGCCTTAACGCAATTATTACGCTATCAGCGCACCCCTTCGCAATTAATCACGGAAATCACGCAAATCGCAAAACACGGCCCGTTAAGCGAATTTGATTTTAGTCAGCAAGCGTGGGCGCATTGGTGCTTAGCCGATTTAGAAAAAGTGTTTAGCACGATTGCACAGCACGTTGATTTAAGTAAGGTTAATACCCTTATTTTAGGCAGTACAAAACCTGTTGAAGTGAGCTCTGAGCAAGCGTATATCCTTTCCAGTTTTATTGCGGGCACGAATGTCACCGAGGTGGTGATCGCGAATTTACAATTTGCAACGCAAGATTTAGTTACTCTTGCACAAGCCTTACCCGAGCACATGACGGCGCTCACCCTTGATAATATAGCGCAGGCTGATGTGTTATTAAGCACACTAACTCCCGATCAAGTGAGCGATTTACAACAATTAACCGTGAGTGGTTATGAAATCAGTTTAGCCACGCTGAAAAAGATTTTACCGTATGCGTATAAATTAACGGCTCTCGATTTAAGCGATACGCAGTTAGCGCCTGCTGCGATTGATTTTATTCATCAGCAGTGTGCGAGTAGCCCCTGGCAATCGCTTAGCTTGAGTGGCAATGATTTATCGGTGAGTAATATGAGTGCTGCCGCCGATTGTTTAATGATGAATCAAAACTTAACGAGAGTTGATTATGCTAAGACACGGCTTAGTGATTTCAACATGCAAGCGATTGGGCCAGCGGTATGCAACAGCTCTGTTACGCGACTTGATGTGAATGAGAATATTTTCTCTAGTGATGGTGCGGCGATGCTGCTAGCCTGTGCGCGGGCTGAAGTGGCGATCGGCGATAATTTTCGCATTGATGATCAATTGTGTGAAAGCTTGCCAGCGATGATCCCTTTAACGGGATTATCGATTGCTGGCACGCGGATCAGCGGCAAGGGGCTTACCTGTATTCTTAATGCGAGTCATGGCAGGTTATGGGCTTTAAATGTTAGTGCGACCGCAATCAGCGCGCAGGATTTAATGGCAAGTTTTGCGGCCATGATTGCAGCTAACCAAGCCTTACCAACACTCGATCTCAGCATGCTTGATTTGCCTGCAAGCGTTCTTCCTGAATTAGCGCAGCAATTATTTTTCTTAAATGTCACCAAGCTTAATATTGCAGGTAACCCGTTACAAGACAATGTCAGTGATCTTGCGCGATTAATTCATCCACAGGGTTTAACCGAACTTAATATGACGGCAACGGAGGCAACAGATCCTGCGATGGTTGCATTGATTGAGCGTTTACCGGGATCAGCGTTACAGGTATTGATTGCCAATGCTAATCCCCATGTCACAAGTCAGATCTTAACAACGCTTGCAAGCACCTTAATTCCGGGTGTGCCCGCGGCGGATTTAGGACACGCTAATATCGACAGACAACGCATGATTAATTATCAACCAGAGGCGAGCAATTTAACGGCTGTTTATTTTGAGGCGATGCCAGTTGCAGCAGGTGATGCTAATGCGCTGTGCCAAAGTTTGCCGGCAACACAGCTGCAACACTTGCAACTTGGCAATCAAACACTGAGCACCGATATTGCGGGTTGCCCGAGTAATTTTGGTGGCTATCCCCTTGCAGTACCGCAAGCACCTTGCAGCGTGACAGTGACACAAACACAGCGCGCGCGTTTTTTCAGTCCGGTTGCAAGCGTGCCCAGTTTAAGTTCGCAATTGGCAAGCACGGCTGGCAGTGCCTTTATGGGCACACTGGCTGTTGAACAATTAAAAAGTT
>CAYGTS010000051.1:0-16544 GCA_964352905.1 uncultured Legionellales bacterium | reverse complement strand
ATGTATAAACTCCGCTATTTTTTAGTGTTTTTAATGTGACCTTGCCTCAAATCTGTACATTATTTCTCTAACAAACTACGCAGCATCCAAGCACGTTTTTCATGCAACTGCATGCGCTGGGTTAAGATATCACAAGTTGCTTCGTCTTGTGCGTCTTCTGCCAAAGAAAAAATTGAACGTGCTGTTTTAACCACTTGCTCATGACCTATTACCAATTGTTCAATCATTTCTTTAGCCGCTGGTACCTCGGTTTCTTCTTTAATCGAAGTAAGTTTGGCAAACTGCGCATAACTACCCGGCGCATAAACACCTAAAGCACGAATCCGCTCAGCAATTTCATCCACAGCATTGGCAAGCTCTATATAATGTTCTTCAAACATTATGTGGAGTGTATTAAACATGGGGCCAGTGACATTCCAATGAAAATTATGGGTTTTTAAATACAGCGTGTAACTATCAGCCAATAAGTGTGACAAGCCTTCGGCTATCTTCTCACGATGAGCCTTGTTGATACCAATATCAATCTGCATGATTTGCTCCTAAAATGATTTTATGACGCTATCATTTTACCCGTGTAAGCGTTCTCCTGCAATTTATGTTATTAATTATAGGGATAGAAAAAATCGCACCCTAAACGACATTAGCCCTACCCTGCATTCTATGATATCTTTAGCATTTGCAGTTACAATGTAGATAAAACAATGAGTCAATCAAAACGAAAATATTCTAACTTGTTGATTTGGTCAGTGCTGATCATTGCCACGCTCGTAGCAGGATTATGGTATTGGCGCCACAGTATTAATTACCCTTCTACCGATGATGCTTATATTCAAGCCAATGTCGTGCAGGTTGCGGCTGAAGTTGCCGGTAAAATTGCCAACGTATACGTTGCAAATAATCAATATGTGAAAAAAGGCACGCTGCTTTTTCAAATCGATCCCTTGCCCTATGAGTTTGCCTTAGCCCGCGCGCAAGCGAATTTAAATGTGGCTGTGCAAGCTGCTGGAGCGGCTCAAGATGCGGTAAATGTTGCAAAATCAATGGTGGTTGAACAAACCGCACGCTTAAATAATACTCAGCTTGCTTATGATCGCAACATGCCTTTGGTAAAAAATGGTACCTTGCCCAAAGCACAAGGCGATGAAATCACGGCGAAACTAAAGGTAGCACAAGCAGGTTTAAAGGCGGCGCAAGAGAAGTTAAAACAAGCGCAACATCAATTAGGTGATACAGGCGATCAAAATGCGCAAGTAAAACAAGCGAAAGCACAATTAGATATTGCCGAATTAGATTTAAAACATACCAAAATTTATGCGCCAGCAGCTGGTTATGTAACGAATTTAAATTTACGCCAAGGTGCGGTGATTGCCAATGGCCAAGTATTATTTGTTTTTATTGAATCGGGGCAATGGTGGGTTGATGCCAATTTTAAAGAAACTCAATTAAAGCGTTTAAAAGTAGGACAAGCTGCAACGGTCACGGTTGATATTTATCCTGATCAAAAGTTTAAGGGCGTTGTGCAAAGCATTAGTTACGGCAGTGGTGCGGCATTTTCATTATTACCGCCTGAAAATGCCACAGGTAATTGGGTGAAAGTCACGCAACGTTTTCCTGTGAGAATTAGTTTGCTTAACCCTGATGTAAAACAGTATCCCTTACGCCTGGGCAGCTCCAGCGTGGTGGTCGTTGATACCGTTCACAACCCTAAAAAAGTATCATGAATAATCCAGAACATTACGCTAACCGTTGGCCTATCACGATTGCTGTGATGTTGGCCGCCGTGATTGAAGTGTTAGACATGACGATTGTGAATGTTGCCATGCCGCAAATGATGGGGAGCTTATCTGCAACCGCCGACCAAATCACTTGGGTGCTAACTTCTTATATTGTGTCATCCGCTATTGTCATGTTACTCACCGGTTTTTTAGTGACTTATTTTGGCCGCAAAAAATTATTAGTGATTAATGTGGTGGGTTTTTTAATTGCTTCGATGTTATGCGGTGTTGCTCAAAATCTTTTACAAATTGTTTTTTTTAGAACCTTGCAAGGTATTTTTGGCGCATCGCTCATTCCTTTGTCACAATATATTTTACGCGATACATTCTCTAAAAAAGAACAGGGCATGGCTATGGCGATTTGGGGTACCGGTATTATGGCCGCCCCAGTATTAGGCCCAACTTTAGGCGGCTATATTACCGATATTTTATCGTGGCGCTGGGTTTTCTATATTAATATTCCGGTGTGTATTATTTCCTTGATCATGACGTTGCGTTATATCCCCGATTCTGTCACTAAAAAAATTAAGGTTGATTGGCTGAGTTTAGGCAGCATGTGTTTAGGTGTAGGCTGTTTACAAATTTTTCTCGATCGCGGTAATTCTGAAGGTTGGTTTGATTCAAACAAAATGATTCTTCTTGCTGTGATTGCGCTGGTTGCTTTGGTGCTGTTTACTTATCGTGGCATTTTTGTGAAAAAAAGCATGGTTAATTTGCGCATCTTTGGTGATCGTAATTTTGCCAACAGTTCCTTAATGTTAATGGTATTTTGCGCTGCCGTGTTTGCGTTAATTGCGCTGCAACCGATTATGATGGAACGTTTATTAAATTATCCCGTTTTTACTACAGGCTTAATGATGATGCCACGCGGTCTTGCCTCTGCAGTGATGATGATTTTTGCAGGAAGACTCATGGAAAAATACGATCCCCGAATTTTTATTACACTGGGCGTTGTTTTATCCGCGATTGGTGCTGCGATGATGTGCCGTTTTAATCTGGCCATTGGTACCGATTATATTTTACTAACTATGCTCATTCAGGGTTTGGGCATGGGATTATTTTTTGTGCCAATTTCTGCTTTATCAATGATGACGTTAAAAGAAGAGCATATTGCTGAAGCTACTGGGCTCTTTAGTTTTGCCCGCAGCCTTGGGTCTTCGATCGGTATTTCCGTGCTTAGCACCGTGGTGACACGCGAAGGCCAAGCCAGTTGGAACACGCTCGCCGGTCACGTATCGCAAAGTAATCCTAATTTTAGCTTATGGTTACAACAAGCGCATTTAAGCATGAGTAATCCTAAAACAATTGCGATTGTTGCGAATACCGTTAGCGCGCAATCACATATGTTGGCTTATTTAGATGCGTTTTGGTTCACAGCGTTATCGTTCCTTGTGATTTTCCCGTTAATTTTTACGCTGAAAAAAACCACGTTTGGTGGGAATGTGGCGTTGCATTAGGCTGTTAAAAAACTAACGTAACTATTCTGTAGATGGGAGCGTCCATATTTGGGCTAAAAACAGCGAAAATCTTTTATCGAAATGCTCATTTATAACT
The DNA here is from genome assembly GCA_964352905.1 of uncultured Legionellales bacterium. GTDB lineage: Bacteria > Pseudomonadota > Gammaproteobacteria > JAHCLG01 > JAHCLG01 > CAYGTS01. The sequence goes on along the minus strand of CAYGTS010000051.1, from coordinate 13,215 downwards.
CATAAACTGCGCTTTCTCAAAAAGATTTTCGCTGTTTTTATCGCCAAATCTGAACGTTCTCAGTAAATTCAACTAAAATTTGCTGAATAGATACAAACTAACAACATAACCTGCAACACCACCCACGCGAAAAATGCGGCCAGCACGTCATCTAACATGATCCCCAAACCACCTTGCACGTTTTGATCGCAAAAGCGGATCGGCCAGGGTTTCATAATGTCGAAGAGGCGAAATAAAATAAAGCCAGCTAAAATCCAATACCAGGTAACAGGCACATAAATCATCGTAATGAAATAACCAATGATTTCATCAATCACGATGCCACCATGATCATGCACGCCAATTTGTTTAGACACGCGCTCACAAATAATGGTCGCAACCATAAATAAAACAATCGTTATTAGAATATAAAGAACCCACGGTAATTGCACTAGCAATAAATAAAATGGGATCGCGGCTAAAGTACCAAAGGTGCCTGGCATAATAGGCATAGCACCGCTACCAAAACCAAAGGCAATAAAATGCCACGGATTTTGCCAAACACTTTGTGGCACGCGATTAAGTTTCATAACTTCCCCCAAAATGTTGGTATCCTTGGTGAACAAGTGGATAACCCTCACCGTTTAATAATAATTGCCATTGTTTTGTCGTGGTTATTTCACCAATGCAAGTGCTGTGTGCGCGCACTAACTCTGGTAGTAAATTTATTTTTTCAGGACTGATTGTAAAACAGAGTTGATAATCATCACCCCCGTTTAGTGCAAGCTGCATAGCTTGATCAAAAGGTAATGTTTTTAATTCCGCTGATAAAGGAATATTTTCTAGCTTAAGCATGGCACCTTTATCACTTTTTTTCAGAATATGTCCTAAATCAGCCAGCAGGCCATCTGAAATATCGATAGCAGCATTAGCAAGACCAGATAATGCTTGCCCAATTTTGATTTGCGCTTGTGGGCGTAGATAGGATTGCAATGCAAGGGATGTTATTGCCGTACGCTGCTTTGCTAGCGTTAAACCCAGGGCTGCATCACCCAGCGTATTGGTTACAAAAATAGCATCACCAACTTTGGCCATATCGCGTGCGAGGTAACAATTACTTTTGATTAAACCGAATACTTGCACACATAAGCTTAAACTTTCACTACGTGTAATATCGCCACCAATAAGACTAATGTTATGGTGAGTTAAAATCTCATGCAAACCATCACATAGCTGTTTAAACCACGTTTCATTTTGGTCAGATAAATTCAGTGCCAAGGTAATAGCAAAAGGTTTTGCTCCCATCGCCGCTAAATCACTTAGCGCAACGGCAACTGCGCGATATGCAATGTCCTGTGCTTGCATATGACGTAAAAAATGAATATTTTCGTTAACTGAATCAACACTGGTAACGAGTTGATAGCCTTCAGGAATTTGCATGACTGCCGCATCATCGCCAATACCTTTAACGATATACTCATTGCTCGTTGATAAATGATTTAAGTATTTTTCAATAAGCGTGAATTCAGAAGGCAACATCGCTTAACCTGTTTTATGCGGATTGTTAAACTCTAAGGCGCGTAATTGTTGTGCTAATTTATCTAGAATGCCATTGATAAATTTGTAACCATCCACAGAACCAAAGGTTTTAGCCAGTTCTAAGGCTTCATTAATGACGACTCTATAGGGCACTTCTAGTAGGGCTTTTAATTCGTAACACGACAATCGCAAAATTGCTAATTCAACCGGATCGATTTCGCCGAGTTTGCGCTTAGAAGCAGATTCAAGCAATGCATCTAGATCAGGCAACTCCTCAGGAATGGCATCGAGTAGTAATTTAAAATAGTCGCGATCAACTTTTTTAAAATCATAGTCAATCATAAATTGCGCAACAATTTCACTAGGATCATTATGACTTAATTGCCATTGATAAAGTGCTTGCACGGCATAATAGCGTGCTTTACGTCTGGCGTTGGGATTAAATTTAGACATGTTATACCTTATTCTAATTCTTCACTTTCAGGTTGATTTTCGAGGCGTTGAATTTCTTCACGAAATGCATTGAGATCTTGAAAACTACGATATACAGAGGCAAATCGCACATAGGCGACTTCATCAAGCTGTCGTAATTCATGCATTACCCATTCGCCTAATTTTTGTGAATTAACTTCACGTTCGCCCGTTGCTCGCAGTTTGTGCTTAATGTGATCAATCGCCGTTTCAACTTGTTCAACACTAACGGGTCTTTTTTCCAATGCCCGCATCATACCATTGCGTAAATTTTCTTCATCAAATGGTTTGCGCCGCCCATCACGCTTTACGATACGCGGCATGACTAATTCAGCTGTTTCGTAAGTGGTAAAACGTTCTTCACATTCACAACACTCACGCCGGCGCCTTACTTGATTGCCAGCGCTGACTAAGCGTGAATCAATTACTTTTGTTTCATCATGATTACAAAATGGGCATTGCATAATCGTTCCTTGATTAAATTAACGGTATACCGGGAAGTTTTGGCATAGTGCGATAGCTTGTTCACGCACTTTAGCAATCACCGCAGGATTATTAATATCATCTAAAATATCGCAAATCATGTTAGCCACTTGCACGGCCTCTTGTTGTTTAAATCCACGCGTTGTCATCGCCGGCGTACCTAAACGTAACCCGCTGGTGATAAAGGGCGAACGCGTTTCACCGGGCACCGTATTTTTGTTAACAGTTAAATGCGCCTGCCCCAAAGCTTCTTCAGCCTCTTTGCCAGTAAAGTCCTTATTCAGTAAATCAATTAAGAATAAATGATTATCGGTGCCATTGGAAACAATTTTATAGCCGCGCTCTATCATAGTTTTTACCATGCTACGCGCATTATCTATCACTTGTTGTTGGTAAGCTTTAAATTCTGGTTGCAAGGCTTCTTGAAATGCCACTGCTTTGGCGGCAATCACATGCATTAAAGGACCACCTTGGTTGCCCGGGAAAACACTTGATTGCAGCTTCTTAATAATATCAGGATTATCACGCGCTAGAATGATTCCGCCACGCGGGCCACGTAACGTTTTGTGGGTTGTTGATGTTACCACATCAACATAATCAATTGGATTGGGGTAAAGCCCCGCGGCAATCAATCCCGCCACATGCGCCACATCAGCCACCACATAAGCGCCGACTTCATCAGCTATCTCACGAAAAGTTTGCCATTCCAAGATACGAGAATAAGCCGAAAAACCCGTGATAATCATTTTAGGCTGATGTTTTTTGGCTAAATCACGCACTTGATTATAATCGATTAATCCCGTTTCTTGATCAACACCGTATTGGTGAGCTTGATAAATTTTACCTGAAAAATTAACTGCGCTGCCATGCGTTAAGTGACCACCATCGTTTAAGGCTTGGCCTAAAATAGCATCACCTGGTTTTAATAACGCCATGTAAACCGCAGCATTTGCCTGTGATCCAGAATGCGGTTGCACGTTAGCGTAAGCAGCGTTAAAAAGTTTTTTAACGCGTTCAATCGCGAGTGTTTCTGCTACATCCACAAATTCACAACCACCGTAATAACGCTTGTTTGGATAGCCCTCAGCATATTTATTGGTTAAAACGCTTCCCTGTGCTTGTAAAACACGTGGGCTTGCATAATTTTCAGACGCAATTAATTCAATGTGTTGCTCTTGGCGTTGATTCTCATTTTGGATAGCTTCCCACAAAGGGTCATCAAAACCGGCTATTTTCATTTGCTTATCAAACATGTTTATTCCCATCGTTATGAAGAAAGTAAGGTATATATTGTATCTGCTCACGCCCTTGGGCGTTATATTTACTAAGAACGTTCAGATTTCGCGATCCCTGTTCCGGAGTGAGTAGTTACGGTATATTAACGAAAACAGCGCCGTTGGTAAATTAATTCGCTGATTTTGTCATAAAGCCCTGTAACAGAAGATTTTTTAGGTCTTATGAACACAAAGATTAACGTTGCGGGGGGTATGTTATGAGATTTTATAACATAATCCTTTAAAAAAATATTTATTTTCAATACGTTACATAATATCATGATTTTTTGCAAAATTTCTTTTAGTTGTCACATTGTCTTAAGCTTAGCGTCGTATACTAGAATCGTACTCAGGAGATTGCTAGCAGGAAGCGAGATAATACGAGTTAGCTAGATGAGTTAAGAAGTTTTAATGTAGTTAATAACAAATCTGCGATAACAACAATAAGAGGAAATAACAATTATAACATCCTCAAGCAATACAACACCACTACGTTGAGACTTTAAAAAAAATATAATAATAAAAAAATGGTTGGCACAAGAGAAACGGAATTTTCACTCAAGTTACAAGGCTATAAAAATAATGACAATTCTTTCTAGCATGAACTGAGTACAACTTTCTTCTTTCAGCATTATTATATGTTTTTCATGTTATTTTTCACTTCGTTAATTAATTCTATACTCACAGGATTCCATTCTGCCTTGCAATAACCGCTTGTTATTACCTTATTCAGTAAATTTAATTGTGAATTTACCGAGAACGGTCAGATTTGAGGCAAGGTCACATTAAAAACACTAAAACACGCGCTTTACACATAATAAATGAGCACATTTTTTAGTGTTTTTAATGTGAGATTGCCCAAATATGGCTGTTCCTCGCTACACCGGGAATTGCTGACAACAAGCTCGCCGCATGCAAGCCGAAGAGTATAGTTACCTAAATTGTAACGCCTGTTGCAAACTAGTAACGCCAATCACTTCAAACTGTGCAATATTTTTTTTCGGGGTATTGGCGTGTGGAATGATAGCTTGGGTAAACCCCAGTTTATGTGCTTCGTATAAACGTTCTTGGCCACACGGTACCGGGCGGATCTCACCGGTTAAGCCCACTTCACCAAAGATAATTAAATTACGCGGCAAAGGTTTATCTCGCAAGCTTGAAACAATCGCCATGATTAAGGCTAAATCAATCGCGGTTTCGTTAATTTTAACGCCACCCACAATATTAGCAAACACATCTTGGTCATAGGTCGCCACCCCCCCATGACGGTGTAACACTGCCAATAACATGGCTAAGCGATTGTGTTCAATACCAACCGTGACACGGCGTGGGTTGGCAATATGTGATTGATCGACTAAGGCTTGTACTTCCACTAATAGCGGCCGCGTGCCTTCCCAGGTGGCCATGACCACACTACCACTGGCTTGTTCGTTTTCGCGTGATAAGAAAATCGCCGACGGATTATTGACTTCTTTTAAGCCGGTTTCAGTCATCGCAAACACACCAAGCTCGTTCGCTGCCCCAAACCGGTTTTTGACCGCGCGAATAATACGATAGCGACTATCAGTTTGGCCTTCAAAATATAAAACACAATCTACCATGTGTTCTAAAACGCGTGGGCCTGCGATCATACCTTCTTTGGTAACATGCCCAATTAAAAACAAGGCAATTTGATGCTGTTTAGCAAAGCGCACTAACAATTGCGCACTTTCACGCACTTGCCCAATACCGCCAGGTGCTGATTGTAATTGATTGCAGAACATGGTTTGGATCGAATCAATAACCACGACTTGGGGCTTGTTTTTAGCCAGTATTTGTAAAATACGATCAACGTTGGTTTCCGTGAGCAAGGCTAACTCTTGCGCTTGCAGCTTTAACCGTTGCGCACGCAAAGAGACTTGCTGTAAGGATTCTTCACCCGTAATGTAAAGGGTTTTAATATGTTTATTTAAGTTGGCTAGGGTTTGCAGTAATAAGGTTGATTTACCAATTCCCGGATCACCACCGATGAGCGTGACAGAACCATTGATTAATCCACCGCCTAAGACACGATCGAACTCTGATAAGCCGGTAGCATGCCGAAATTCTTCATTGATTTGCACTTCTTTGAGTAAGGTAACTTCACCCGTGCTTTCACTGCTAAAACCCGCTAAACGTGGATTGATTTTTTCGTGTGAAATAACTTCCGCAATGAGGGAGTTCCAGGCTTGGCAATCCGTGCATTGCCCCATCCATTTGGGAAATTGCGCACCGCATTCGGTGCAGGCGTAAAACGTTTTCGTTTTTGACATGAGAGCCTTAAAAAGAAAAAGCACACTAGCAACAAAAAGATTGTTACTAGTGTGGTAACTATTCACCAAGTAGACGGGAACGTTCATATTTGGGCTAAAAACAGCGAAAATCTTTTATCGAAATGCTCATTTATAACTCATAAACTGCGCTTTCTCAAAAATATTTTCGCTGTTTTTATCGCCAAATCTGAACGTTCTCAGTAAATTCGACTAAAATTTGCTGAATAGATACCTAGTGTGCAAATTAACTTATAGGCCACACATCCGCGCGGATGCAGTAACCCAATTACCATTACGTAAGCAAGAGCAACCATGAACGCGTTTCTTGCTGCCACCCATGTAAACATACATGTTATAACTACGGCAATTGTTGCTATAGGTTTTTTGTGGAACAACGCTGTAGCGCGTATTGGTTTTTTGGTTAGTCCACGTTGCGGCTTGGTTGTTTTGGATCGCTTGTTCCATACGCATTTGATCAACTTGATCCATGCTTTGGCCAATGCGGTTACCCACAAACGCACCGAGTAAAGTGCCACCAATCGTTGCAACGATGCGACCATTACCACCACCGATTTGGTTGCCTAAAATGCCGCCTAATGCACCGCCGGCAACCGTGCCAACATCTTGATTCGTGATATTTGAACAGCTCGTGATCATCATGCTCACTATGCTTAGCATAACAATGACAGAAAACCTTCTCATGAAATCCCCCTAGGGTTATTATTAACATATTGTGTAACTATTCACCATGTAGATGAGAACGCCCATATTTGGGCTAAAAACGGCGAAAATCTTTTTGAGAAAGCGCAGTTTATATGCGAATAAATGAGCATTTCGATAAAAGATTTTCGCCGTTTTTATCGCCAAATCTGAACGTTCTTGGTAAATTTACAATTAAACTTACTGAATAGTTACCATATTGTTTTATAAAGATTGCTCTTCTAAACGCGCATATTTTAATCTAGTCTTGGGGTTTGAACAATTAATTTATTATGGGATACTTTTCACATGCAATGGCTTTATCACAACTGGGCAAAAACTACGTTAATCTTAGCTGTTTATGTTAGTTTAATGCTGTTTTGTTTTCATCAGTCCATGTCTTTGGTTTTATTATTAATCTGGCTGCAGTTTCCCTTGTATTTGGTGCATGAGTTTGAAGAACACGTTTATCCCGGGCATTTTAAAGAATATATTAATCACGCATTGTTTAAGCGCGAGGATAATTTTCCGCTGAATGACGTTAATATTTTTTGGATTAACATTCTCGCGATTTGGCTGTTGTATCCCCTCGCATGTACCGGCTCAAGTTTAAGCCAGCTTGGCTTCGGGGTGCTACTACCTATTTTTAGCCTGTTTAATGCAACCTTGCACATCATCGTGGCGATTATCAAAAAACAATATAACCCTGGCTTACTCACCAGCATCGTGCTGCTTTATCCGTTTAGTATCTATACACTGGTTATGATGGCGAATGCGCAATTGCTGAATACAGCCACCTTAACTTATGCCATAGTGATTGCCATCGCTGTGCATGACGTTTTGGTTGGTTATGCCAAGTTGCGAATTAGAAAATCGAGTAAAACTTAGAATAATCAAATAGTTGCGCATACTTTCAGGCTAGGTGAATGAATAATCAGTCATGCCATAATAATTTTTTTAAAAAACGCGAGACTTTTACAAAAAAAGTCAGTACACTAGCATGCCTATGAATAAAGGAAACTTTATTCAATCAATAGCATATTCAAATGCTAGGGCTTGTTGGTAATCAGCCTAATCCAATTACCAACGTTGCTTTATTAAAATCATTAAGTTCATTAGAGCGTTTTTACAATTCGCCCTAGAACACTTTTACTTTTTTTAAGGGGACTTAGTCAATGGAAAACAATGAAGCACAACAATTAGCGAGTGCAGCCGCGATGGCTAAACGTAGTGATCACACGAAAGAACGTATCACTATTCGTATCGATCGTGATGTACTTGAATGGTTCCGTAGCTTATCGCCAAATGCGCGCGGCTATCAATCAAGAATCAATCAAGCGTTACGCGAATACATGCAAAATGGTATTAAATCCATGGAAGAAATTATGCGTAAAGTCATGCGTGAAGAACTGCAGAAAATGCAAGATGACGATAGCGTAGAATAATCCATTCAAAGCTACTACCAGCGTAGTCTTACTCATGAAATGGCTATGGTGCGAGAGGGTACCATAGCCATTTTTTTGACGCTAAACTAAATTCTAATCAAGAGAAAACGTGCTAGCTAACTAATTTTAAGGTAAACTCTTGAGAGCATTTTAAAAAGGGAGATCTTAAAATGAAAAATCTTGTTGAACTCATGCAACTTTATCACCAATTTCACCAAAAAAAAGCAACGCTTTATACGCATTTTGCTGGCATTCCTTTAGTCATTTTCTCAATTATGATTGTGTTAAGCTGGATTCATATTTCGGTGCCAAATCATTTTGATATTACGGTTATGTGGCTTGCGGTTTTTATATTATCCGTTTATTACATTATTCTTGATTGGCTACTAGGATTAGCGATGTTAGCTTTTTTTATTATTTTGGGGATCCTTGTTCATATCATCACCGGCAGCGCACCATCAGTGGTTGGCTTAAATATTTTTCTGTTTACGTTTATTTTAGGGTGGGTGCTGCAGTTTATTGGTCACATGATGGAAGGTCGCAAACCCGCTTTTTTAAAAAGTGCTTTTCAACTTTTTATTGGCCCGCTTTTCCTGATGGCTGAAGTATTTTTTATGTTTGGGTTAAAGCAGGGGTTACACGCTAAGGTTACAGACGAACCTACTACACTTTAACGCAGTAGTTCCCGGCGTGATGTTGAATAACTCAAGAACGGTGAGATTGCCCAAATATGGCTGTTCCTCGCTACACCGGGAATTGCTGACTTTAACGATAAAAATACGGCACACGTTGCGTAATGTGGCATAACAATTCGTAAGAAATGGTTTGGGCATGTGCGGCTATGCTTTCTACAGGTAAACCTTCTCCCCACAATAATACGGGTGAGCCCACTTTAAGATGAGGATGATCAGTTAAATCAACGGTAATCATATCCATTGAAACGCGACCAATCAACGGCACGACTTGCTTATCCACTAATACTGGCGTGCCGTTGTTAGCATGTCTTGGATAACCATCACCATATCCAACAGAAATAACACCGACTTTGGTATCACGCGCACAAACATACGTTCCAGCGTAACCGATAGCCCGCCCTTTCGGTATCGTTTTAATGGTACTAATTTGCGAATGAAAATTCATGACCGGCAATAAATTTAATTGCGCGGCCGTTTTATCGATCACAGGCGTTGCACCATACAACATAATGCCGGGGCGTACCCAATCGTGATGCGTTTCATGATAGGCAACAATGGCGGCGGAATTGGCCATGCTTAGCGGGGCTGTTAGCCCTACAATGCTGTCATGAAAACAATCGCTTTGCTGTTGCGTTGTCTCTTTACTGGGATCATCAGCTTCTGCAAAATGCGTCATCAACCGCACCGGCTGGCGCAATTGTGAGCAATGTTTCAATGTTTCATAAACCGCAGCGACTTCATGTGGAAAAAAGCCTAAACGATTCATACCAGAATTCACTTTAAGCCAAGCAGTAATCGGCCCAACCTGATTGTTTTGTTTTAAGATTTCAACTTGTTGCTGATTGTGAATGACTACCTGAAAAGCATGTTTAGCAATTAAGGGTAATTCATCTGCTTCAAAAAAACCCTGCATGATAACAATGTCTTGAGTGATGCCATGCTCACTCAACATGAGAGCTTCTTCAATGCAAGCTACGCCAAATGCATCAGCAGCGGGCAAGGCTTTGGCAATTGGGATTAAACCATGCCCATAAGCATTGGCCTTGATCATCGCCATAACTTTGCTATGTGGCGCAAACTGTTGCACTTGTTTGAAATTGGCTTGTAACGCGCTGGTATTGATTTCAACAAAAGTGGGTCTCATTACATAAATTCTTCTTGTTGTTTAGTATAGTTATTAAAGCGCACATATTGCCCTTGAAAGGTTAAACGTACCTTACCAATTGGGCCATTACGTTGCTTGGCAATGATAATTTCGGCAATACCTTTATCCGGTGAATCTTCATTGTAAACTTCATCGCGGTAAATAAAGACAATTAAATCGGCATCTTGCTCAATCGCACCTGATTCGCGCAAATCTGACATGACCGGGCGGCGATCGTGGCGCTGTTCTAAGCTCCGATTGAGCTGCGATAAGGCAATCACCGGCACATTTAATTCTTTGGCTAGCGCTTTGAGTGAGCGTGATATTTCAGAAATTTCGCCGGTACGGTTTTCATTAAAACCAGGAATACTCATCAGCTGTAAATAATCAACAACAATTAAACCAAGCTGCCCTTGTTCTCTGGCAACGCGGCGTGCACGCGAACGCAATTCTTGTGGGCTTAGGGCTGGCGTATCATCAACAAATAATTTGGCTTCTTTAAGCATTGATAAAGCCGAAGTTAGGCGTGGCCAATCGTCATCGTGCAATTTACCACTGCGAATACGATGTTGATCGATTGAGCCTAATGATGATAATAAACGCATGGCAATTTGCTCACCCGGCATTTCTAAGCTGAAAATTAACACGGGTTTGCCGGTTTTAATCACGACATTTTCCGCCATGTTAACGCCTAGTACAGTTTTACCCATGGAAGGACGGCCAGCAATGATCACTAAATCAGATTTCTGTAAGCCTGAAGTCATTTCATCTAAATCACTAAAGCCCGTTGCCACACCTGTGATCGGTTCATTGGAGTGATATAATGCTTCAATTTTTTGCATTGATTTATGCAATAACGGTTTAATACTAACAGGCCCTTCACCACGATGGGTTTGCTCGGCAATTTTAAAGACTAATTGTTCAGCATGATCGAGAATTTCGCTACTGTCTTTGCCTTGCGATTGATACGCTTGCTCACTAATATTATTAGCTGCACTGATTAAACGGCGCAGTACTGAGCGCTCACGCACGATGTTGGCATAGGCAGCAATATTGGCAGCACTGGGAATGTTACGTGCTAATTCAAAAAGATAAACTTCGCCACCTGCGTTATCAAGGCTTGCTATATTCTTTAAGGCTTCAGTGACAGTTAAAACATCGAGCGGTTGATCTTTAGCAGTCAAGTTCATCATGGCCTGGAAAATAACTTTATGATCGCCACGATAAAAGTCATTTTCATTGATAATTTCAACCACTTTATCCCACGCTTGATTATCGATCATCAAGCCACCTAGGACAGATTGTTCTGCCTCAATCGAATGTGGCGGTAACTTGTAGGGGGTTTCAAAGACTTTTTGATCGTGGGCCTTGGTAGGCATGATAAATCCTATTCCATACTGTGATTGCAGAATTGTACTAAAGCCGTTTCAATTGTGCTCGACCGACGCTTCGTCGTTGTATTGGATTGCCGCGCTTCGCTCGCAATGACGGAGATTGCCGTCGTTGCGAGCTGATGCGCCTTGGGCGCATCAGCGAAGCAATCCAGGGAAAGGATCTGCAATTTTGCAAATTTTCACTGTGCTTGCTATCGATTCCACTGCATTAACTAGCATCCCCTTAACATCTAATTCAGTGGCTCTCGCCCTGGATTGCCGCGCTTCGCTCGCAATGACGGGGTAAAGCTCATTACTCAGCCGATCCTGCTTTGCTTTCTTCTGCAATAACGTTTAGTTGTATCGTTTTGATGATATCACTATGTAGCGCAATATCAATCTCATATTCACCGGTTGCACGGATTGAACCTATTGGTAACAGCACTTCACTCTTGCAAATTTCAATGACTTTTTTGGTTAATTCAGCCGCAATTTCAGCCGTTCCAACTGAACCGTATAACTTACCATCATCACTAGCCAACGCTTCAATTGTTAAAACGACACCATTCAGTTTGGCGGCACGCGCTTCTGCTTGCGTATAAATATCTTTGGCTTTTTGTTCATACTCAGCACGGCGTTGCTCAAACTTTTCAATGTTAACTTTAGTTGCGGGTACGGCTTTTTGTTGTGGGATAAGGTAATTACGACCAAAGCCGGCTTTCACTTTCACACAATCACCTAGGTTACCTAGGTTACGAATTCTTTCTAATAAAATAACTTCCATCAGTTAATCCTCGATATTAATTTTATTGGCAATTAATCATGTTGATCGCAATAGGGAATCAAAGCAAGATAACGCGCTAATTTAATAGCCCGCGATAACATGCGTTGGTAATGCGCTCTGGTACCGGTGATGCGGCTAGGTACGATTTTGCCTGTTTCAGTGATGTAATTTTTTAAGGTTGCAATATCTTTGTAATCGATACTTTCAACTTTATCTACAGTAAAGCGACATACTTTTTTACGACGATAGTATCCAGACATATTTATTCCCCTTTATTCTTCAGTAGTAGTTTCTGGCGATTGTGTTTTATCACTTGCTCTTCCTGCGTTTCTTTCATTTTCTTTGGCAAAAGGAGAAGGCTCAGTAATTGCTTTATCGGTTGTTAAGACAATATGGCGTAAAATAGCATCATTAAACCGGAATGAATCGGTTAATTCGTCTAAGGTTGCTTTGTCACACTCAATATTGAATAGAATATAATGTGCTTTATGTAACTTGTTGATAGGATAAGCAAGCTGACGACGACCCCAATCTTCTAAACGATGCACTTGACCACCATTGCTTGTTATCATTTTTTTGTAACGATCAAGCGTTGCAGGGACTTGTTCACTTTGATCCGGGTGGATCATGATTACGATTTCATAATGACGCATAATTGCTCCTTATGGATTTTGCCGCTACTGTCATGTAGGAGGCAAGGAGTTAATAAATACACAGCGTTGCAAGCTATGCTTGAAAAGGGACCTATTCTAGTGGATCCAGAAACTATTTGCAATCGCCCTGAATTCGCCCCTTAATTCCCGCTATAGCTCATGGGCGTCAACTTAAGAAAATGAACAAGCTAGCGTTTCCCCAACGAAAGTTGGGGTCCAGGGAAAAAGACTGGGAAACATAAAATCAGGGTAACTATTCAGTAAATTTGAAGGTGAATTTACCGAGAACGTTCAGATTTGGGCGTTCCCATCTACATGGTGAATAGTTACAAATCAGGATGAATTTAGATAGCTTTTGTACTAGAAAATACGCATGTAAATTGAA
>CAYGTS010000050.1:14990-16867 GCA_964352905.1 uncultured Legionellales bacterium | reverse complement strand
CCGTTTTTATCGCCAAATCTGAACGTTCTGGTAAATATAAAGCTAAAGGGGGTGAGCAGATACGCGTAAGGTATGATTACTTAAATAATGCCAACAATTCCGCAACACGGTTACGTTGAGAACCCTTGCAACTAATGCGGCGTGCTACATCTAGCGTGGTTAACTGTGCGTGTTGATAAATTTCACGGGTAAAAGGGGTATCGTGGTTGGAAATTAACACCGGAATGCCTTTTTGACTAACCGTCATGGCAACCTTGGCCAAACGTTGTTGGGCGGCTTCATCAAACACACTGCCGTGATAGGCACTAAATCGTGCGGTTTTTGATAAGGGCACATACGGTGGATCGCAATAAATCACATCGCCTTTTTTTGCTTTAAGCATTATTTTAGCAAAGTCATCGCAACAAAAGGTTACTTTTTTACTTTTTTGCAAAAAATTTAGCAAGGCTTGTTTTGGGAAACCTGGGTTTAAATAGCGCCCATACGGTACATTAAAATCACCATTGCGATTATAGCGGCACAAGCCATTATAACCGTGGCGATTTAAATAAATAAATAACGCGGTTTTTTCGTTAACGTCTTGCGTTTGATTAAACTGTTCACGCAATTGATAATAGCGTTTTTCAGTATTATTGCTAGGCGTAAACCAAGTTTGGGCATAATCAATAAAGTTCGATCCTTGTTGCTGAATAGTTTTATAAAGATCAATTAAATCCTGATTAATATCGTTTAACAGGCATTTTGGGAAAGTGGCATTCAGGAAAATTGCCCCCGATCCTACAAACGGTTCGATTAAACGTTGGCCAGCTGGCAAGGTACCCAGAATGGTCTTAGCTAAAAGACCTTTCCCACCAGCCCATTTTAAAAAGGGACGTTGTTGCAAAGAGGGCATGTTAATCCTAGCAAAAGTGTTAGTTTAACAGAAAATCCCGTATAACCAATTAAAAAAACAATCGCTTAGATTACGTAACTTACAAAATACCTGTATTTAGCAAAACATTATGATATACTTACATTAATCTATTTAACCCAGCACGCGGATCAGTGTCTTAATTCAAGTCAATGGAAGCAACTTAAAGCAGCTTTTTAGAGGAGTGCGGATATGACAGATATAAAAAATGAAAACAGCGCAGCTGCTAGACTTGCGCAATTGCAACAACAAGCGCAATTGCAACAACAAGCGCAAGGCGAATCACCCCCTTTAAAAAGCGAAGCTGATGAAGAGCAGAAGTTTACTCCGCCAAAGAAGACTGGGATTGAGCCGAATGAGGGTGATCCACAGGGTAAGAAGCCATTTGATAATAAAGAAGGAGAAAAACTTACAGGGGGGGGGGATGCATTTAACAAGGGTCTACGTGTGCTTGCTGCCGAGGTGTTCGGAAAATTGGGTTTAGATAAAGGTAAATCTTCATTATTAACAGATCTAAAAAAGGATTTAATGAACTTTGGAAATTCAGGTGCTGTACAGTTGGGTAAGGCGGCTAAAGACAGCATAACAGGCGGTGTGAATAAACTTATTGCCGCATGCACCAAAGAAAACCAGCCACCACTGCCTGAACCTACGCCACCTTTCGGAGGCAAACCTGGAGTAGAGGCGTTAGAAGGTAAGCCTGGTCCTGGAGTTGATGGTGATAAGCCTCCTGCTCCTGGAGTTGGTCACGACGACCCTGTTCCATCAGCGCCGTCTCTTCCTCCATCGCCTAGGCAATCATTTAGCCAGTAGCCTCTAGATTGCAGCAAAGCTAACGCTCCTCGCAATGAAGATCTTCGTCATTGCGAACGCAGTGAAGCAATCCAGGAGCGAGAGCCAATGAGTGAGATATTAAGGTGATACTGGTTAATGCAGTGGTGCGACTAGCAAGCTTGTTTTAAATTCT
>CAYGTS010000050.1:0-14890 GCA_964352905.1 uncultured Legionellales bacterium | reverse complement strand
GCGAAATCGTAGATCCTAATCCTGGATTGCTTCGCACTTCGTGCTCGCAATGACGAAAGATTTGGTGCCCCAGCGAACGCTGGGGCCTAGGCTAACGCTCCTCGCAACGAAGATCGTCGTCATTGCGAACGAAGTGAAGCAATCCAGGAGCGAGTGGCAATGAGTGAGATATTAAGGCGATACTGGTTAATGCAGTGGTGCAACTAGCAAGCTTGTTTTAAATTCTGCGAAATCGTAGATCCTAATCCTGGATTGCTTCGCACTTCGTGCTCGCAATGACGGGAAAAGAGGTGCTCGCAATGACGGGAAAAGAGGTGCTCGCAATGACGGGAAAAGAGGTGCTCGCAATGACGAAGATTCCGCCATTGCGAGCATCGCAAAAAAAACGATTACCAATTAAACATCGTACCATCAAGTTTACGGTTAACCGGTAAATAAGCTGGATCATATGGATATTTCGCGGCTAATTTTTCATCGATATCAATGCCTAAACCAGGTTGATCACCAGGGTATAAGTAACCTTTAGCAAACGTATACGCATGTGGGAAGACTTCATTGGTTTCATCAGTATGACGCATATATTCTTGCACGCCAAAATTGTTAATGCTGAGATCAAAATGCAACGCGGCGCTCATGCAAACGGGTGATAAATCGGTCGCACCATGACAACCGGTTTTAACGTGATAAATTTCAGCCAGGTTAGCCACTTTTTTCAATGGCGTAATCCCACCACCGTGAACCACGGCCATGCGAATATAATCAATCAATTGCTCGGTGATTAAGGTTGTCGCATCGTAAATGGTGTTGAAAATTTCACCGACGGCTAAAGGTGTCGTGGTGTGGTTACGAATAACACGGAAACCTTCTTGCAATTCAGCAGGAACGGCATCTTCTAACCAAAATAAATGAAACGGCTCTAATTCTTTACCCAATCGTGCGGCTTCAATCGGCGTTAAACGATGGTGCACATCGTGTAATAAATGCGGTTCATCACCATAGGTTTCGCGTAATTTTGCGAATAATTTAGGTGCGTAGTTTAAATATTTTTCAGTTGACCACAGGTTTTCTTCGGGTAAACCTTTACTGGCCGGTTCATAGAATAATTTATCTTTTGAAATACCGTAACTGGATTTTAAACCAGGCACACCTGATTGTGCGCGAATGGCAAGGTAGCCTAAATCGATAAATTTACCGACTTGCTCGATAGTTTCACTCATGTCACCACCGTTAGCATGCCCGTAAACCATCACGCCATCACGTGATTTACCGCCTAATAAATTATAAACCGGCGTATTTAAGGCTTTACCTTTAATATCCCATAAAGCAGAATCAACTGCACCAATCGCTGCCATCGTGACAGGACCACGACGCCAGTAGCAACCACGGTATAAATATTGCCAAATATCTTCAATTTGACTGGCATCACGCCCAATTAAACAAGGTACAACGTGATCTTGCAAATAATGTACCACGGCCATTTCACGACCATTTAAGGTGGCATCACCAATACCATGAATGCCTTCATCTGTCATAATTTTTAATGTCACAAAATTTCTGCCAGGGCAGGTGACAATTACTTTTGCATCTATTATTTTCATTGCGTTTCCTGTTGCGTTTCTTGATAAAAAGTTAAACGATTAATATGATTACGACCAATCACGGTATATTGCTCGACTTCATACACTTGGCCACTTGAAGGTGCGGATAAATCTGATACCCAAAAAACGGCATGCGGTGCGACTTCTTCGGGTTTATAGATTTTACCGCGTGGCGCAAATAGTTTTGATAATTTAGATTGCCAATCAGCCGGCAACCCTTCTTTTAATTTTGTGATTTCTTCATTTTCAGTTAAAGTCCAGCCAACATTGAGTTGGTTCACACGAATATTATCACTGGCTAAGCTTTCAGCGAGATTACGCGTCATGGTCATGAGCGCACCTTTTGACATAGAATAAATCAATAAATCATTCTGCCCGCAATAGGCGTTAATCGATCCAATATTCACAATGTTGCCGTATTGCTGCTTTTTAAAATAGTTAATTGCATATTTAGATAACATTAACGGTGCTTTCACGTTAATATCGAAAATGTGATCAAAATCTTTAGTATTGGCGGTTTCAATCGTATGACGTGGATAAATCCCCGCATTATTAATTAAACCATGTAAGCTGCCAAACGCCGCAATCGTTGCATTAATAATATGTTCATAAGCGCTTTCATCATCAAGATCAGCGATCACAAATTTTGCTTTAGGGCCTAATTCATTCACCATTGCTTGTGCGCGTTCGGCACAACGGCCCTGTAGCATTACATTGGCGCCTTGTTTAATACATTCACGTGCAATCGCAGCGCCAATTCCAGCGGTTGAACCGGTGATTAAAATCGTTTTATTGGTTAACGTCATTCTAACTCCTAATTTTTAGCAGGTACGCCCAGTTCACGCGATGGTTTGCCTAAACGCAAATTGGCTTCGATATATTCCAAAGTGACACCTTTCGTTTCTGGCACGTATTTGTAAACATAAGCAATGCCAATAAAGCAAATAATTGCATAGAACCAAAAAGCACCAGCCATCGATAGCCAATCGACTAACAATAAAAAGGTAAAGGTCACAATAAAATTAAAGCCCCAGGTTGCAGCGGTTGCAAGACTCATACCCAAACCACGGATTGCCAGCGGGTAGATTTCAGATAAGATAATCCATAACATAATGCCTAAACTTGAAGCAAAACTAATGATGTAAACGATCATGCTGGCAAGTGCGATCCATTTTAAAATCAGCGAATGCGCGCCAACGTAAAAAGCAATACCTAAGCACAATAAACTGGCGCCCATGCCAACCAACCCAACTAGTAGTAATGGCCTGCGACCAATACGATCAACAATCACAATTGCCACAATCGTTGCCAACACATTAATAATCCCAACGATAAACGTGGCTAAAATGGAATTTTGATTCGAGCCAAAACCAGCTTGATTAAAAATCGTGGGAGCATAATAAATAATGGTATTAATCCCGGTCATTTGTTGGAAAAACGCCAAACTAAAACCCACGAGCAATGCCGGGCGTAACCAAGGTTGGAATAAGGCATGCCAGTCGGTTTTATGATGATGTTTTTCAGCGACAGTGCGTTGAATTTCTGATAATTCTTCTTCAACGTTTTGATCGTAGCGAATGGCATTTAGCACATCGCGTGCTTGATTGACCCAACCTTTTAGTACCATCCAGCGAGGGCTTGCCGGTAAAAATAACATACCAACCAGTAATATTAACGCAGGCACCACACCCACCCCCAACATCCAGCGCCAACTGCCTGTGACATTAGCAAATCCGTAATCGACGAGATACGATAAAACGATGCCAATGGTGATGGCTAATTGATTGAGCGAGACTAAGCCACCACGATAGCGATAGGGTGCCACCTCGGCGATATACAAAGGTGCTGCAAATGAGGCGATACCAATTGCAATGCCTAACACAAAACGCCCAACCACAATAACATTAATGCTGGGTGCAAAAGCCGTGACTAAGGAACCCAGAATAAAGATAAATGATGTGACAATGATGACGCGTTTGCGCCCATAATAATCCGAAACACGTCCTGCAATAAGCGCGCCTAATAACGCACCGAGCAAAACTGCACCAATCACAAAACCTTCAACAGTGTGGCTTAACACAAAATCTTTTTGAATGTATAAAATTGCACCGGAAATTACACCGGTATCATAACCAAATAATAAACCGCCGAGTGCTGCAATCGCTGCAATAAAATAAATAAAATAGCGATTACCCTGTGGTTGATTGGCTTTTTGCATAGTTTCCCCAATAGCGCAAATCTGGCATTCTATAAATGAACGTGAATCATATTATCAGGACTTACGAAAAACAAGTACTTTTGAAAAGTCACCAGCGATTCCCGCCGTCATGTCTGATTACTCAAGAACAGTCAGATTTGAGGCAAGGTCACGTTAAAAATTTCAAAAAATAGCGGAGTTTATACATAATAAATGAGCACATTTTTTGAAATTTTTAACGTGAGATTGCCCAAATATGGCTGTTCCCAGCTACGGCGGGAATTGCTGAAAAGTCACCTAATCTTTTTGTAATGTATAATTTTACAGGTACAATAGCTCAATTTTACGAATTTCAAGGAACAATGCATGCAATTAACTTCCTTTTGGTCTGGCAAAAATGTCTTGGGTGAAGGCCCTATTTGGCACGTTGAGCAACAAGCGCTGTATTGGATCGATATTTTTAAGCCGGCTTTACACAAAATGGATTATGCCACCCGCAAGCTCACAACCTGGGATTTGCCGGATTTAATCGGTTGTATTGGTTTTACTGATCAAGATAATTTAATTGCTGCAATGCGCAATGAGATTGTTAAATTGCATTGCAATGACAACCAAATTGAAATTGAGATACTTGCTGAATTAATTGTGGGGCGTGATGATTTGCGTTTTAACGATGGTGCAGTTGATCGTAAAGGCCGCTTTTGGGCCGGCACCATGGATCTGACCGAACAAAATCCACTGGGTGCACTGTATCGTTATGATGGAAATGGCCAAGTACATTTAATGAGCGAGCAATTTGTTGTTTCAAACGGTTTAGCTTGGAGCCCGGATAATCGTTTTTTATATCATAATGACTCGGGTACCGGTTGTATTTATCGTTACGATTTTGATTTTGAAAGCGGCAGCATTAATCATCGCAGTATTTTTGCACGAGTACCACAAGAGGCGGGTTTTCCAGATGGTTTGTGTATTGATAGCGAAGGCTTTTTGTGGGTGGCACATTGGGATGGTTGGCGCATCACCCGTTTTAACCCTGATGGGCAAATCGATCGTGTTATTAAAATGCCCGTCGCACGCCCAACCAGTTGCTGTTTTGGCGGCCCCAATTTAGATATTTTATTTATTAGTTCAGCCTCACTTAATTTATCGGAAACCGAATTACAACAACAACCACAAGCTGGCAATGTGTTTATGTTGGATGTGGGTGTACAAGGTTTGCCAGAGCCGAAGTTTAAAAATAAGTTGTTGCACTATGCAAAATAACCAAGGTAATGAGGGAGTAAGTTATTTTTTGGAGACAATATCTTACCAGATAATTCATTATGTTCACTTGCAGTGCATTGAAAGTTGGCAAATTAGTAGGAAATGAAATGACTGTTTACAACGATTTGAAAAGAATTTTGGCCATTAATAAAGATACAACTAAACTTGTAGTTATCTATGCGTTTGCTATAGCTTTACTTTCATTGATTATTCCTATCTCTGTACAATCTTTAGTCAATGTTGTTTCTTTTGGCACATTGATTCAACCCATTGTTGTATTAACTATTATACTATTTACAATTTTATCTATTATTGCTGGGCTACGTATTGCGCAAGCGGTTGTGGTTGAGACCATCCAACAAAATGTTTTTGCAACTTTGAATATTGATGTTGTTAAATATATTCCACGATTGAAAATAAAATGTTTTGCCGAAAACAGAATTCTTACAGATATTAATTTGTTTTTTGAAATACAAACTGTGCAAAAGTCATTGGCGGTTTTATTGACGACCATGATAGAGATCTTTTTTGTAGGCTTATTCAGTATGATCTTGATCGCTTTTTATCACCCTTTATTACTAATGTTTGATATAATTCTTGTTGTATCCCTGATTTTTGTATTGATTTGGCCATGGAAAAGCGGAGTAAAGTTTGCACTTAAAGAATGTGATGCGAAGCATAGTGTGGCAGAGTGGTTAGAGGAAGTGGCCATAAATACCTTATTGTTTAAATTTTCTAACAGAGCAGATGAAGCATTAAAGGTAGTCGACTCAAAAATTATTACTTATTTGCAAGCTAGAAAAATGCACTTTAAAGCCATCCTTAAACATCTTATTTCTATGAATATTGTGTATGTTTTAGCTAACTCAGCGCTATTAGGGATTGGTGGCTATTTAGTGATAAAAGAACAAATATCACTGGGACAACTAGTTGCCTCTGAACTTTTAGTTAATGCTCTGCTCTACGGATTTTTACGTTTTAGTTATTATCTGGATGATATTTATGATTTGATCGCATCTTCAACCAAGCTGAGTAGACTGATCGATATGGAAAAAGAAAGTAAATTAGTGGAGCATAAGGCAGCTACACATGCAAATCCTTATGAAGGGGGTATCACGCTGCTTGTGAAAAATCTTGTTGTTGAACAACCATTAGAAAGTGAAGGTTGTAAACCTCTGTCATTTTCGGTTAGTCCAGGTGGCGTGCTTGCAATTTATAAAGCACAAGGATATTTAGCTAGCGCTATACTTGACACGCTAGTTGGCTTGCGTGATAACTTTAAAGGTGCAATTCTTATTAATGATTTGCCTATTAAAGATGCTTACTTTCAGCAATTATACGCAAATACGCTTGTTTTACGTCGTAGTGAATTTTTTCAAGGTTCATTACGTGAAAACATACTGATCGGATCTAACACAATATCACAAGAATTAATCTATAAATACTTCGTTCGCTATCATCTAGCGGAAAGTTTACATCAACTACCTGAGGGGCTAGAAAGTGATATGCAAGTAGTTAAATCCACATTTTCAGATTATGATATATTGAAGTTAAGTTATATTAGAGCAATGATTCATCAGCCACGACTGTTACTAATAGACTATTATTTAGATTATTTTTTTAATGGTGATTTGCTTAATGCCATACAAGATTTAGACACCTATACAGGCACGGTGATTTTAACAACTAGGCGTGAGAAAATCTTGAAGCACTATACTAATCAGATAGTCCTATGACACAAGAGTACAAAATAAAATGTTTTGATTACATTAAAAAGCATACTACCATAAAAGTGGTTGCCGTTATTATTGTAATTTTTTTTATCATTAGTTTATTTGTACTAGCCTACGTACCATGGCAACAAACAGCCTATGGTGAAGGTAAGGTAATTGCATTGTCACCTAATGAGCGTGAGCAAAATGTTATTGCGCCTATCAGTGGGCGTCTTGGAAAATGGCATGTTCATGATGGTAGCTATGTGAAAAAGGGAGAAATTATTGTTGATCTATTGGATATAGATCCCAATCTTCTAGTTAGGCTTAAAAATGAAAAGCAAGCAATACTGCTTCAGCAAAAAGCTGCAAAACTGGCACTAGACACTGCTAAGATTAATGTGAACCGTCAGCAACGCTTATTTGAAGAAGGTATAAGTTCACGCCGGAACTACGAAAATGCACGCTTTGAACATATAAAATATGAAAGCCAATTAGCCGCTATACAAATTGAGCTCACAAAAATTAATGTTAAAATTGCTCGCCAAAAATCTCAACAAGTAAGAGCCCCTCTATCAGGCACCATTATTCGGCGAATGGCTGGCCAAGAATCAGTGCTTGTTAACCAAGGAAGTGTACTAGCAGTATTAATCCCCGAAACCACATCAAGAGTAGCGACATTATGGCTGCTTGGAAATGATATTCCATTAATTCGTGTTGGGCAGCATGTACGTTTACAGTTTGAAGGTTGGCCAGCCATACAGTTTAGTGGTTGGCCATCTGTGGCTGTTGGTACGTTTGGCGGAACAGTAAAAGTGATTGATCCGACCGATAATGGTCGTGGTAAATTTAGAATCCTGGTTGTACCAGACAAAAAAAATGATTGGCCTGGTCCAAAATTTTTGCGGCAAGGTATCAGAGTGAATGGCTGGGTATTGCTCAATCGAGTACATCTTTGGTATGAGCTCTGGCGAAGATTTAATGGTTTTCCGCCAGTTGTTGATACACCTCATGATGCAGTCATGAGTAACCAACCATGATTAACAGGATAACTATTTTATGCACAGTATTAATGCTATCGATGAGTACAGCTATTGCTGATGTGAAAAAATTGTCATTGAGCGAAGTTTTGCATTCTGCACAAGCCCATTATCCTCTGGTTCTTGCAGCAGAAAAAAGTATAACTATTGCCAAAGCGCAGTTATTAAAAGCGAGTGGTAGCTTTGATCCTAACCTTCTGTCGGGTATCAACACAGAACCTAATGGGGGTTACGAAAATTACTCAAATAATGCTGAACTATCAATACCCATTGTTTATGGCGGCGCGAGAGTATTTGTCGGCTATAGAAGAGGTCGTGGTGATTGGCCTATATACTATCAGAATAACTTGACCAATAGTGGTGGTGAGTTTAGTTATGGCATTGAGCTGCCATTATTACGTGATTTCATGATTGACCCACAACGTGCCAATGTGATGGAGGGAAAAACCAACATTGCGTTACAACGTCAACTCGTGAATGAGGTATTGATCGACATCCTAACCAGAGCAGGAATTGCATACTGGGAATGGGTAAAGTGCGCGAGGATGTTACAGTATTCTCAAGAGTTATTAAAGCTCGCAAATATTCGCGAGAAAGCGCTCTTACGACGCCATCTTTTAGGTGATGTTGCAAAGGTTGAATTAGTAGAAAATGATCAATTCATTTATCAACGCAAAGCGGGTCTTGTATTTGCGCAACAGAATTATCTTCGTGCGAGTATTGTTTTATCTTTGTATTACAGAGATAGTCATGGTCATCCTATTATTCCAAGGCTTAGCCAGGTGCCTCAGGATCATCCTCTGATAAGCATGCATGCTAGTAATATTACATCATGGCTTAGGCAATCAAAAAAAATTATTGCAGCCAACCCCTTAATAAAAATGTTTGATAGAAAAATCAAAATTCAAGAAATCAAGTTACGGCTTGTTAAAAACCAACTAATGCCACATTTAAATTTACGTGTAGCATCACAGAAGCAGTATGGTTCAGGCGGAGATCCAAGGTTATTGCCTACCGCGAACACTATCGCACTTAATTTTAGTATTCCAGTGTCACGCCGTGAAGCTAGAGGGCAGTATCAAGCAATTCAAGCGCAAATTCATCAGCTAACATGGCAAAAAAATTTTCAAATACAGCGTCTCTATGCTCAATTTAAAACAGATTTAAATGAGCTGGAGAACGATCGAAAACAATATTTTTATTTGCGCAAAGAGGTTGATGCAGCAAAGCTTGTTGAACACGCTGAGATGGTTCGCTTTAGAGAGGGAGACAGCAGTTTGTTCCTAGTAAACCAGCGCGAACAAACAACGTTTTCAGCACGCTTACGCGAACTAGAAGCAGAAATAACTTTTTATCAAACGAAGATTAACTTGCAAAGAGTCTGTGCCTTTAGTTGTAAGGGCATATTTACATGGTTTCTATCAAAATGAGTAGTAAAACAGTCGAAAATCCTTATCAGCCACAAAATGTTTTATTGTTTGAATTAATTTATGGCAAACATTTAATCTCACTCGGTGGCTTAGATGCGATTGAAAATATGTTTTCAGATATTAAATTAACAGGCTTAAATGCCTTAGATATTGGCTTTGGTTTAGGTGGTGTGGCTTTTTATCTTGCACAAAATTATCAAATGCGGGTTCAGGGGTTAGAAATTCATGAATGGATGGTGAAACATGCCAAACAACAAGCGCCTGAAGAACTCGCTGGTTTTCTAAAATTTTCAAGCTATGCTCAAGATGGATTAATACCCTTTGCAACTAACTCATTTGACTTGGTTTACAGTAAAGGTGTATTAAACCATGTTCACGATAAAGAAAACTTACTCACAGAAGCTTATCGTGTTTTGAAATTCAATGGCACGCTGATTATTGCCGATTGGATTTATCATGAAGTTAAAAAAAATAAAAACAATCCGTTAGTATGCGAGACTCAAAGCAGTTATGAGCAGGCTTTGACCGAGGCAGGCTTTACCAATATAACTTTTCGTGATGATAGTAAACTTTTTTTAAACTATACTAAAAAATTAATCGAAAATCTCAATCAAAACCAAGAAGTGATTTCTAGAAAATTTGGCAGAGAAACGTATGAGGCGATCTATGATGATCATCACAAGTTACTTAATGACATCACGCATGCGCAGAAACTTGCTGTGCGGATTAAGGCTGGTAAAATTTAAATGCCTACACGACAACTAAAAACTTCTTTTACTGAATTATGCAACATCAAATATCCGATCGCATTGGCGCCAATGGCTAATGTTAGTGGTGGCCAACTTGCGCAAGTGGTATCCAAAGCCGGTGGTTTAGGTTTTATTGGCGTGGGCTATAGCGATGCGGTTTGGTTAGAGCAACAGATCAAATTAATTGAAAATATTCCATTTGGCATTGGCTTCATTACTTGGCAACTGCAACAAAAGCCCCAATTACTGGATATTGCATTGCAATCGCAACCCTTGGCGATTATGTTATCGTTTGGTGACATGAGTTCATTTGTAAAACCAATTAAAGATGCGGGGATCAAACTATTTTGCCAAATTCAAACCATAAAAGATGCCAAAATTGCGAAAGAATTGGGAGCTGATGTGATTATTGCGCAAGGCAGTGAAGCCGGTGGTCATGGTGCTAAGCGTGGCAGCTTTACATTAGTACCAGCTGTAGTTGATGCAGTTGATCCGATCCCCGTTTTAGCAGCAGGTGGTATCGCAGATGGTCGTGGGCTGGCCGCCGCACTGATGCTAGGTGCCAGCGGTGCTTTAATTGGCACACGTTTTTATGCTTGCCATGAATCGTTAGGGCAAACCAAAGCCAAACAACTTATTGTACAAGGATCCGGTGATGATACACTGCGCAGTAACATTTTTGATTATGCCAGAGGATTAAGTTGGCCCGCCCCGTATACGGCACGCACGCTGCAAAATAAATTTACGCAACAGTGGCATAACAATGCTTCGTTACAAACAATCAATCATCACCAGCAACAACGCTATCTGCAAGCGGTCGCTGCTGGTGATTTTGATATTGCCGGTGTTTTTGCTGGTGAATGCATTGATTTAATTCATTCGATCGCCTCTGCTGAAACAATTATTAAATCTATTGTTGAAGATTGTGAAAAAAAATTGTATCTATTCAGCAAATTTTAGTCGAATTTACTGAGAACGTTCAGATTTGGCGATAAAAACAGCGAAAATATTTTTGAGAAAGCGCAGTTTATGAGTTATAAATGAGCATTTCGATAAAAGATTTTCGCTGTTTTTAGCCCAAATATGAACGTTCCCATCTACTTGGTGAATAGTTACAAAAAATTATGCCTATTCACTTCGTAGTAGGGATCTGAACGCTATAGGTAATTTCATGGCAGTTGTTACCAAGGCTTAAGCGGAGTTGGCAGCTTTATGGATCTTGTTGTGTCCATTCCTCAGGTTGATTCATATAATGCGCCCATGGATAGTTGTGTTATGATGCAACTTGGCAGAAACAGCGGTCTCGGCAATATCAGGCAAGTCTTGCAATGAGGCCTTACTCTCAAGTTGATGGCGAGGTATTTTATGCCAATTTCTGAAAGTATAAAAAAAGAAATTGAAAGGTTTTCTTTAAGTAAGAATCCGAGTGGTATGGTGCCTTATTTAACAGATCAATTAAAAAAAGGAGAGACTACTGCTCAAGATGTGCTGGATTATGCCCGTGCTTGTAGATACACGGAAAAGCAAGGAAACCCCGATGTTATCAATGCAGTATTTATCAATCTACTTGGTGTAGTTGTTAGCAGCCTAGACGATGATGAACAAAAAAAATTGTCTGTCCAATTCTATGCCTTGGCAGCAGAAAGAGATAGCAGTTGGGGTAGTCGCAATTATGCCCAGTGTTTACTTAGCGGTCGCTACGTAAAAAAATCACCAGAAGAAGCCTTGAAATATGCAAGAAAAGCCGTTGAATCTGTTAAAGGTAGCAAAACCGAGGAGCATGAGTATAAGTTTCTTTTATGTAAGATATTAAGAGCCAATGAAAATTACCAAGAAGCAAATATTGCCATCATGGAATATTTTGTATTCATTTTTCAGAAATTCCAATCTGAAAAAAATCTTACTAAAAAGAAAAAAATAGAAGAAAAACTTGAAGCAGCGGTTAAACTTATCGATGAAATAGTTGCTGAAATTTTTGCTGATTTTGAAGCAGAAAATTCAAATGATTTAACTGATGAACGTTGTAAAGCTAATTTATTAGAACTTCAGCCGATACTGCAGCCTATGATTGTGTATGATAAATTTCTATCAATAAAACAAGCCGCCTATTTCCTTAAGGGGAAGTGCCATGAAAATTTAGGTCAGCATTCGGCAGCATGGGGCGCTTATTGTTCTGTTAAAAATAATAAACTGCGTTCTTATAAGGAGGCCATTGTAGCGCGTAAAAATTTACTAAAAAGTAAAGTCAAATCTCAGTCGGAAAGATCAGCCTCATCTAGCGGTAAAGATGAGTTAAATATGGAAGAGGAAAAATCACCCGATTTAATATTACCACAAGGCATACCATTGCCACTAAAGTTTGCGAAAAGTTGGATAGAGGAAGCTAAATGGTTTCACTCTGCAAATAAGTATGCCATTGATGCTGAACATAATAAACGTCTTGCGCAAGTGAAAAAATTAATTACTGCAAAAGAAGAAGAAATATCACTAGTTAAAGAAAACTTAAATAATATTGAAACCGCTGATGAGTTGCGACAAAAAAAGGAGACATTAGAGTTAGAGCTAGAAAAATTTCAAACAGTGGTGCAACGGCTTACAAGAGAGTATCACAAGTATTTACCTGAAAACCGCCAAGTTCACAGGCGGCATGCGACAGAGTCTCGCTTTTTTAATCCCAGTCGTTCAAGAAAAAAATCAGAGATAGTCAAATTAGCGGAAAATATAATCGACTATCGCTTCAAAACGGATGACGATGTGGTGGAGCCCGTTGTTTTAAAAGGAAAGAGCGCTCGATTGCTTATCAGTGCTGAAAGATTATTTCAAGAGGCTGTTATCGCCTTAAGTGGTGATAATTCCCTTCAGCTAGGTATTCCAAAAGTTAAAGAAAAGAAATGGGCTATTAGGAATGATTCGTGCAACCGTTCAGGGGCAACGGGCTATGGCCCAGTTGAATATTATCAAGTAGAAGGGACAACAGTGCAATCTGAGCACAGAACAAGCCCGAAACGTCAAAGAGTGGGAGATAGTTTTTTACCTGAACATGGAGCATATACAAATGATATTTATCCGTTTCTAGCTAAATTAACTTCTGATGAGACTGAGAATGAAAAACGATTGGCAAATTTTATGATTCGATACGCTCATACTCATCAATCTATTACTCTGGAAGAATTGAAAACTATTTACGATAGCGCAGATGAAAATTGTGTGCATAAATTTAATAAAATTTGTTTCTTGATTATGGAAAAAGAACAAGCTCAATGGCATTCTGTAACGAGCAAGGACCTTCAATTAGGCATGTCAGTAGCGCAAGCTAGGTGTTTAATTATGGTTGAAGCCGGATTTATTAGTTTTAAAGAAGCCTTTAAAAATAACGTGTTATTTGGGGTATATTCTAATACAGGCATTATAGATAATCCAAGTAAGGTAGCAGGGTCATGTCAGCATATTGAAGACTTGTATATGCTTTATCTTCAAAGTAAACGCTCACAAGATTACATGAAATTTTTTAAAAAACATATCGAAAAGGATGTTCCTGCTCCAGTCTGTGTATTAACAAGAGAGCAAGCACATCAGGATATGCAACACGTTTATGGCGGAGCGAGTGATACAGAAGATGAAGGATACGCTACAGATTTCTCTATCTAATTTTGGGCACAGTAACAAAGGAGTGTTATCAATGAAAAAATCTATGTTAATCAACATGTAATTTTTTTTTGCAACAAGTGTGCAGGCGGAAAATTAGGCGCAATGTAAAGTTAACCTTATTTATACTTCACTTTTAAGCGTGCAAGTTATTTTCACCTATACATAAGATAGTGAAAATAATCAAACTGCCATGCTAGCAGCACAGGGCACAAGCAGCATGACGCTTAATGCGCTTTGCAATTAATTAGGTGAAACACAATTTAATATTGCCATTACGCCAATGATGGGTGGTGCGGTTAATTGCAATTTAAAAAGTATTCCAGAAGATCAATTCCAAGCTAGTTACCAGGGATGGTTTAAACGACCTAAGCCAAGATTTACTGATAGATTGGCGCGCCCGGAAGGGTGCAAGCCGGCACCGCAGCACGCAGTGATGCGTGTGGATGCTAGGTGCCAGCGGTGCTTTAATTGGCACACGTTTTTATGCTTGCCATGAATCGTTAGGGCAAACCAAAGCCAAACAACTTATTGTACAAGGATCCGGTGATGATACACTGCGCAGTAACATTTTTGATTATGCCAGAGGATTAAGTTGGCCCGCCCCGTATACGGCACGCACGCTGCAAAATAAATTTACGCAACAGTGGCATAACAATGCTTCGTTACAAACAATCAATCATCACCAGCAACAACGCTATCTGCAAGCGGTCGCTGCTGGTGATTTTGATATTGCCGGTGTTTTTGCTGGTGAATGCATTGATTTAATTCATTCGATCGCCTCTGCTGAAACAATTATTAAATCTATTGTTGAAGATTGTGAAAAAAAATTAGGTAACTATTCACCCTGTAGATGGGAGCACCAAATCTGAACGTTCTCGGTAAATTCACCTTCAAATTTACTGAATAGATACAAAAATTGTAACTACTCACTCCGTAGCAGGGAACGCCCATATTTGGGCTAAAAACAGCGAAAATCTTTTATCGAAATGCTCATGTATAACTCATACACTGCGCTTTCTCAAAAATATTTTCGCTGTTTTTATCGCCAAATCTGAATGTTCTGGTAAATATAAAGCTAAAGGGGGTGAGCAGATACCAAAAATTAAGCCTATTCACTTCGTAGCGGGGATCTGAACGTTCCCTGCTACGGAGTGAGTAATAAGTTATAATTTTCGTTCATTTTTGTCTAACTTTTTCGCCCGCTACCTTATTTATTTGCGACAGAGCCAGTGGAGCTAGCACCATGCCTTTAG
>CAYGTS010000049.1:0-16870 GCA_964352905.1 uncultured Legionellales bacterium | reverse complement strand
CAGGGTTAGGATCTTCGATTTTGCAAGATTTCACTGTGTTTGCTATCAATTCCAGTGCACTGAAAAGCATCGCCTTTAACATCATGCGCAATACCACAAACTCCTGGATTGCTTCGTCGCTGCGCTCCTCGCAATGACGGGTTGGGGTTCACTGCCACTCGCCCCTGCCGCGCGCGTAGCAACCGCAATGACGATGGCCTGTTACATCGAGTTCCTGCGTATATGATGAGGATCAGGTTGCTGAGCAGCAATTTGTTGTTGTTGTTGTTGTTGTTGCGGTTTACCGAATAAGGTTTGTCTTGAACCCGAAACACTCATTGATCGTGCTCGTGTTTGAACTTGTTGCGGTTCTGCAGCTTGCTGAGGCGCTGCGCTTAAGGCTTTGGGATTAACCGTGACACCGGTTAATAATTGTAATGAGGCCAATGCTTGTGGCAAAAGCTGTAGCTGAAAAACGTTTGCGATGTGATGAATATTACGATGATCGTGCAAACCAAGACGATCTAATACTTTTAAAATGCGTATTTTTTGATCCTGATTATTTCCTTTAAAATAATGTTCCGCTAACTGTTGTATCAACATCACTTGATAAAACTTTGCCAATGCAATATTGCCTTTACCACCTTGCTGTCTCAAATAGTCGATAAAACGCAAAGAATCATCAATTAATTTTAAAAAATCTTCTATTGCTAATGAGCTTGCGACTTGCCCCGGCGTTAAATACATGCGCATTGCTGATGAACCCATTGCAACTTCATCACCAAAATTTTGTTGCGCTTGCGTTAACGCATGCTGCACTTGCTGCAAATCCAACGCTTGAAAATATTGCATTGAATCAATAATCGCCACATCACCACCTAAAGCATGGTAATACGCTTTCACGCTTGCTAATTCTGTTGCTTTAGGATTTTTTTGGATTAAGGCCACGCCTAAGCTTAACAATTGCGCTTTGATTTTTGTTGGCAAGGCAAGCGTGCTGGCAAGCCCAGAATTTTCTGCAAGAAATTTTCTGGTAGTATTAATAACAGCTGGAATCTTTTGTGGATTTGCAATTAAATCTTGTAACTGCGTTTGCGAACTTAGCAAGATTTGCTGCATCTGTTCATTAGGAATACCCAGTGCTAAATAATCGGCCGCCCAACAGTCATCTTTGCCTACTAGAATATTCTCTTGTTTAAGCAGCTCTGCAACCGCGTCATTATATTGCTGATTTTCAGGAATCGCTGCCACGTATTTTTTGGCTGCTTGTGCTGCTGCTTTTAAGCTTTGTGACATTGCATGTAAACACGCCCGTTGTGAACCATCGTAGTGGTGAATGTGAAAATAGCTTGCAATGGGGTTATCGGCAAAACTATCGGCTGCTAATTCCGTAATTTTTTCAAATAACGTGAACACGGACGCTAACTTTTCTTGCGGTACTAAGCTTGCGCTTTTTTGCATGATGCCATGCAAATAATCCCATGCCTTTTGCTGATCGAATTCACTGTTTTGCATGTAAACCAATAAGCGCGTCATTTCCTTGGCAAGTGCAGCAATATTGATAATTTCATCTTGATTTTCAGCAATAATCTTATTAATTGCCTCTTGCTGTGGCGATTGCGCTTTAAATGCTTGCTCAAAAGCTTTACCCGTGACAATGCTGATTAAATTAACTAATAACAGCCCACCACATTTCATGGCAATGCCCACCCCGGGAATTTGCGCACCGGGAATATAGGGTTGTGCACTATCCCAAACATGCGTTAAGAGCATGTTAGTGGCATCTTTGCCGATTTGTCCGGCTAAATACTCTTTTAATTTTGCCCAATTGCTAGGTGCAAAATGATCATCATAATCACTAATAGCAGCAGCAGGCTCTTGATCTAAACTAGCAGCAGCATCAATCGCATCATTAACGCTAGCAAAAAATCCACGCGCAATTGCGGTTAATTGATCTTGCAATGGTTGTTGTTGGATAACAGCTTCAACTATTCCTTGTGTTAAGTGCTGTGAATTGCGAGCTTTTAATTTTGCAAGTTCCTGTACGGTTAAAGGCGGCCATGCATCAACTTTTGCCTCTGGTTGCTGCGCATTATTTTCATGCTTAGCTGCTGCAGCGGGTTGTGGCTTAACTGCTGCTACCTGAGTTGCAAGTATAGAAGGTATAATCAAATGCGTTGTTGGTGTTTGGGTTAAACTAATTAAAGTGGCTAACTCCGCTTGAAAATCAAAATCGATACCTTGCATCGTTGCAAGATCAGCGATACTTTCAACATCGATATTAAGATCATGAATAAACTTTGCGACAGCAAATTGTGAATAGGCATCTAGTTGTTGGGTCGCGATTTCACAGACTTGTTTAATCACAAACAAATAATACAGTTGATAAACCGCTGGATCTTCATGCTGTAAATTCACTAATAAACGCTGGGTATTGTTTAAATAAGCAGCCAACGCCTGCGGGTGAATAGCTTGATTGGTATGTAATAATTTATCAGCAACCGTTTGTTTTAAAAATGCACTCGCCGATAACCATAATGCACTCGATCCCATTAAACAATGTGTTTCTGGTTGTAGCCGCTCTTCAAGTTTTAATAAGGTGATAATCAGTTGTGCTTTGGAATTAGATAGCGATAAAGCAACAGCAATATCATCTGCATCGCCGCCATAATACTCAACATAATGCTGTTTTAACTCGACTAAGGCTTGCACGGCTTGTTTGCTATACTCATCGTTTGCACGGAGCGCTCTTTCCGCAATGCCCCTGGCAATCAATAACAGTTGCTCGCGTAGCATCGCATGATAATGAGGCGATAAAGCACGATTAGTATTAATATAGTGGCGTGTCTTTTTCAGTAAAGCAGATAACTCACTTGGATTTTCTATCATGGTTTGAGTTTGCCAAGCAGAATTTATAACGAGTTCCTTAATTTTATTATGTATTACGTGATCACTATTTTTCGCAGCATGTTCACGGTAATTTAATAACCAGGCTTGCGGTGTGCCGAGTAAATGATTTGCATCACCAAACAAAGCATGATCAATCATGCTTTCTAATGAATCTAAATACTGTTTATCCACATCAAAAATAGTTTGTTGGCGTTGCCTATTGCTAACGGTATTCGCTTTAAACTGTAATTGATCGCGAAAAGTCGTTAAGGTACGACGCTCTAAGCTATTGTACTGTGCTAGTAATGATTGATTTGTAGTAAATTCTACAGCACTATCAATTACAGTTGCTGCAACATGTGCCGCAGTGCCAATTAAACTGTGACGGCGTGTGGTTGCTGCATGCATAGCACTGCCTATTAAACTTTGCGAACGCGCACAGATCGCATTTTGGCAAAGTTGGCCACATAATTGATAAAGCTTTCGTTGCAAACTTATCGGTGAAGGGCTTGCTTTAGCATGACCAAATAGTTTAGTAATTCTTTCTTTCAACGTTTCATCATAAGTCATGCTATTGGCTAGGTTAGCAATAGCACTATCTAATTGTGAGAGTAAATTCGCCATTTCTTGATCAGATAAACCTTGTGGCTGTTGCTGAATATACGCCAAAATACCTAACATCATATTTGCAATCGGTTGAATGCTACTTTGTAACGATTGCAATAAGGGATCAATACCTGCGTGCAAAGCTTGTTGTTGTTGTTCTGTTAATGCATCATGATTTTCTAATAAATACCCAACAACATTTTGTGCCAATAAACCGGCAAAATATCCAGTAATTTCACTGCCAATACTGGCTGCAACTTCATTACCACCCACAGCTTGTGCTGTGCTAGGCACATAAAAACGCGCAATTTTTTCCAACAAAGGTTTGGAATAATCGCTAGCAAACCAACTCGCTACTTTGCCGGCGGCAAATTGGATTGCCCAAGTTTCTGCAGATTTTTTTAATTGATCAGCAAAGGTTTTATGCTGCTGTTCTTCTAAAGCCGTAAGACACTCATTCAGAGAAATAGGTTTAGGCTCATCTAAACCAAAAAAAGCGCGCACCGGTTTATCCAATTCGCTAGCAAGATAACTGCTAGCACTCAAAACACTGGCACGCATAGAATGTGTGATTGCTAAAGGTAACGTTTGTAAATCTTGTTTAACGCCAAACGCAAGTTGTTGATCACGATTTCTAGCCAATTGCTGTAAGGTTTGCTCAACTGTTCGCTCATGTTGCCAAGCAGATAGCTCTGCAACAATACTTTTATTTTCACTTTGCTTTTTTTCAAGTGCTTGGGCTTTTTTTGCAAGTTTTTCAGCGGCGGCTTTTTTTCGTGTTTCTGAAAAATCATGCGCTACTTGATTACGCTGTTGATCCAATGTCTTACGGGCATCAGGTTTTGTGTCTGCTAAACGATAAAGATGTAACATTGCCGGTGCTAAGGCGAGTAATTGGCGCATATGCTGTAAAAAATCACCTTCAGCAAATTGCAAATACGCAATATGCGCCAGTTCAACATCGCTTAAGGGTTTATTACTGAGTAATGGCAATAATTGCGTTTTCAATTTAACACGTGCGACAGGATCAGCAAGATAGTTAGCTGAATCGGGGGTGATTAATTCGGCAAGTTGCTTCAATAAAAATAAACGGTATAACGAAAATTGTGTTTGATCATGCTGGGCTAAATTATGAATTGCTGCTAGTGTATTAAAAATAAATTTATCAATATTATCTGCCGTTAATTCGGGCTGGGCATGCGAAAAACCTTGATTCGGTATAAATTGATAATCACGCTGATAAAATAACCACAATACGGGTGAACCTAACAGCAGATTTTTTTGTGAACCCAAACTGCTCTGTAATTTCTCACATTGTTTTGCAAGTTCGCTAAAGCTTAAACGCAAATCCGCGGCATTTTCAATATCGGTGATTTCACCATCTAAACACTCAACATAAAATGATTGCATAGCACCGAGAGCTTCTGCCACGCTGCTAGCATAGGTGTTTCTTTGATTTCCCTCAGGTAGGCCAAATAAGTGGCTTTGCAAAGTATCCACCAAGGCTATTATTTGCATGCGCCACAGTGGTTTTAACCCCAGTTGTGCGACAGCGTTGGGATTGTCATTTAAAAATGCTTCTGTTTCTTCTAGGGCAGCAAGAATATCATGTGGTGAAGTTAGAAATTGCTGTTGTTGATCGTTTGCCGCTTGGATGCGTGCTGCAATTTCTGCGCGATGATCTTGATGCGTTGCTTCATCGCCATTGGCGGTTGAGCGCACACGATAATCCACCAGCCAAGCATTCGGCGTTGCTGATAATCCGCCTGCTGGTAAGCTCTCTAATGCCGCTAAATAAGGTTGGTTTGCCTGTGTTGTTGTTCGATAAAGATCATCTAATACTGTGGCTTGCTCTACTGCTAAGAAATGTTGTTTTAAATGCAATAAAACATCTTGCCGTGGTTTATCTTGCGCATGAATAGGTGATCCCAAGCCAAGTATTCCACCAAGCATGCTTACAGTCCCAATTACTGCATCTTCAGCCACGCCAACGATGCTTGTGGTTTTTTTGGCTTCTTCAGCAGCCATGGCTTGTGAAATCGGGTTATCACGCACTGCACTAATATTCGCATCACAAATTTTGCCACACAGTTGATAAAGTGCGCTGCGGATTTGGGCGGGTGCAGCAGCATCGCTTGTAGAAAAAATACTTTTTAATGCTTCCCAAGCAGTATAAGTTGTTGGGGTGCTGGCTAAAGTGTTAATCGCATTATCCAGTTGTGACAAAATCGCGCGCATTTGCTGCGCAGATTGCAAAGGATCAGGATTTTTTTCAATAAATACCATTAAGCGTAGCATTTCGGTACTGATTAAATTAAGGGTTGCAAGGTGTTGCTCACAAAATTCCTTTCTCGCTTGTTGTACTAATTGTTGTTGTTCAGTATTTAATTGATTACTAACCGGGAAAAAGCGATAAAAAATTTCACCTACAATCGCACTGCTGAGTTGGCTAATCACACTGCTCATGCCCTCTTTGGCAGCACTGGTTAGCGTGCCAAGACCTGGTATATGATCAATCCAGGATTTTTTTAATAAATTCGTTTCATGCAGTAAGTAATGTTGCGTCACCCATTGCGTTGTGCGCTCTAATAAATCCGTTTCTACTAAATGTTTAATGCGCGCATAGGTGCTCGGTTCAAATTCATTACCTGTGTTATCTAAGCGAACCTGATTTTCAGCGCCCAACAATTCACTTAAATGGGTAAAACCCGCTTCAATCGCACCATAAATAGCACCGTGAATACTGTGCGCTACTGGCGAATTCGCAAATGCATTAGCAGCATGTGCATGGGCTCTGGCTGTAGCTCGTTGAATACTGCCATCAATCGCATTAAGGGTTGCCTCTGCCTTAATTGCTTGCGGGTTGGGTAAATCAATTGATCCTAAGGATGAGGGAAGCGTGCTTCCTGCTTGTATTGCGTAGAAGTTTGCGCGTTCAGATTTTTGCTTGTTAAAGCGTGCTTTTTCCTCTTGTTCTCTTTGCTGCTGTATTTGGTGGTATGCTTGTGCGAGATAATGGTTATCACTCGCATTTCCACCTAAATCATTAACGTAAAACGCGCTGATTACTTGTAACTGAGTGTGATTAATTGCATCCTTATTCAATTGCTGTGTGAGTAAAAATAAAATTTGTCTTTTAAGGATAGCTTTGATTGTTTGTGTGTCTTCACCGTTTAAGTGTAACTGTTGAATAAAGGCTTTGGTTTTATTTATAGCAACTTCTGGTCTATCACAAAAAGCTTGATATTGCACTTCGCTTTTATTTTTTGCTGCGCGTATTTTTTCTTGAAGTTTTTTTTCTAGCTCAGGATTATTGCCGGTATAAGCATCAAATTCCTGCAACCAAAAATCAGGATGGCCTAAGAATAATTCATGCTTTGTTAATAATTCGATGGCATGCAAATAGGCAGGCGTTGTTATATTTACAGCGCTAGCCGTTGCAGCATTGGATAATTGTTGTTGCAACCCTTCATCTTTAATCACATCTATGACAGATGCTAACGTATCACGTTGCGCAGCTGAATAACCGTGCCGAAAGTGGGCCCATAGATTTTTAATTTTTCTAAAAAATCCGGTGAACGCTTGCCATAGCACGCCTAAAAATGAATGAGCAACCGGTTGTGGTTGAGCGATAGCGCATTGGCACATCGTGCCAAATAATTGCAGCATATCGCGTTGAAATTGTTCGCGGTTAAACGGGCGTAGTGGATTTTTTAAACCAATGTTTGCTAATACGCTATCGGTAATTGATTTATCTTTAACGCTATAAGAGACTGCAACAATGCTGTTAAAAATCTTTTGTAGTTCTTCTTTAAATTCTTTATCCGTTATTTTGGGATTAAGCTTGATATAAAATAAAAAAGTTAAAAATTGTTGAGTTAAAGTGTTTATTTCAGCTTCATGATCTTTAAAAAGCTGTTTCAATATAGCTTGGTGATGTTGTGTTTGCTGTAATAAACTCGGATTTTGTTGTAAATAACTTAAGGTTACTGCACGCGCAACTAAACCCGCAGCCCAACCAACGCTAGCGACAAAACCATTAGTAATAAAATCAGGTAAGGGTATAGATGAAAAATCTAAACCAACACCCACCGCTGTGCTGCTAACTTTTTCAGTAGCAGCTTGTGCTAAGCGTGGGTAAAAAAATTGTTCAGCAAACGTTTTAAATTGGCCTTGCAGAGATTGATTTTGCTTTTCTTGCTCTTGAGCTTGTTGAAAAGCTTTTTCTGCTTCATCCCAAGTGGCTTTTTGCTTTGCAAAAGGATTTCTGAGTAAACCTAACAATGACCAGCGTTGTTTGGGGTGTCGTGTTAATGCGTGAGTTAAGATTGCTTGATCAGCTTCTTTTCTCTGTGCAAAAACGTTTGGCGCGAGTAACTCAAGAGAGCTAGCTGCTTGCGGTGGCTGCTGATAAGGCTTAAACATTATTCTTATGATCTCCCGCGATTGCTGAAGATACGTTACGTGTTAACGTATTCTTATTCTCTTGTTTATTGGCAAATAATAGCACAATTCACTAACACTATGTAAGTCATTTGCTACATTAGCATTGCTAACTTGTAACTATTCAGTAAACTTAACTGTGAATTTGCCAAGAACGTTCAGATTTGGTGAACAACTACGAAAATATTTTTGAGAAAGCGCAGTTTATATGTGAATAAATGAGCATTTCGATAAAAGATTTTCGCTGTTTTTAGCCCGAATATGGGCGTTCCCATCTACAGGGTGAATAGTTACGCTAACTTATTGTTTTTCACAATCACTCAATCAGCTGCGTCGTATAACGTTGAAACTGCAGTTTGCGCGACCAATAATCAGCCGGTAAACCGGCTTTGCGTTTCAATTGATTCAAGAAATCTTGCGGGTTAGACAAACTTTGCCACACCGCCGGTAAAAACGTGGCGCTGTGGCTGCCCATGTGTAAAATCAAACCATCGATATGCGGGCGTAATTGTTGTAATAAATCCGCTTCATCGGTAACACTAAGATCTTCGGGTACGCTTAAAACGGAAATAGCAATTTGCAGTAACGCCCGTTCGCTGTTTTTTAAGGCGTAAAAACGCGGATCGTGAAAGGCTGCCATAAAGGCATTATGCGCAACATCGGCAATGAGCGGCCTGATAGCGCTTAAACTACCCATGCAACCGCGTAGTTGATCGTTAATTTCTAACGTAACAAAACTCGCCTGTTGCTGTTGTAATTGTTCATCATAATCGTGTAGTTGGATCGGTAAATGCTTTGCTTGGTTTAAACCATGATCAATCGCAGCATGCGCGGTATTTAATAGTACCCGGCGTTGTTCAGCGGTGAAATTCATTGCCCTTCTCCCTCTTCATAAAGATGGTAAGCGCCGTAGCCTACCACGCGATCTTTGCTTCCTGCAGTATCGCCTGAATTATTTAAGTCGCGATTAACGATGCGATAATGATGGCGTTGCGCCACATCGAGCAATCCGGCAATCGCATGTCGCCCACACGCCGATTCGTAATCTAACCCTGCAATGGATTGTGTCACAATCGCTTGCGTGGTTTGTGCATCTTTGTGACGCG
Source organism: uncultured Legionellales bacterium (assembly GCA_964352905.1). GTDB lineage: Bacteria > Pseudomonadota > Gammaproteobacteria > JAHCLG01 > JAHCLG01 > CAYGTS01. The sequence goes on along the minus strand of CAYGTS010000049.1, from coordinate 7,847 downwards.
CTGTGTCGTAATCTAAATAATGACTTAAATCAGAGCTAATGACAATCAGGGTTTTCTCATCACCCCACACTGATTCTAACACTTCCGCCACTTCAGGTGGTGTCGCATTACCAACCAACAATGGCAAAATCGTGAAATCTTTTAAGACCATTTGCAAAAACGGTAATTGCACTTCAAGGCAATGTTCTTCAGTGAAAGCTGCATCGATTTCTTGCACTTGTTGCAAAGCTAAAACCATACGGCGTAATCGTTCATCCACTCTCAGATCACCGAGTGGTGTCGCAAAATAGAGAGCACTACTGATTGCAAGTGATCCCACAGGATAACGATGCGCCGGCCCTAATAACACCACACGTGAAATGTGATCGCGATAATTCGCCAACACCGCATACGCACTCGCCGCCACTTTCCCTGAATAAATATAGCCAGCATGCGGCGCGATAATGGCTTTGGGTTTAGCATAGTCGCCATTCGCTTGCGCCAATAACGTTTGCAACATTTGCTGCAATTGTTGCGGCTGTGCTGGATAAAAATACCCTGCCACCGCAGCGGGCTTAATCTTCATGGCCAATCTCTCACCTCCCAAAAAATGCAATGTATTATCTTTCGTAACTGCTCACACCTTTTAGCTTAATATTTACCAAGAACGTTCAGATTTGGCGATCCCCGCTACGGAGTGAGTTACAAATTATCTTTGATTATTTTGGTTATCGCTGAATTAATCAATTTACTACTTGCACTGCTAACACCTGCATCTTTTGCAAAATTAGACCATTGAGATACAGATGATTTTACCTCCTCAATGATTTTAAGTGCATCAGATTTTTTAATATTACTTATTTTAGCTAGTTCTAGCAGCTGCCGTGTACCAGGATTTTTACCTTCACCCATTACCATCGAGCAATGCTCGCCGCTAGGTCCTGAAGAAAATGTTAAGTCATAGGAAGGTGAAATCCGCCAAAGACCATTTGGCTTCATTAAAAAGGAAAAATTTTTAGAGTGATCGTCACGGTTATGACTAAGGACATTAAACACGCATCCTCTATATTGTTTCTCACACTCCTTCATGTCATGGGTTAAGTGCATTGTTGCTTTCATGATCATTGCATAGTCAAGACTTGGTGTTCTATGATCTGCATGTAGAAGACCACTGGCTGTATGCATATGAACTCTAGAATTATCTGTTTTATCAAACCGATGACTTCCAAAAAAACCAAGCCCTTTGCGTGCTGGAAATAATTTAGCTTGCGGTATGTTAAGTCCAGCATCTTGGGCCATAAGATGATAAGCATATTCGATTGCACCAATATCTTTTGGATCAGTGTGAGAGGGAAATTTAATTAACCAATGTTCATCTTGCACGCACATTAAAACTTTCGGTCTGGCACCAGCTGAAGAACCGCCAAGGTTGAGTAGATCTTCAACATATTTGTCATTGTCATGCTCTTGAAATTCCGCAATTTCTTCAGCGATTTCATCCAAAGAATAATGCGGTATATTAGGTGAATGCTCTGTCTCGGGTTCGTAAATTAAAGCCCCCATGCCATTTGATCCTACAAAACAAAGTCTATCAAGCACGGATAAACTGCCAGGATTAATATTATGTTTAATAAGCGTACGATCTAGCAATAATCGACCCCAGCCATCAGGAAGAGAGTCATTAAAAACACCAAACAACCCATCAAAAGTAAAATCAGATCCTGCTATAACACCGGATTTAAGCGGTAGTTTGAATGGAGATAAATTAAGACCTGTTTCTATAAAGCTAGGCTCATATTCGAAAAAAATCTTTCGCTTACTTAATGCCAATCTGCCAACAAAAATTTTTTCATCTATAGGTTTGTAGTAAACATGAACAACTTTTACAGGATCAAATTTCATTTACGGCCTCTTTTCCGCTGCTTATCATCTAAAAGCTCATCAAGAGATGCTGGTAGTTCATCATCATCTTTAGAAAAGAGGTGTTCGAACTTATCCATTTCACCCAGTGCCAGGGCAATTTTAAGCAGCGACTCTAATGATATTTGCCCCTTTTGTTCAAACTTCTTCAATGTGCCGTAACTTACACCTGATTTATCGGATAAAGTTTGCTGACTCAGATTGAGCTTCAAGCGCTTCTCTTGGGCTTTTTTGGCAATTTCTCTAGCCACCTCAAAGGGTGATTTCATTGATATTGATATCATAATAGCCTTTATGATCTAATTTATTCTTTATTAGATATAATAGTATTTGTTAAGCATAAAATCAACTTCGATCTCAATTTTACCAAACGAACGATTGTTTATAATTTTTATAACCCGTGAGAAGCATAGAATGTTAGCAAATTAAGAGAATAAACAGTTCCAGGCTGTTGGTTAGACTTTACCTGTGCCTGTGCCTAGGGCTAGGGCTAGGGCTAGGGAATCCCATCTCTTCGTCACTTTCGTTACTTTCGTCATCATGTTTTTCCTCTTCCTCATCCTCATCCTGCCGAGGCAGATTTTGATAAAGCAAATGTACTTGGGAAGCAGTTTTTTCGATGGGTTGTTCCGGTTGATCTTGGGCAGGCTCTTCAACAATGCGATGTATTATCGTTTTACTGTTAGAATCATAACTCACAAAATGGCAAATAGGAAATAGCAGATCTGTAATGATGCTACGAGGGAAAAAGCTATCATTTCGATTTGCTGCTGCTGTATAAAAATGCTTAAATTGGTCATGATCTGTTAAAGTCGGTATTGCTGCTTGCATGGCGTCAGATGGGTTGTTTTCAAACGTAGAAAATAGAGGTAATATCACGCGACCATACAAGGCTCATTCCTGATGAAAATGATTCACCCGCGGAAATTGATCGCATGACACAATGGATCAGCGATAATTTAGGCAATGATGTGCCGCTGCATTTTACGGCGTTTCATCCTGACTGGAAAATGTTAGATAAAATTCCAACGCCTCATGCAACCTTAACTCGCTCACGTGAAATTGCGTTAAAAAACGGCTTGCATTACGTTTACACGGGTAATGTGCATGATAGCGTGGGCAGTAGTACGTATTGCCATCAATGTGGGGCGAAGGTAATTGAGCGCGATTGGTATGTATTGGGCTTATATCAATTGGATTACAGCGGATGTTGTTTACACTGTGGTGCGCCATGTCCTGGTGTGTTTCAAGGACCACCCGGCAATTGGGGCGCTAAACGCCAAATAGTGCAATTGCGTAACCTTGCCAGTTAGCTGAAGATTATTTCTCACAGTGAAATTGCAAAATCCGTTGGTTGTAAGGCAGCAATTGTATCACACAGAATTTTTTGCATTTCCATAACGGAATCTAAAATAATCGCTTCGCGCTCCTCTTGCAATTTCACGCCATGACGACGCCCTGCCGCTTTGTTGCTAATTAAAGCTAAATTTGCATATTGCATGGATAATTCGCGGGCTAAAATCATTTCCGGCATTGGCGTCATACTCACAATATCACAACCGTCACGTTCTAATTTGCGTACTTCGGCCAGTGTTTCCATGCGTGGCCCTTGGGTTATCGCACAGGTTGCTTCTTCTTTAATTTCAATATGATTTTTTGCAGCAGCATCCATTAGCGCACGCCGTAATTCGTAGGAATAAGGATAGGTAAAATCAATTTCTTTAACCATCGCTTGGCAATCATCATAGAATGTGTAATCACGCCCATAGGTGTAATCAATGATTTGATCGGGCACAGCAAAGCAACCGGGGATCATATCAGCACGGATCCCGCCAGCACCCACCACTGAAATAATAAATTCAACACCTACTTGGTGCAGTGCCCAAATATTAGCGCGATAATTAATCTTATGCGGCGGTACACGCCTATCACCGCGGCGTGATAAAAAAACAATTTCTTTTTCAGCCAGCGTACCAAATTGTAACGGTGAAGCCGGTAACCCATACGGCGTTTCCGGTTGTTGTTTTTCTAGCACATTCATTTGTGGCAAACGCCCCAGCGCACTACCACCAATTACAGCAATTTTCGGCATGTTTTTAGAATTCCTCTAATTTTGAACCGCCAGGGCAGGCCTAACTGGTTCAGGATTTGTGTTCATCGGCAACGGCGTAAATACCAGGCGCGTTGCGCAAGTATTCTTTGTAATCCATGCCGTAACCAAAAACCCATAAATCATCAACGGTTAATCCAACAAAATCAGCGTTTTGTAAACCGTCAGGATCGCGCACGTGTTGTTTGTCGACTAAGACGGCGCTATATACTTCAGCCGCACCTTGTTTTTTACAGTAATCCATAATGGCGGCTAAGGTAATGCCACCATCTAAAATATCATCAACAACTAATACTGTGCGATCTTTTAGATCGGTTGCGGGTTCTTTTTTCCATTGTAGTTCGCCAGCATGTAGTTCCTTGCGGTAACGCGTGGCATGCGCATAGTCTAACTCTAAGGGGAAACTCATGCGAGATAATAGTCCTGCGGTTGGAATGACACCACCAATCATGACACATAAAATCACGGGATGTTTATCTTGGAGTTTTTCCGTGATATTAATCGCCATGTGATCAAGTGCTGCTTCAACATCATTTCTGGTATAAAGGCAGGTTGATTTTTTAAACACTTCTTTGATAAGCGCTGGTATTGTCATGGGTTTCTCTCTTAGTTTGTTTATGGGATAAAGCTAAACTTTGCTGCGAAATGCGTAATTCATCAGGTAGATGAATGGTTGTAGTTGGGAACGCACACTCTGCGCCATGTTGATCAATGATAGCTAAAATTTTTAGAAAAATATCTTCTTGAATCGCTTGAAATTCTACCCAGTTGGTTGTTTTGGTAAAGGTATAAACTAAAAATTCTAAGGCGGATGCACCAAAATTAACTAAGCGCACAAAACAAGTTTGAGTGGTATCAATTGCCGAATGTTGTAATAGCATTTTTTCAACTTGCTCAACGATACCAGCAATTTTATTGGCATCATCATAACGCACACCCACGGTTGCCTTGATACGACGATTGGTCATGCGTGAAGGGTTCTCTACTGAAATATTTGAAAATACACCATTTGGCACATACAGTGGTCTTTTATCAAAGGTGCGTATACGGGTTAAGCGCCAACCAATATATTCTACAGTACCTTCAATTTCCTTGTCGGGCGAGCGGATCCAATCGCCAACTTTAAATGGTTTATCAAGGTAAATCATTAATCCACCAAATAAATTAGCAAGTGAATCTTTCGCCGCAAAACCAACTGCAATACCACCAAAACCACCAAAGGCCAGCACGCCTGAAAGTGGAATACCAAGAGTTGATAATGCAACTAGCCCACCCGTAATGATAACACTCACTCGCAAAATTTGTGCAATCGCATTGATACTGGTTTTGTCATAGTTACCTTTTTGATTGGCGTGTTCAATCATGGCAGTTTCAATGTTTTGAATAAAACGCACAGCTGCCCAAACTAATAAAAGTGTAAAACTTAATTCACGAATCGTGTTGGTTGCCTCAAATAAAAATAAATTTTGAGTTGTCACTTCGCGAATAATTTCAGCCGCCAATGTTACACCCATCACCCAAATTAAAATACCCGCGGGTTTATGTAAGGCGTAAAGCAATGCATCATCCCAAATATTTTTAGTTTTTTCTGTGCGTGGTTTTAATTTTTTATAAGTAATAACTTCTATCGCATGCAAAAAAGCCGTTGCTAAAATAATTAAGAAAACTTGCAAAATCCATGAAGATTGTGCGACGTAATGATACATTTGATTTAAATAATTCATCGTACCTCCTCTAGTAGTGATGCGATTAACTCCTGGTTAGATTGCCATGCCGGCGATTGATGTAGTTGCTGCCAATCACATTTTTTTTGCGCACGCATGTGTTGAATGCGTTGCTGCAATTGCGGAGTGATTTGAATGGCTACCTCATCCAGCACGTTAATTACAGCTTTGCGATTATTACATAGCAAGACGATATCACAGCCGGCTGCAAGTGCCGCTGTTACACGTGTTGGATAATCTCCCATCATGCTTGCCGCTTGCATGCTGATGTCATCTGAAAAAATTAACCCTGAAAAATGTAATTGTTCGCGCAAAATAGTTTGCAACCAGGTTGCTGAAAAACTGGCTGGTAAATTATCAACTGCAGGATAGATAACATGTGCCGGCATGATGGCATCAAGTTGTGTTATTAAGCTTGCAAAGGTTTGCATATCTTGCTTAAAGATTAGCGATTTTTCACGCCGATCGATTGGCATTTCTAGATGCGAGTCGGCAACTACCGTACCATGCCCCGGAAAATGTTTGGCACACACTCTCATACCAGCATCATGCAAACTGGCAATATAGGTTTTTGCTAAATCGACAATCACATTAATATCATTGGCAAACGCGCGATCCTTAATAACTTTGCTAGTTTCGGTAAAGCGATCTAAGACGGGTGTAAAAGAAAAATCAACACCACAAGCTAAAATTTCAGAGGCTAACAACCAAGCAGCAATGGCTGAGAAATATTTCGCTTGTTCGGGTTGCTCTTGGTAAAGTTTTCCAAAGGTAGCTAAAGGCGGATGATTAATAAAACCTTCACGAAAGCGTTGCACACGCCCACCTTCTTGATCGACTGCGATTAAAAGATCTTCACGTACTTGGCGAATTGCTTGGCATAAATTCATGAGTTGTTGAGGATCGTGATAATTGCGCGAAAATAAAATAACCCCAGCAATCGCAGGATGTTGCAATAAGGATTGGTCTTCAGCAGATAAGCTTACATCCTCGCAGTCGATCATTAGCACAACTATTTCTCCGATCCACCCGTTGGTGTATAAATAGGATTAGGAAACTGCGTGACTTTGCCTGATTTTTCACTAATACCGGTAATTTTAGCCACGCCTTGTTTTTCTACTTCATCGATTCTTAACACGGCATGCATAGGAATGTAGCAACGTTTAACATTGGCAAATTCTGTTTTTAGGCGTTCTTCGGCCGGATCAACCAACACTTGCGTTGTTTCGCCAAAGACAAACTCGCTTAACTCCACGAAACCAAATAAATTACTGCTTGTAACATTGCGCACGTACATTTCGTAAATGTTATTGTGACTGATAAATGAAACTCGGTATAACGTTTTTTTACTCATATTCTTCCGCTTGCTATATAAAACGTAGCATTATACCGGATCTCGTAATGACGATCCACGGCAGGGCTAGATCGCACTTTTATTGCTTTAGACCTTGCAAATACTGTTGTTCTTCTGGTGTCGATTCACGACTTAAGATCTTGTTACGATAAGGAAATCGACCAAACTCTTCAATGACGCGATAGTGTTCAATGGCATAGTGGTAAAAAGATTTAAAGATGGCTTGGGTTTCGGGGAGTGCTAAATCGAATAAGCTTTTATAAGCTGCCACGGATTGTTGCTGCATGTGAATGTCTTCACTATGCATAAGTGGAATGTAGAAAAAAACCCGCTCAATGAGACTTAATTGCTGATCAAATTCTAGTTCAATACCATCTAAACTTAAATTAATCGCTTGTGTATCGGCAGCAAAAGCTTGCGCTTGGTTACGGTAAATATTACGTGAAAATTGATCGAGAATAATAATAAGAGCTAAAGAACCACGAGCAGTTTTCTGCCATGCTACTAATTTTTTATTTTTAGCGGCAATAAGATTTTTTTCAAAATTTTCTTTGATAAATTGATCAACATCAGGAGTATAAGCAAACCATTGTTTGGTGCGTTCTTCACTCGGAAGATCACTGCTCATGCCCGGGCCAAACCAGTAGAGTAAAGTTTCTTCAATTGTTTTTATTTGCATGCAATTATACCCTTAAAAATCAAAAGGACCAGCAATTCCCGGTGTAGCGAGGAACAGCCATATTTGGGCAATCTCACATTA